>CAWIEL010000100.1:0-24500 GCA_963835025.1 uncultured Acidobacteriota bacterium
TCAGGAGTTTTTCGATGCCGCGCTCGATCGGGTCGACGTAGTCGCTCACGGCCGCAAGTCGCATGAGGGGCAGGCCAATCTCCATATCCGCCGCCGCCTGCTGATGACGCGTGGCGTCGCTTCCCTCGAACGCGAACGCAAGGCCAACAATGTTTGGCTATGGAATCCGGCGGGCGCGTCGCTGGAAGACGTCTGCGGTTCGCTCGGCTTGTCGAGGGCGACGATCGCGATCATCGGCGGGACGGCCGCTTACGACCTCTTTCTCGACCGCTATGCCGATTTGATCTCTGCCGCGCGGGGAAGGTCAGTCTGCCGCGCGGGACCCCCATTTTCTCGCAAGTTGGGCTCGGATTTGTCGCCCGACGACGTCTTGCGAACCAACGGCATGGAGCCGGAGACCGCGCGTACGCTCGCTGATTTTGAACACGACCTCTGCCATGTCTGCTGGAGGCGCACGGCTCAGCAGTGAAGCGCTATCAGCGCTCGCGGCCGCGGGCGAACGCGTGCCATCGATGCAGCAGCAGGTACGAGACTCCGGTAAAGAAAACGAAGATAAGAATTCCTGCGAGCGAGATGAGAAACAGCGCTGCGAACATGCGGGGGATGTTGAGCCGGAAACCGGATTCCACAATGCGGAACGCCAACCCCGATCCCGACCCGGCCGACCCCGCCGCAATTTCCGCAACGATAGCCCGATCAGCGCCAACCCGCCGCCGATCCGCAGGCCGCCAAGAAAGTAAGGCGGCGCCGAGGGAAGCCGCAACAACACCAGTTGTTGCCACGACAAGGCGCCGTAAAGCTCAAAGAGGTCGATGAGATTGTCGTCCGCCGACACCAGACCCAGCGCGGTATTCGAGAGGATGGGGAAAAACGCCACCAGGAAGGCGCGCACAGCAGGGCGGTCCCCGACGAAAGATATACGAGCAGCAGCGGCGCGATCGCGATGATCGGCGTGACCTGCATGACTACCGCGAACGGAAAAAAGGCCCGCTCCAGCGGCCGCCAGAGCCGAAAAGCGAGCGCGAGCGCGACGCCGCCGACGATTGCCGCGATGAGGGCCTCGAACGTGATGCTCAAAGTGACCATCAACGATCGCGACAGCGTCCCCCAATCCTCGTACAGCGTTGCCGCGATCTGGCTCGGCGCCGGGAGGACGTAGACCGGAATGCCGTTGATGCGGACGATCGCTTCCCACGCCACGATCGCAAGAACGAACAGCGCGATCGGATCGTGGCCGAGTACATCTGCAAAGTCGGAGACACGAACGGCCGCATCTTCCAGCATTTGGAGACGGCGCAATCGGAGGGAGAGGTTCGCCAGAAGCTCTCCGACCGCGGGTTGCACGTCTTTTCGATCAAGGGCAATATCAACATTTTTTCACAGTTTGTCCGGGCTCGCTCCCGCAAGCTGAACCTGAACGATTTCCTGATTTTCAACCAACAGTTCAATACCCTAATCAAGGCCGGCCTGCCGATCCTGCGCGCCCTGGATCTCCTGGCCGAACGCGCCGCGGCGCAAAGCCTGCGTCCCATGCTGCAGGATGTACGTCAACGAGTGCGCGAAGGCGCGCTGCTTTCCGAAGCGCTAGCCGCACAGGGAATTTTTCCGCCGGTATACGTTACGGCGATCACCGCCGGTGAACGCAGCGGAAATCTCTCCGGCGTGCTTGAACAGTATATTTCTTACCTGCGGGTAAGCACTGGCTTCAAAAAAGCGCTGATCACCGCGCTGATTTATCCCAGCATTTTGATCGTCGCGGTGATTGTCACGCTGACCTACCTGATGACTTTCGCCATGCCGCAGTTCGCCAAGCTCTACGCCGATTTGGGCATTTCGTTGCCGCCGATCACCCAGTTCATGCTCGACATCGCCGTGCCGCTGCGAACCTACTTCATGTTCTTCGCCATCGGCGTCGCCGCGATCATCACCGTGCTGTACATCTGGACCCGCACCGATCAGGGTGCGCTGGCCATCGACCGGCTGAAGCCCAAAGTTCCGGTGATGGGCGATATCTGGCTGAAGGGACAGATCGCCCAATTTGTGCGCACGCTTTCCACCTTGCTGGCCGGCGGCACGCCGCTGGTGTCTGGCCTGGAGACTTCAGCCCAAGCGATCGACAGCCGGCTTATCGCTACTTCGGTGCAATCAGCCGCGTCGCGTGTGCGCGAAGGGCGTACGCTGCACGAAAGTCTGGCGGAAACTCACCTGGTTCCACCGCTGGCCCTGGAAATGATCGAAGTCGGTGAAGCCTCGGGCGCTCTGGCCGCGATGTTGACCAGCGTCGCCGAGTTTTATGAAGAAGAGGTCAGCACCCGGCTGACGCGTACGTTAATTTGGGTTTCGCCGGCGATTTTGGTGGTCATGGCCGTTGTGGTAGGCTTCATTTTGATATCGTTGTATCTGCCGCTTTTCTCCCTTCAAGTAGGTTCCGGGGGTTAGAAATCTATGGCCACATCCACAAACAATCCGGCTGTGCCGGTGGTCCCGGTTGTCGCCAGCGACGTGGAGCGCGACCAGGCCAAGAAGCTGGCCGAACGCTATCGCTGCGGGTTTGTGGACCTGCGTGAGCAGCGCATCGACCCCGAACTCTTCCGCAGCATCCCCGCCGAACTTATGTTCCGTTACAAATTCGTGCCGATGGAAGCGCGTGACAATTCCTTGACGGTCGCCATGGCCGATCCCAGCCAGCTCCATCTGACCGACGAACTGGCGCTGCTGCTGGGCAAAAAACTGCAGATCAAAGTCGCCACGGCTTCACAAATTGACGACCTTCTTAAGCGCACCGAGCAATCGCAGCGCGTTCTAGACCAGGCCACCGAAGGGTTCACCCTGCAGGTGGTTCACGACGACGAAGACAGCGACGAAAACATCTCGATGGACAAGCTCACGCGCGATTCCGGCGTCAGCCCCGTGGTTCGCCTGGTCGATACCGTCATCTTTACCGCGCTCGAACGTCGTGCCAGTGACATTCACATCGAGACCCGCAGCACTGAAGTGGTGGTCAAGTACCGCATTGACGGCGTGCTGCAATACGCCATGCAGCCGCTGGCCAAGGAATGGCACGCCACCATTCTTTCGCGCATCAAGGTGATGAGCGAACTGGACATCGCCGAACGCCGCGTGCCACAAGACGGACGCTTTCGCGTTCGCTACAAAGGCCGCTTCGTCGACTTCCGCGTTTCGATCATGCCTTCGGTCCACGGCGAAGACGCCGTGCTGCGCGTCCTGGACAAAGAAACCCTTAGCGAAAAATTTCGCAACCTGACTCTCGACGTGGTCGGCTTCGACGGCCCGGACAAAGTCCGCTTCCGCCGTTACATTCAGGAGCCCTACGGCATGGTGCTGGTCACCGGGCCGACTGGATCCGGAAAGACCACCACGCTCTACGCCGCGATCAACGAAATCAAGAACGATGAAGACAAGATCATCACCATCGAAGATCCGGTCGAATATCAGGTTCGCGGCATTACCCAAATTCCGGTAAACGAAAAGAAAGGGCTCACCTTCGCCCGCGGATTGCGATCCATATTGCGCCACGACCCGGACAAAATCATGGTCGGCGAAATTCGCGACCAGGAAACGGCTCAAATCGCCATCAACTCTGCATTGACCGGCCACTTGGTATTCACCACCGTTCACGCCAACAACGTGACCGACGTAATCGGCCGGTTCATCAACATGGGCGTCGAGCCTTATAACTTCGTTTCCGCCTTGAACTGCATCATGGCCCAGCGCTTGGTCCGCGTGATTTGCGAGAGTTGCAAAAAACAGGTGCACTATTCGCCGGAAGTACTGAAAGAATCGGCGCTCGATCCTGCCGAGTGGGCGGACGTTCCTTTTTACGAAGGCGTTGGCTGCCTGGAATGTTCCGGCAGCGGGTATCGCGGGCGCTCGGCGATCACCGAACTGCTCGACCTTTCGGATCATATCCGCGAAATGATCATCAACCGCCGGCCGACATCTGAAATCAAGCGCGTGGCTCGCGAAGAAGGCATGTCCTTCCTACGCGATTCCGGTTTGGCCAAAATTCGCGCGGGCGTCACCACTCTGCGCGAAATCAATAAGGTGACGTTCCTTGACTAGCGCTCCTTCGGCCGCCACCCAGTTCTTCAACCTGGGACCAATCCGCCGCCTGGACCGCTGGCTGAACGCGATGCCGCATCCCTCACTGGTCGCCGAAATTTCTTCGACGCACGTTGCCGCGGCGCAATGGTCCAAAGTCGGAGGGCACCTGGAAGGCTACGCCGTCGAACCGCTGCCGGTGGGTGCGGTGATGGCGTCGCCGGTCGATGCCAACGTCATTCAGCCGGAAGCGGTACGCACCGCGCTGCGCAAGGTTTTCAATCGCGTGCCTCCGCGCGGAGCGCCGATGGCGCTGCTGATCCCCGATCCGGTGGTTCGCGTTTTTATACTTCCTTTTGAGACTTTGCCGCGCAGCGCGGATGAAGCACTGCCGTTGCTCCGCTGGCGGTTGAAAAAGAGCGTTCCGTTTGATGTGGATGAAACCGTGGTCTCCTGGATGCGCCAAACCGGGAAAGAAGGCGCGCTCGAAGTGGTCACTGCGGTCGCGCGCCAGAGAATTGTGCGTGAGTACGAAGATTTAGTAGAGCCACTCGACGTCAAGTCGCGGGTCATCTTGAGTTCGACCCTTTCCACCTTGCCGCTGCTGGCCGAATCCGGCTCGACGCTGCTGGTGCGTATGAGTGGGAAAACGATGACGACCGCCATCGTGCGCGACAGCAACCTTTCGATTTATCGTTCGACCGAGATGGCCGGCGATCCGGGCGCGCTCGACGTGCAGTCCATGCTGGATGAAATTTTCCCGGCGGTTGCGTTTTACCAGGACACCTGGGGAAATTCGCCGGACCGCGCTCGCATTACCGGATTTGGGGCCCGCGAAGAAGTCTTTCGCCGGGCGCTCGCTGAAGAACTAAAGTGTCCGGTGGGATCTCTCTCGGATTCGGAGCATGCTTCGCCGCTGGAAGCCAGCGCGCGAGATTTGCTGCAGCACGACCTCGATCCACTCGTAGGCTGGATGTTGAATGAAGGCTAATCTCCGCGGGGCCGAGATTCGCGTCTGGAACGATCGATCATGAAACTACGGCTCAATCTTTCGACCACTCCAATCGAGAATAAGCGGCCGTTTGTCGCGGCCACCGCCGCCCTGGGTGCCGTCGGAGCGCTGATCTTCCTGCTGATGGCTCACGCCGCCTATACTTCATGGCGCGCCAATCGAGAGTTGCGCGCCGAGATTTCCCACTGGCAGGGCGAAATTCGAGCCAATCGGCAGAAACAGTCAGCGCTCGACTCCTATTTCCAGACGCCAGGCGCGAAGGAGGTCCTCGATCGCGCCGCCTTTCTCAATTCGCTGATTGGCCAGCGCAGCTTTCCCTGGACCAAGATTTTCATGGACCTGGAAAAAACTTTGCCGCCCGGCGTGCGCGTCATCAAGATTTCGCCCAAGCTCGACAACGGGCGCGCCACCGTGGAACTGACCGTGGGGGCTCAAAACGAAGAAGGCAAGATTCAATTTCTGCAGGCGCTGGAAAAATCCAAAGTGTTTTCCGATATTCGGGTGAAGACCGACCGCAACGAGGACCAGCCCGGCCTGCCCGACCGCATCACCCTGGACTTGACCGCCTGGTACGCGACCATCTGACCATGACCATGCCCTGGCGCATCTTGAAAAAATGGATCATCGGCGCGCTGGTCGTGCTGTTCATCGCCGATATGGGCTTGGTGTATCTCAGCTGGCAAAACACCCGCGAGGGTGAGCAATCGATGCGCGCCGAACGCGACCGCCTGAAGCTGCTCGCCGGGGAGCTGAAAGGCGACGTCGATCGCGGCGAACGCATTCGTAATTCCATGGGCGGTGTGACCAAGGAATACGACAGTTTCTACAAGACCGATTTCGAAAGCACCGCCGATGGCTACTCCAAAATCGAGTCCGATTTGGACGCGATCGCCTCAAAAGCCGGAGTGAAAAGTTCCGGTGTGACCTTCGAGCAAAAGGATGTGAAAGGTCGCGGCGTCCAGCAGATCGGCATCGCCGATACCGTGGAGGGCGATTACCCTTCGATCCTCAAATTCATCAACGGGTTGGAACAATCCAAATATTTCTACCTCTTGAGCGATCTGAAGCTCGATTCCACCACCACAAGTCAATCGGGTGGTGCGGTCGCTCCCGGATCGATCATCCGCTTGCATCTCGAATTGAGGACGTATTTCAGGTCCTGAGCCATGTCCAAACAAGCTAAAACCTATATTCTCGGTGCGCTGCTGCTGGTGCTGGCGTACTTCACCTATACCTTTGTGTTTCCCAGGGATCCCGGAGCGGGTTTGCCCGGTGTGCTGGCTTCTGAAACGAAATTCACTCCGATCAACGTCGAAGAACCGCAGTTGCGCATCGACCTGATTGAAAAATTGAAAAAAGACGAATACGAAGGCACCCACCGCAATATTTTTTCTTTTGGCCCGCCGCCTCCGCCGCCGATGACTAAGGAGCAGAAGGAACGCCTCGAGCATAAAATCTACGGTCCTCAGCCTCCTCCGCCTCCGGCTCCGGTCAACGTGGGCGCGACTCTTTTTGGCTTCGCTTCCATGCCGCAAAGCGGGAAGCGCGTGGCGTTTTTTCTGGATGGCGATGACGTGCTGGTGGTCACCGAAGGCGCCGTATTCCTGAACCGTTTTCGTCTGGATAAAATCGGCAATGATTCGGCCGACGTCGAGGAAATTTCTTCGCAGCGCCACGTAACCGTGCAGATGGTATCCCCGGCCAATGGCAATAGTCCCGGAGGCCCGGGCGCGAATCCCGGTGGCGGCGACATTATGCAATCAAATCCAGGACCCGGATTGTGATCGATCGTATTCTCAAATTCGTCCAGCGGTTCCCGGCGCTCCCGGGCCGCGGTACTGCGCCTTCACCTTCGTCGCGCCAGACCCGTTCGCGCGCCCGCAGACAAGATTCCGGATTTGCGCTGCTTTTCGCCTTGGGCCTGATGGGCGTAATGCTGGCGCTGACCGCGGTCATTCTCGAAGTAGGCGCGACCCAGGCGCGACGCGCGAGGGAAGAAGAAACCATCTGGCGTGGCAAGCAATACGTGCGCGCCATTCGCCTTTACTACCACAAGACCGGGCACTACCCGCAGACGCTCGACGATTTGACGAAGGGTCTGCCCCAGCTCCACTTCCTGCGGCAGGCTTACAAAAATCCGATGGATCCGGCCGAAGGCGCCTGGAGATTTATTTACGTCAACCAAGCCGGCCAGATTATTGGCAGCACGCGCTTCGCCACGCTGCAGCAAATGGCGTTGCTCGATTTAAATGGCGGCGCGCTGCCTGCCAACCAGCAGATTCCCGGGCAGCCGGGGATTCCGGTGTCGAGTTTGGCGAATTCGGGAGGGAACTCCGATCCCTCTCAAGCTCCAGCCGCGCCGGGGGCCGGGTCGGTTCCGGGGAGTGGCTCGCCACCCAGCGGCCCGGGAGGCCCGGATTCAAATCCACCGAGCGGCCAATCGCCGACGCAAGATCCTTCTCAACCGAATTCCGGCCAATCGACGCCTCCCTCCGGCACGAATCCGGGCAGCACCAATCCTGGAGGCGGCATTTTAGGCGGATCCGGCGGCATCCTCGGCGGCCAAGCTCCTACGTCAACCACCTCGCAGCAGACCGGCGCGCTGGGGCAAACCAATCTGGCCGCGCTCGCGGCGATGAAGCCGACCGGCCCGGTCGACGGTCCCGTACTGGGCGCGTTCCTTACCGGTGTGGCTTGCACCGGCGATAGGAAATCGCAGAAGGTCTACCACGGCGGGAAAAAATATATCGACTGGGAGTTTATCTGGAATCCGCTGGAGGACGCAGCGGCCGCGCAACAGCAGCAATCGCAATCTGGGCAAGGCGGAATTCTCGGCGGCACTTTGCCGGGCGCGACCGGCAGCACCGGAACCAGCGGCACTTCATTCGGCCCGACCACGGGCGGGCCGCAGCCTTCGCAGCCGCAGCAAACGCCTCAGCAATAAACGACCGATCCCGTCGCGTGATTCGCGCGCGTCATTCCACAACGTTTTTGTTAGTTCTTGGGAATTGCCGGATGGTCCTGCGCCAGCTTGGTGGTAATGGTCTGCACGTATTTCTGCGTTTCCGCGAAGGGAGGAATGCCGCCGAAGCGCGTGACTGCTTCGGGACCGGCGTTATAGGCGGCCAGCGCCAGCGAAACGTTCCCGCTGTAACGCGCCAGGAGCATCTTCAGGTAATGCGTCCCGGCATCGATGTTCTCCGCCGGATCGAAAATATTGGTTACCGAGAATTTCGCGGCGGTCGAGGGCAATAGTTGCATTAATCCCAGCGCCTGTTTGCGCGATGCCGCGTGCGGATTGAAATTCGATTCCGCCGCGATCACCTGGGTGATCAAATGCTCGTCCACGCCGTGTTTTTCCGCCGCCGCGCGGATCAGGTTGCCGTAGGGACCCTTCGCTGCGGTGAACGCCGGCGGCAGCGCGGTGAATTGATCTTCGGGTTCGATGGAAATCACGTCCGCAGCGGCCACGTTCACCGTCCCGCCGGTGACCGTAAGACGGATCTGATCGCCAGTCTGTTCGTAACCGGTAATATGCAGGCGCACGCCGGTCTTCAAGACCGCATAGTCCGCCCGCGCGGGTGCGGAGCAGGTCAATCCGCCAGCCAGGGCGAAGATGAATAGAATCGGATGTTTCATCGATAAACTCATTATACCGTTTCGGCCGCCCCATCCAGCGCGTATGTGCGTATAGCGTCAGCCAAGCCGGCCTGATCGTTCGTTCCAGTCACGGCCCAGCCGCGTTCCTTCAAACCCGCCACGCTATTGCCCATCACCACCGGCCTTCCGGCAAATTCCAGCATCTCCAAATCGTTCCAGTTGTCGCCGATAGCCATTACGTTTTCGCGGTCGATGCCGCGCAGTTCGGCCCATCGCCGCAGCGCCGAGCCTTTGCTGACGTCCCCATGCAGGACATCCAATACCGATAGATTTCGCTGGAGGTATTCGGTGAGCGACAGCGCGAAATTATGCTTGGCCGCGATCTTTCCTAGTTTCTCCATCGCGTCGCGCATCGGTCGGCAATTGCCGGTGTACATCACCTGAATCGGGTCTTCGTCGCTCTCCAGGCAATCGGTCAAGGGTGAGCAAATTCCGATGTGCTCGCGATTGCGGCGGAAATATCCGCCGCGAAACGGGTCGTCCCAGTCCACCTTTTCCAGGATCACGCGGTGCCCTTCGTTGCGATCGAAGACGACTCCGGCGAAATCGCGATATTCCGTCGTTGCATCCAGAATTTCCCGGGCGGCGGCGCGCGGCAGCATCGAACGCATCAGCGTGGTGCCGTCCTTCGATTTGGCCAGTGCACCGTTATTCACCAGCAAGTCGATGTCACACGGTATCGACTGCGCGATGGGCAGAGCAAAATCGAACCGCCGCCCGGTGACCATCGCGATTTCAATGCCGCGATTTGCTGCTTCCAGAATAGCCCGCAGATTTTCTTCCGGTACCTGCGACTTGCTGTCCAGCAACGTGCCGTCGATGTCCATCGCGATAAGTTTGATTGTCACACTTTTATTCTACCCCATAGGGACGACGCACCCGGCTGTCTCCTCGCGTGGTATTCTCGCCACCGGTCTATTGACCACGAAAGGACCGCGAAAGGAACCTGACGTGACCGAAAGGCTCTACTATCACGATTCGTTTCTGAAAGAGTTCCAGGCCAACGTGCTTTCTTGCGAGCGGGAAGGGGATCGCTGGAAAGTTGTTCTCGACCGCACCGCATTTTACCCGTCCTCTGGCGGACAGCCTCACGACACGGGAACGCTAGGTAGTGCGCAGGTTGTCGAGGTCGTTGAGCAGTTGCACGGTCCGGCCGAGGCTCAAAAATCCGCCGCCGACGGAATCGTCCATTACACCACCGCCGAGCTTCCTGCCGGTCCGGTCGCCGGGAAAATTGATTGGCAGCGTCGGATCGATCACATGCAGCAGCACACCGCGCAGCATTTGCTTTCAGCCGCCTTCATCGAGCTGTTCGGCTTTCCGACCAAATCATTTCATCTGGGCACGGTAACCTCGACCATCGATATCGAAGCGCCATCCCTGCCGCCGAAACATCTCGAGGCCGCCGAGCGCCGCACCAACGAAATTATTTTGGAGGACCGCGAAATAGCCGTGCGCTTCGGAACGGCCCAGGAACTGGCGGATGCCGGGATCCGCAAGACTGTCGAACGCGAGGGTCAACTCCGCGCCATTGATATCGCCGAATTCGATCGCCAGCCCTGCGGCGGCACGCATCTGGCCCGCACCGGTCAGGCGGGCCTGCTGCTCATTCGCAAACTCGAACGTCGCCGAGATCTTTGGCGCATTGAATATGTCGCCGGCTATCGTGCGTTGTCTGCCGCACGGTCGGATTTCGCCACGCTCACTCAAGCGGCCGCACTACTCACCTGCGCGCTCCCCGAGGTTCCGGCCGGCATTGGCAAATGGCAGGAGGAGGGTCGTACCGCGCAAAGCAGTGCAAAGAAAGTGGAAGATCGCCTGGCGCAGCTCGAAGCGCGTGAGCTGCTGGCACAGCACCGCGCGACGGCCGAGGATGCATCGAAAGGCCCATCGTTGATCGCTGCGGTGTTGGATGACGCCAGCGCCGCCTATCTCGGAATTCTGGCGGCCAAGCTCGTCGCCGAATCAAACGTCGTCGCTCTGATTGCCAGTCGTTCAGGGGGCCACATCGTCTTCGCCCAAACGCCGAACGCGCTACCGGCAACAATTGATCTGGGCGCATTGCTGCGAGAAAGCATCAAAGAATTCGGCGGCAAGGGGGGAGGGAATCGCAACTTCGCGCAGGGCAGTCTGCCGAATCCTTCCGACGCCGCGAAAGCGATCGAACGGGCCAAGAGTCTGCTCCCGCCGCAATAGCAGAGTCGTCTGCGATTGCGCCGCTGCGGCTCGCATAGTAAATTATTCCCTGCCGCTGCGCGGGTGCGTGGCGCGCAACCATTGCCGAGTTTAGTCCTGAGGATCGTGCGAATGGAGTCGTTTCTCAATTTTCTGTGGGTCGTGTTGGCCTTGGCGGCTCTGTACCTCTGGCGCGTGCGCTGGGCCGGTCAGCCGCGCGAAAGTAGCCACGCTCAATGGCGCCAGTGGACCGCTTTCGTTTGCGCCCTGATCTTGCTTTTCTTCACGGTTTCGCTCACCGATGACTTGCACTCGGAGTTGACCGTTTTTGAAGAAAACGCGGCGAGCCGCCGGCATACCACTTGTGCCGCTTGCCCGCATCACGCTCCTCCAATGCATGCAGCGGACCCCGCGTTTGCCATCCCAGTCCGGGCCACCGTCGCCGCCGGTTCCTCACCCCGGGAATTGCTCGCGACCAAGGCCGATTCCTTTCTTGCCCCAGCCATTCCCGTAACACTTTCCGGACGCGCCCCGCCTGAATTTTCTGTATAACCACCGACGGCCAACTTGCATGGTTCAAGCGCGCTGATTTTCTTGAGTCGGGCGATTGGAATATCCGCTGACTCCCGGTTCCGTCTTTATGACATTTTTACGAACATCTGATATTCATGTTCTGCGTGCATCTTTTGCGAGGGTCTCGATGAAAGGCTTGGCCAAATTCGGCGCGGCCCTGTGCCCCGTATGCCTACTATTTGCGGCGTTCCTTGCGGGCTGCGGAGGCGGCAAGGCCGGCGAAAAAGATACGGCAGCGGAAGCTCCGCCGCCGGTGCAGGTGGAAAACGCGGGCGACCCCAGCCACGTTAGCGTCGACCACCCGAATCAGTTCCCGCTGGCCACTGCGGGCGAATATAAATCCGCCGCGGAATTAACCGCGACGGGCGTGGTTACTCCGGATATCTCGCGAACCGTTCCGGTCATCTCCATCGCCACCGGACGCGTGGTCGATATTCGCGCTCGTCTGGGTGACGCCGTCAGTAAAGGCCAGGTCCTGCTGCGGGTGCAAAGCAGCGACATCTCCGCAGCCTTTGCCGATTACCAGAAAGCCGTCGCTGACGAAGTTCTGGCTGACAAGCAATACGACCGGGCCAAGGGCCTCTACGACCACGGCGCCATCTCCCTGAATGATTTCCAAATCGCCGAAGACGCCGAAAACAAAGCCAAGGTTGACGTCGAGACCGCCCGGCAGAAGCTGAAAGTTTTCGGTAGTTCGGTCGATCATCCGTCGGGAATCGTCGATATCGTTGCTCCGATCTCCGGCGTGATCACTGATCAGCAAGTCACCAACGCGTCGGGTGTCCAAGGCCTTTCCGCTGCAAATCCTTTCACCATTTCTGACTTATCGAAGGTCTGGATTGTTTGCGACGTCTACGAGAACGATGTACCGGAGGTCCACATCGGCGACACGGCCGACGTGCGCTTGAACGCCTACCCCGGCCAAGTGATCAAAGGAAAAGTCAGCAACATCGGAGCGGTACTCGATCCGACTCTGCGGACGGCCAAAGTCCGCATCGAAGTGAAGAACGAAGGTGAGATGCGTCCGGGAATGTTCGCCACCGCGACCTTCAAGGGTCAGAAAAAAGAATCGTACGCCGCTGTTCCAGCCTCCGCGATTCTTCATTTACACGATCGCGATTGGGTCTACGTTCCGGATGGCGGAAATAAGTTCCGCCGCATTCCGGTCGTCGCCGGCGCCAGCCTGCCCGACAAAACCCAGGAAATTAAATCAGGCCTGAAGCCGGGTGACCAGGTCGTTCGCGACGCCTTGATCCTGCAAAACACGGTGGAGCAATAGTGCAGTTGCCCCAATCCCAGACGGCGGTGAACCGATGCGCGGCCTGATCGATTTCGCGCTCAATAGCCGCTTCATGGTGATCGCTCTCGCGATCCTGCTGCTCGTCTGGGGCGCGATTTCCTTCCACAATCTGCCGGTCGAAGCTTACCCGGACGTCGCCAACAACTACGTCCAGATCATCACCCAGTGGCCCGGACGCGCCGCCGAAGAAGTGGAACAGCAAGTCACCACTCCCATCGAAATTCAGATGAACGGTTTGCCGCACCTGTCGCATCTGCGCTCGCAGTCGCTGTTCGGCCTTTCCAGCGTGATGCTGATTTTCGACGATGAATCGAATAATGACTGGAATCGCGCGAAGGTTTTGGAGCGGCTCTCCCAGGTCACGCTGCCGAATGGCTTGCAGCCGCAGATGGGCACCGACTGGAGTCCGGTCGGGCAGATCTATTGGTACACGCTGACAAGCACCAATCCCAAATACGATTTGATGGAACTAAAGTCTCTCCAGGATTGGACGCTCGAGAAACAATTCAAATCCGTTCCCAACGTCGTCGATGTTTCCAGTTTTGGCGGCATCACCCGCGAATATCAGGTGCGCCTGGACCCGAACGCGCTGGTCTCCCACGGCCTCAGCATCGCCCAGGTCGAACAGCAGCTCGCCAACAACAATGCCAACGCCGGCGGCAGCTTTGTCGAATCCGGTTTGCAGCAAATCAACGTCCGCGTCCTGGGGCTTTACACCAACGTAGAGGACATCGAGCAAACACCGATCACCGCCAAAAACGGTACCGTATTGCGCCTGAAAGACATCGCGACGGTCACCCAAGGCTCCAAAATCCGCCTGGGGCAAATCGGCAAAGCCATTCACACCGAAGACGGAAAAGTGATCAACGACGATGACGTGGTCGAGGGCATCGTCCTGCTGCGCAAAGGCGCTAACGCGGACGAAGCGCTGGCTGCCATTCACGCCAAAGTCGACGAGCTGAACGATCATATCCTTCCACCCGGCGTGAAAATCGTTCCGTTCCTGGATCGCAGCAACCTGCTGCATGTGACCACGCACACGGTGCTGGAGAACTTGACCGTCGGCGTGCTGCTGGTCTCCGTGATCTTGTTTTTCTTCTTGGGAAATTCTCGCGGCGCGTTCATCGTCGCGCTAACCATTCCGTTTTCGTTACTCTTTGCTTCGATTTGCCTGGATCTGAACAAAATTCCCGCGAATCTACTCTCGCTGGGTGCGCTGGATTTCGGCATGGTCGTGGATGGCACCGTGGTCATCATCGAGAACATCGTCCGCCACTTCAACACCGCCGCGAGTTCGCATAAGACGCCCATGGAGCACATCCGCGACGCGGTGATGGAAGTGCTGCGACCGGTCTTTTATGCGCGGGCCATCATCATCGCGGCCTACCTCCCGATTTTCACTTTGCAAAGCGTGGAAGGGCGGTTGTTCAAGCCCATGGCCTGGACCGTCTCGTTCGCGCTGCTCGGTGCTTTGATTTTCGCCATCGTCATCGCGCCGGTGCTGGCGCTGATGGTTTTCAGCCACGGTGTGAAGGAATGGCCAAACCCGGTGATGAAGTTCCTCACCGTGCAATATCGCTCGGCGGTACGCTGGGCCATTGAGCATCGGCTGATCACCATCGGAGTCGGCGCGCTCGCCGTCGTTGGAGCCGTCTTCCTGATGGTCAGCGGCTTCATCGGTTCGGAATTTTTGCCCCACTTGGACGAAGGCGCGGTCTGGGTCCGGGGCACGCTGGCCCCGAGCACCGGACCCTCCGAAGGCGTGCGCGTCGCGAATCAAGCTCGGGTTACGCTCGCCTCGTTTCCCGAAGTCACTGTGGTCACCAGCCAAGTCGGTCGGCCGGACGATGGCACCGACGCAACCGGTTTCTTCAACACCGAATACTTCGTAGACCTGAAGCCCAAGAAAGAATGGCGGCCAGTGTTTCACGAAGACAAAGACGCGCTGATCGCCGCCATGGACCGCGAACTCAGCAAAATGCCCGGCGTCCTGTGGAATTTTTCGCAGCCGATTTCCGACAACATGGAAGAAGCGGTCAGCGGCGTGAAGGGTGAGCTGGCGATTAAGCTTTACGGCGACGACTTGCAGGTTTTGGAAGAAAAGGGCGACGAGATCGTGAACGTGATGCGCAGCGTACCCGGTGTGGAGGATCTGGGTCTCTTCCGGGTCCTGGGCCAGCCCAATTTGAATATTTCGATCGACCGCAAAATGGCCGCACGTTACGGCATCAACGTTTCCGATGTGCAGGACGCGGTCGAAACCGCCGTCGGTGGCAAAGCGATCAGCCAGATTCTGCAGGGTGAGCAACGCTACGACTTGGTGGTCCGCTACCAGGAGCCTTATCGCAACACCCGCGAAGCCATCGAAAGTATTCGTGTTCTCGCGCCGTCCGGCGAGCGCGTTTCACTTTCCCAGCTGGCCAAGGTTGAGGTGAAAGACGGCGCGTCCGCCATTTCTCGCGAAGAAAACTCCCGCTACGTCGCCATCAAATACAGCGTGCGCGGTCGCGACCTCGGTAGCGCCGTCGAAGAGGCCATGAAGTTAGTCCACCAGCGCGTCAAGCTGCCGGTCGGCTATCACATCGATTGGGCCGGCGAATATGAAAGCCAGAAACGATCGCAGAAGCGGCTGATGATCGTGGTGCCCATCACCCTGCTGGTGATTTTTATCATTCTGTACACCATGTTTGGTTCGGCGAAATGGGCTGGCTTGATACTGGCGAACGTCGCGGTCGCGCCCATTGGTGGATTACTCGCGCTGCTTGCTACCGGAACTCACCTGAGCGTTTCTTCCGGCATCGGTTTTCTCGCGCTCTTCGGCGTTTCGGTGGAAACCGGCGTGATCATGCTCGAATACATCAATCAACTTCGCGTGCGCGGGCATTCCATTGAAGACTCCGCGATCGAAGGCGCCGTGCTGCGCCTGCGGCCTATTCTGATGACCATGCTGGTTGCTACTTTGGGTCTGCTACCCGCGGCCGTTTCGCGCGCGATCGGTTCGGATTCCCAACGGCCCTTCGCCATCGTGATCGTCGGCGGCCTGATCTCCGCGCTGGTCATGGGCATCTTCCTGCTGCCGACCATGTACGTTTGGATCGCTCGAGATGGCGACAAATTGCCCGAACTCGAAGAAACGTTCGAATCATAACTCCGGCCGCTAAAACGACTTCGCCCGGCCGGTTGCTTGTGCTGGATTCAATTTCTTTTCAATGCAGCCTGCGCTCGTCTTCCTATAGAATCGGCGGAAGAGTAATTGCATTACGGCCACCGCCGCAGGAATTCCGCTCATGAAAAAAGAAGAGGTCCTCGCGCGCATCGAAAACGTCGGAATCATTCCCTCGGTTCGCCTCTCGTCCGCCGAAGACGCTTTGTTCGCCGCTGAAGCCGTGTCTCGCGGTGGCATCTCGCTGGTCGAAATCACCATGACCGTTCCCGGCGCGATCGACGTGATCTCCCATCTGGTCAAGCACGCCCCGAAAATGGTGGTGGGCGCTGGTGACGTCTTCGACTCCGACGTGGCCCGCGAGTGCATCGATGCCGGCGCCATGTTCCTGACCAGCCCGGGCTTCGACCATCGCATCGTCGAATTCGCTCTCGGCGCATCGGTCGTGGTTCTGCCCGGCGCGCTTACTCCAACGGAAGTCACCCGCGCCTGGAAAGCGGGCGCCGACATGGTCAAAGTTTTCCCCTGCGCGCTGATCGGCGGCGAGAATTACATTCGTGCCTTGAAGGCGCCTTTTCCAGATTTGCCGTTGATCGCCTCCGGCGGCGTAAACCAGCACAACGCCGCCAGCTTTATCCACGCCGGCGCATCGGCGCTTGGCATCGGCGGGGAACTGATACCCAAAGAGGCCATCCGCCTGCGCCAGGCTGACCGCATCTTCACCCTGGCCCACCGCTTCGTGAAATTTGTCCAGACCGCACGCAGCCATAGGCCCCAGCGCAAGCCCGAAATCGTCCGCAACGCCTGAATGCCGTCACCACGCGCGCAGAGAAACCTAGAACCGTTCCGGTGGAAGTGGTTTGGATGCTCCTCGCGTGTTTGCTAGAATATATCCCGCAGTGGGCGTGTAGCTCAGCTGGGAGAGCGCGTCGTTCGCAACGACGAGGTCGCAGGTTCGATCCCTGTCACGTCCACCAATTCCTCTCACTTCCTTTCGCGCCGCTAATCCTCAAAGTCTTCTCCACCGTTTGCCCTTAACTCGGCATCGAACCTGAGCAGCTAGATAACTTGACAAGTAAAGAGTACGGGTTTAAAACTTTCTGCGTCGCCGACTTTCGGGTTTTGGAGGCTTTCCATGCAGACGTCGCGCAGGGACTTCTTCAAAGTAGCGGCTGTTGGCGGCGTGGCCGCCACCGTTTTCGGATTCGACCTCAAACCAGCGTACGCCCAGCTCAAAAACCTGAAAATCGCCCGCGCGGCCGAGACTCGTTCGACCTGCCCTTATTGTGCGGTCGGCTGCGGCGTCCTGATTTACACCCTTGGCGACAAAGCCAAGAACGTAACGCCGCAAGTGATTCACGTCGAAGGCGATCCGGACCATCCCACCAATCGCGGCACCCTCTGCCCCAAGGGTTCTTCGCTCGAGCAGGACATGCTCAATCCCCGGCGGCTCACCAAGCCGCAAGTTCGCCGCCCCGGCGCCACCGAATGGCAAGATATTTCCTGGGATAAAGCGCTCGATGAAATCGCGCGTTTGGACCAAGAAAACGCGCGACGCATCTTTCGTCGAGAAAGACGCGGCCGGCCACACCGTAAATCGCTGCGAAGGCATTTCCTTCATCGGCGGCTGCACCGACACCAACGAATTCAATTATTTGGTAGTGAAAGCAATGAGGAGCCTGGGCTTGGTGTATTTAGAAAACCAAGCCCGTGTTTGACACGGCCCCACGGTCTCAAGTTTGGGACCAACGTTCGGACGCGGGGCGATGACCAACGGCTGGATCGACATCAAGAACACCGACATGATGTTGATCATGGGCGGCAATCCCGCCGAAAACCATCCCTGCGGTTTCAAATGGGCGATGGAGGCCAAGCGTAATCGCAACGCCAAGCTGATTTCCGTCGATCCCCGCTTCACCCGCACTTCCGCCACAGCCGATCTCTACGTGCAGATTCGCGCCGGCTCGGACATCGCTTTCCTCGGCGGCCTGATTCGCTACGCCATCGAGAACAATCGCATCGCCCACGACTATCTGGTCAATTACACCAACGCCGCCTTTATCGTCAAAGAAGGATTCAAGCTGCCTGACGACGGCCTCTATTCCGGATTCGATGCGGCTGCCGGAACCTATGACCGATCCACCTGGAACTACCAAGAGGGTGGCGACCTCAGTGGCAAAACGGATGCTGGGCCGGCTGCGGCACATTCCGCAGCTTCCGCTTCCGCGCCCGCTGGTGCTGCGCCGGCGCACAGCGTTGCGGCCAGTTCCGGTCATGCCCCCGACCCCCAGGCAGGCAAGCCCGCTGCGCCCGCGCCGGCGTTGCCGCCCAATACGGCTTACGATCTGACCCTGCAACATCCGCGCTGCGTCTTTCAGTTGATGAAGCAGCAGTATTCCCGCTACACGCCGGAAATGGTGGAGCGCATTACCGGCATTCCCAAAGACCAATTCCTGAAAGTCCGCCGATCTCTTCACCTCCGTCCGCAAGGACGGCGACATGAAGAAAGTCGCCACCATCATCTACGCCGTCGGCTGGACCCAGCACACCAACGGCACCCAGATCATTCGCACTGCGGCGATGATTCAGCTGCTCCTTGGCAATGTGGGTCGCGCCGGCGGCGGCGTGAACGCCCTCCGCGGACACTCCAATATTCAAGGCGCCACCGATATGGCCGGCCTGTACGACAGTATGCCCGGCTACCTCAAGGTGCCGGCTCCAACCGACGTGGACTTAGCTTCGTACCTGAAACGCGTCACTCCTACCTCCTCAAAGCCCGAGCCGTGGGAGTCGATGAACTACTATCAGAACACTCCGAAGTTCTTTGTGTCGCTCTTGAAGTCCATGTACGGCGACGCCGCCACCAAAGAAAATCAATTTGCCTACGATTACTTGCCCAAGCCCGGCCAGGATTGTTCTTGGACCCACATCTGGGAGGACATGTACAACGGCAAGGTCAAGGGCATGATGGCCTTTGGGATGAACGGCGTGATGATCGGTCCCGACACCAACAAGAATATCAATGCGTTGAAGAAGGCTGACTGGCTGGTGGTTGGCGAGATTTATGAAGATGAGACCAGCGATTTCTGGCGCGCGCCGGGGATTTCCGCCGATGAACAGAAAAAGATAAACACCACCGTATACCGCTTGCCCTGCGCCGGATTCGCCGAAAAAGACGGCAGCATGACCAATTCCGCCCGCTGGGTCACGTGGAAATACGCGGCCGTTCCGCCTCCCGGGCAGGCGCGTCTCGATCAGGACATCGTCGCGCAGATCTTTCTGCGAGTACGCGACCTCTACAAGAAAGACGGCGGGGTTCCCGGATCCGATTCTAAATCTCAGCTGGGCGTACGCAGATGCTGCCCATCCGCCGCTCTCGCAGGTGGCCATGGAACTCAATGGCAAAGCGCTCGCCGACCTCACCGACCCGGCTACCGGCCAAGTGATCAAAGCCGGCCAGCAATTGCCGGGATTCGCCTGGCTCAAAGATGATGGCACCACTTGCTGCGGCAACTGGATTTATTCCGGCATGTGGACCGAAGCCGGAGCGCAGTGCCAGAAGCGCGGCACGGAAGATCCCTCCGGCATGGGAGTTTTTCCGAACTGGTCGTGGTCTTGGCCGGCCAATCGCCGCGTTCTTTACAATCGCGCTTCCTGCGACCCAGCCGGAAAACCTTGGGACCCGAGCCGTAAACAGATTTGGTGGAACGAAGCTGCTGGCAAATGGGTCGGCAATGACGTCCCGGATTTCAAGCCGGATTCGCATCCCAAGGATCACATGGGCCCGTTCATCATGAACCCGGAGGGCATCGGCCGCCTTTTCGCGCCTATCGGCGTGATTACCGACGGTCCGTTTCCCGAACACTACGAACCCATCGAGAGTCCAACGGCGAACCTGCTGCACCCCAACCAGAACAACAATCCGCTGGTCAAGAAATTCAAATCACCCTACGACAAGTTCGGCACGCCGGAAGAATACAGCATCGTCTGCACCACTTATCGGCTGACCGAGCATTACCACTACTGGACCAAAAATAATCCGATGAACGTGCAGCTGATTCCCGAGCCGTTCATCGAAATTCCGGTAGAGTTGGCGGACGAGAAGGGAATTCGCGGCACGGATTTGATCAACGTCATCAGCGCCCGCGGCACTTACACCGCCAAAGCATTCGTCACCCGCCGGCTGAAGCCGATGATGATCGACGGCAAGAAGGTCTACCAGATCGGCCTGCCGATCCATCAGGG
This sequence comes from uncultured Acidobacteriota bacterium, assembly GCA_963835025.1. GTDB lineage: Bacteria > Acidobacteriota > Terriglobia > Acidiferrales > UBA7541 > Palsa-295. The sequence continues at coordinate 20,191 of CAWIEL010000100.1, forward strand.
TTTCCGCGGCATTCAGGAAGATAAGGATCGCGACGCACGCACTCCGGCGAATTATTTGACGCCGGCCGTCACCGACCCCAATGCCCACACTCCGGAATCCAAAGGGTTCCTGGTCAAAGTTGAAAAGGCCTAGGGAGCGCAAGCCATGAGTCAGGCGGCAACTGAAATCGTCAGAGTTTCCGGCCACACCGGCACCGCGCCCGGCTTGGGCGTGAATCGCGAATTCCAGGTCTGCAAGCTGGTGGACACCAGCACTTGCATCGGTTGCAAAGCCTGCGAAGTCGCCTGCCTCGAATGGAACGGGTACACCTTCACCGACACCCACTTCAACAATAGTTACCAGACCATGCCCAACACGGAATGGAACTATTGGAACTTGATCAAGTTCAACGAACACGAACGCGAAGACGGTTCGATGATGCTGCTGATGCGCAAAGATCAGTGCATGCATTGCGCCGAGCCCGGCTGCCTGATCGCTTGCCCTTCCGATAGCGCCATCGTGCAGTACGCCAATGGCATCGTCGATTTTCAAGAAGAGCACTGCATCGGCTGCGGCTACTGCGTCACCGGTTGTCCGTTTAATATTCCGAAATTCAGCCCCACCGCCAAGAAAGTTTTCAAATGCACGCTGTGCAATGACCGCGTGTCGGAGGGCCTCGAACCCGCCTGCATCAAGGCCTGTCCGACGGGCTGCCTCCACTTCGGCACCAAGAATGAAATGACGGAGCTGGCTGAGGTGCGCGCCGCACAGCTGCGCGAGAATTCGGGTTATCCCGATGCCGGTGTTTACGATCCGTCCGGCGTTGGCGGCACTCATGTGATTTACGTCCTGCACGATGCGAAGAATCCCGAACTCTATGGCGGCTTGCCCAAGGATCCCCACGTTCCGCTCTCCGTCCGACTCTGGAAGGGCCCGCTGAAGTGGCTCGGCAATTTCGCTATCGTCGGCGGTATTTTGGGCATGGCGTTCCACTACATGCGCTTTGGCGCCAAGAAGGAAGAATCGATTCCACCGGAAGACCGGCGTGGCGATCATCTCAACCCGCCCGCGCCTCCCACTGGCCTCGAAGGGAGGCCTTCATGAGCACTGTCGACACCACTCCGCGCCCTCGCGCCACCGACGCCTACGATCAGGAAGTGGTCCCGCGATACACGATGGTCGAACGCGCCAACCACTGGTTTGGAGCGTTGGCGTATACCTACTGCCTGATCACCGGCCTCGCGTTCTGGACGCCATATCTTTTCTGGCTGGCGACCATGGTTGGCGGTGGCCCTACCGCGCGATACTGGCACCCGATCATCGGTTTGGTTTTCGGCGCCTCGCTGACCTGGACCTTTCTGGAATGGCGCAGCGATATGGTCATCGATAACGACGATCGCGTTTGGGCCGACCGCATTCAGTTCTACATTCAGAATGATGACGATAAGCTGCCGCCCGTCGGGCGCTTTAACTGGGGCCAGAAACTTTTCTTCTGGGGCATGATGGGCAGCATCGTGCTGCTGGTGCTTTCCGGAATACTGCTCTGGTTCGTCGAATCGGTACCTTGGAGCCTCCACTGGCTGCGCTACGCCGCGATTCTCATTCACGCCAGCGTTGCGCTGCTCACCATCGGGCTTTTCCTGATCCACGTCTACATGAGCACCGTGTTGGAGGAAGGCAGCCTCGGCTCCATGATCCACGGGACCGTCACTCGCGCCTGGGCTTGGACCTTCCATCGCAAGTGGTATTACGAGGTAACCGGCCGTTCGCGCTCTAAACCATGATCCCGTCCAAATGGGATCGCCGCATCCGGCGCGCTAGTGAAATTGCGTCGTCCTCGCCGTTCGCCGCCGAGGGGCTGAGGTTTTACGAGCGGGTGACAAAATTCCAAAAGGCCTTCTACGCGGATATTCAGAAGGCGATGGCCGGTTCAAATAAAACGCCCGCCGACCGGCCTTTGCGCGATGAACTCGATTTATTTCTGCTGCTTCCGAATTTTTCTCCGTTCTTGTCTGTGATTCAGCAGTCCGCCCCGCAGCCGCTGGCTGGCGCTGCCGCTGAATTCGCGGGCCAGGGCGCTGCCGCATGGCAGCGCTCGATTGAGCAATTCTGGTTTGCCGGAATCGAAGGTGCGCTCACTTCCGCTGCGCTCGAAAATCAATCAGCGGCCGATGATTCCGCGGAGAATCCCGCCGAGTCTTTGTTGGCCTGGATTTTTCTGCAACCGTACGCCGAGTTTCTCGCCGACCATCGCGAAACTGAGCTCGTTCACGGAACGCCTTCGACCTGCCCGCTGTGCGGCGCCCCGCCGATTGTCGGTGTTCTGCGCACCGAGGGCGACGGCGCAAAAAAATCGTTAATCTGCATGCTCTGCGCCCACGAATGGAGATTTCGTCGCGTCTATTGCCCGTCTTGCGGTGAGGAACGCGAACCGCAAATGGCTTTCTATTCCGCTCCGGAGGTCGCCCATGTGCGGGTGGATGTTTGCGATACCTGCCAGACCTATCTGAAATCCGTCGACCTCACCAAGACCGGCCTGGCCGTGCCGGTCGTCGACGAACTAGCCACCATCCCGCTCGACCTCTGGGCCCGCGAACACGGCTATCGTAAACTTCAGCTGAATATGCTCGGCACCTGAGAGGGAATCCGCATGGCCACGGTAATCCAACACGTGCTTACTCGTCTGCGCGATATCGGCGTGAAAGATATTTTTGGCGTCCCCGGCGATTATTCCTTTCCGGTCAATGACGCTATCTGCTCCTTTCCCGGCGTTCGCTGGATCGGCTGTTGCAACGAATTGAACTCGGCCTACGCTGCCGACGGCTATGCACGCGTGGCGGGAGTCGGCGCTCTGAATAGCACCTATGGCGTCGGGGAACTGAGCGCCCTTTCCGGCATAGCCGGTGCTTACGCCGAGCACGTTCCGCTTTTTCATTTGGTTGGCACCCCGCCCATGCCATTGCAATCGGCGCATGCCATCGCCCATCACACCCTCGGCAATGGCGAATACAACTTGTTCCAGAAAATGTCGGAGCTGGTCAGTTGCGCGCTCGCGGTGATGACTCCTCAGAATGTCGTTTTCGAAACCGAGCGCCTGATCGCCGCGGCCCTTTACCATCGTCGCCCGGTTTACATGGCCTTTCCCAAGGACTGCGTGAACCAGACCGCGCTCGGTTCCGCCGCATCCGTCCCAGAGCCGCAAAGCGACCCCGACGCGTTGGAGGCCGCACTCGACGCAATACTCACCATGCTAGCTAAAGCCAAAACCGCATGCTTCTTGCCCGGCATCTTGATCGCCCGCGCCGGGCTGCAGCCGGCCATGCAGGCGGTCATCGATGCTTCCGGTCTGCCCTTTGCCACCATGTTCATGGATAAATCGGTCTTGGAAGAAAATCAGCCGGCGTACGTCGGTATGTACGACGGCAAGTTGATGAACGAAGACGTGCGCGCTTTCGTCGAAGGCTGCGACTGCGTCGTGGAAGTCGGCACCTTGCTCACCGATTTGAGCACCGGCGCGTACACTTCGAAGATCGATCCGGCAAAAACGATCCGCATCTCGCACCACCGTACGCGCGTTGGCGAGAAATTATTTTCGAGTGTGGAAATGAAGGACATTCTTGCCGCATTGGCGGCGCGAATCTCGCACCGTGCCGCTCAGTCGCAGCCGGCAGTTGGTTCACTCGGCCCGGTGGTCGGCAGCGGCTCGGACCCGATTACCTCGGCGGCGCTCTATCCCCGCTGGGCCAATTTTCTCCAGCCTCGCGACATTCTCGTCGCCGAAACCGGAACCGCATCCATGGGTTTGGCCTTCGCAAAAATGCCCGAAGGCGCCACCTTTCACAATCAAACTCTCTGGTGTTCAATTGGCTGGGCCACGCCCGCCGCTCTCGGCGCCGCCGTTGCCGCGCCCGGCCGCCGCGTAGTTCTCATCACCGGCGAAGGCTCGCACCAGATGACCGCGCAGGAAATCAGCCAGTTTGGGCGGCTCAAGATGAAGCCGATTATTTTCGTGCTGAACAACAGTGGCTATCTAATTGAGCGTTTGCTCTGTGAAGATCCGGTCATCGAATACAACGATCTCGCCGCCTGGCGTTACAGCGAACTTCCCAGAGCGCTCGGTTGCGACGGTTGGTTCACCGCCCGCGTTACCACCTGCGGCGAATTCGACCAGTCGCTCGCCGCCGCGGCCCGCGAGCAATCCGGCGTGTATATCGAAATCATCACCGGAATGTACGAATCTTCGCCGATGGCCGCGAAATTAGGCGAGGGCCTGAAGGCGCTTCACAAATCCTGAAGTTTTGCCGCTTAAGAACTGCGCGTCTCTATCCTT
>CAWIEL010000101.1:0-20937 GCA_963835025.1 uncultured Acidobacteriota bacterium
TCTCGATGGGGCTGGCGACGGACCGCGGCACCGACGTGCGAGCGGCCAGATGAATTACATAGTCGACGCCGAGGCAGGCGGATTGCAGCGCAGCGAGATCGGTGATGCTGGCTATGCGCAGATCGATTCTGCCAGCAACGCCGGAAAGGTTTTCTTCCTTGCCGGAGGATAGGTCATCGAGAGCCACAATCTGTCGGCCGCGGCGGACGAGTTCGTCGATGATGTTCGAGCCAATAAACCCGGCTCCGCCGGTAACGAGATAGCGCATTCTAGGTGAGCCTCCGAACAAGCTGCCTTGGAAATCTGCCGGAAACGATTTGTTTTCGCAAGCGGGATAAGGCGAGAGTTCGGAAATTGGGAGCTCGCTGGCTAAGGCAAGGCATGCAAGCGCGAAGAAAATTCGCATGGCGGAGATCGGCGGTGCCGTGCGGCGCAATCGCCGGAGCTTTCCTGCTCGCTCTTTGCGGTATCGCCAAATCTTACCCCGCGCAACATCGGGCGCTAAGCGGACCCGCATTTTCAATCGCCGGCTCGTTTCCGTTTCATACGGGAGAAACGCTCGACTATCGATTGATTTGGTCGGTCTTTTCGAACGCAGCCGCCGTGCAACTCAGCGTGGTGGAGACTCGCGATTTTTTCGGGACGCCGGCGTGGCACTTCCGGGCCTCGGCTCATTCGCAGGTCCCGCTGCGGTCCGTCGCGGAAGTCGACGACCAGTTCGATTCGTACGCGGACATCGCCACCTTGGATAGCAAGCAGTACGAGGCCTACCTCAACGAGATGGGTGAACGGCAGACTTCGATCGCGAGGATGCTAGCAGCAGACGAGCCGCGGCCTGCCCGGACTCCCGTGGTCCTCGTGAAAGCCCACACGCGGGATCCCTTGGCTGCGCTGTATGCCCTGCGCGCGTTCGATTGGAAGCGCTCGTCCGAATTTCGCGGGCCGGTCTACGACGGGGAAGAGCTATACGAAATGCAAGCGACGCTCGAAACGGCGGATGATGCGGTGCAGGTGGCCGGACGGGACGAGCGTGGCACGCGGATGTTGGTTCGTTTATTTCGAGGCGGAGTACTTTCGCGGACGCACTGCACGATTTGGCTCTCGCACGATGCCGCGCGAGTGCCGCTCGTGATTCAAGCGGAAGTGCCCTATGGCAGCGTCCGCGCGGAATTGGTTTCGAGGAAGAACTGAAGTCTCGGTGCGACCGTCGTGCGCGAGCCGATCTCACCGGGAATTATCGTCGCAAGATGCTGGGGAATCCAGCCCAGTCGTCCGGCGGGAAATCGATCTGCCAGAATGACGACGAGGGCTGCAGGAATTCCACGCCCAACTGGCGCCGGCCGGCCTGCGGACTGCTGGCGTACACGACGCGGCATTCGAGCGAATCCTTGGTGGAGGCGTTAAACATCTTGATGGTCTGACCGGTGCTGACCCTGGCGGAAAGCGAAATCAGCGCGCCGTGAGCGTTGACCACCAGAGTGCGAGTGTCTTCGCAGAAATTCTGGTTGGCGACTTGCCCGTCCACAGTGACCGGGACGCTGAGTAGGATGCGCATACTGCGGCGCGGCCTGGCTTCTAAAGCGGCGAGGGTCTTTTCTTGCTGCGAGACCGAAACGGAAGGGTTCATATCGGAACAAAGTTAACGCCAGGAAGTTCCAGTGACAATGGAACTACTTTCCTAGACAAAATTTGTGCAGGTCTTGGACTTTAGGACGGCTGGTACCGCTGAACGGAGGTACAGGCGAAGGCTTTCGCCGCAGCCATATCGCCACGCCCGCCTGTTCAACTAGCAGTGAACGACCTTGGAAGTGCCCTGTTTCACCTTACGTGTTGCGTTGCGGGTATCGACCACCAGCTTGGAATTGCTGACGATGGCGTCGTAGTCGTACTGGGTGTGATCGGTGGCGATCAGCACGCAATCGTATGACGCTAGATTCTGCGGAGTCAGCTCGACGGATTTCATGTTGGAATAATCGTAATGACGCATTTTGAATAGCGCCGGAAAGTACGGATCGTTGTAATCGAGTTTGGCACCGCGCGCGGAGAGCAGCTCCAGCAGCTTCAGCGACGGGGATTCGCGCAGATCGTCGACGTCCTTTTTATAGGCTACGCCGAGAACCAAAATCCTCGAGCCTTTCACGCTTTTTTCGTGAGCGTTCAGCGCGGCGACCAACGCGTCGACTACGTGGTACGGCATGGCGGTGTTGATCTCGCCGGCCAGCTCGATAAAACGCGTGGCGAAATCGTATTCGCGCGCTTTCCACGAAAGGTAAAACGGATCGACCGGAATGCAATGTCCGCCGAGGCCCGGTCCGGGATAGAACGGCATAAATCCAAATGGCTTGGTGGCTGCGCTGTCGATAACTTCCCAGATGTCTAGATCCATGCGCAGGGAAAGCTGCTTTAGCTCGTTGACCAAAGCGATATTTACGCAGCGGAAAATATTTTCGAGCAGCTTGACCATTTCAGCGGCGCGAGTGGAGCTGACCGGCACGACTTTTGAAACGATTTGGGCGTAGAGATTCACCGCCGCCTGGCAACTGGCGGGATTCAGGCCACCGACGACTTTGGGAATCTGGGCCAAGCCGAACTGTTTGTTGCCGGGATCTTCGCGTTCCGGAGAAAACGCCAGGTAGAAATCGGTCGCGGTGTTTTCCGAGCCGGGACCCTTGGCCAGCGGGCAGCGCAGGCCGTTCTTTTCGAGAATCGGGAGAACCAGTTCTTCGGTGGTGCCGGGGTAGGTAGTGCTTTCCAGCACGATCAGCTGATTACGCTGAAGATTGGGCGCGATCGATTGCGCGGTCATTTCGACGTAACTCAGGTCCGGTTCACGCCGCTCATCCAGCGGGGTGGGCACGCAAATCAGGACGGCATCCATCTCACGCAGACGGGAAAAATCGGTAGTCGCGCTGAAGCGCTTACCTTTCACGTGCTGGGCGATTTTTTCGGCGGAAATGTGCCGGATGTAGGATTGCCCGGCGTTCAACCTTTTGATTTTCTCATCGTCGGTGTCGAAGCCGGTGACGATTTGTCCAACGTCCGCAAAACGCAGGGCCAGGGGCAGGCCGACGTAGCCGCATCCAATGATTCCAATCTTCAGGTCTTTTCCCGTGAAAAATTCAGGCTTCCGATCCGCACCCATTCCGATTTCCTCTCTTTGCGCCACAAAAATTATGAGATCGATGAACGAAACGTCGAACTGAGATTGCCGAGGTACTAGCGTCAATTGTAAACAACATTCGCCAATAGCCATAAACTTCAACGGCTGGGTAGACCACAGGCTGGGACTTTGGCAAAGAGATTATATTTGTGAGGAAGGACGGCACGATTACAGGTTGGCTAATTCTGGTCGAACCCCGATTTAACTAGCAGTCGAGGCCGTGGCGGCCGGTGCTGTCAATGAAGTACGGAGTGGGAAGTGGAACGATGAGTTTTCCGCCCCTCCGGAGGAAATCTCGCTCGCGGTTCTGAATTTCGTTCAGGAAATGCCAGGGGAGCACCAGAAAATCGTTGGCATGAGCGCGCGCTTCCACTTCAGAGACGATCGGAATCCAAGTTCCGACGGTGTATTTGCCCCACTTTTCCGGATTCCGCTCAGCCGCCGAACGCAGCAGCCTGCGATCCAAGCCGAAAACCTGAAGCAGTGTGTTGCCCTTGGTGGAAGCGCCGTAGACCGAGACCTGATGGTTGCGGTCGCGCTCGCTTTCGATGTAACGAACGAGTCGTTCGCCGATGCGCTGGACGCGATCGTAAAACTCCGCATACGCTCTGAGCTCCCGCAAATTCATCGCGCGCTCTCGGGCGCGAAGTGCTTCGACCCGCGCGCGCCGCGCGGGCACCGAAACCGCAGGCGAATCGCGATGGACAACATACACACGCAAGCTGCCGCCGTTCATATCGTTGGTTTCGGCATCGGCGACTGCCAGGCCATGGCGTTCGAGCAGCGGCTCGAGAGCGTGCAAAGAATAGTATTCGAGATGCTCGTGGCAGACGGAGTCGAACGCATTCCGCGCCAAAACCTGCGGCAGGTAATGCATTTCAATAATCCACACACCTTCTTCGGCCAGGACCGAAGCCACATCTTCGACGAAGGCGTTTGGATCTTCCAGGTCGTAGAACATCGCGATAGAAGTAACCACGCGAAACTGATCGCCGAGAACCGGACGAGCCGAAAAGAAATCGTTAACGATGCGACCGGTTCCAGTTGAGGCTTCCAGTACCAGATTCTCAGCGGGCTCGAACCCGGTACGACGGAGCCCTTCCACCGAATAAGAGCGAAGCAACGTTCCATCGTTGCAGCCAATGTCGAGAACCGCATCTCCGGGACCTAGGCCGGCGAAGTGGGAAGCCTTGGCCGTGACGTCGGCCAGAGCCGCGCGCATGGTCGCGCTTACCCCGGACTTGTACCAATATCTGTGGTAGAGCCACTCCGGAGGGGTGGTGTGACGCAGTTGAACGAGCCCGCATCCGCCGCAGAGCAGAAGCTCTAGCGGGACGCGCGGCCACAGATGACTTTCCGGCACGTCCGGAAAGTTTGAAACACACAGGCTGCCGAAATCCATGGCGGTGACAAGGTCTGAGCTTTCGCAGGAGCGGCAAGAGGTGCGAGTGATAACACGCGGGCTGGGCTTTCGAATCGGTTGTTCGACGGGGGCTTGGGCGATCGCTTCCATTTTATCGTTTCACCTTAATCGGTTATCGCGAAGGACGGCCTTCAGGCGCTCTGTTCCAGCCCCGATGAATGCGCCGTGATCGGCGGATGGGCTTTAGCTGCGCGATACCATTCGATGGTCTCGAACAATCCTTCCGGCAGGCTGCGCCGCGCTTTGAATCCGAATTCTTTCTGCGCGCGCGAGACATCGAGCACGCGGCGCATGGTTCCCTCCGGGTAACTGGGATCCCAGTGAATTTTCCCGGTGAAGCGGGTAAGCAGCGCAATGCGGCGGGCCAGATCGTGAATCGGAACTTCGATCCCACTGCCGATGTTGATCGCGTCGGCACCGTGATAGTGCTCGAGTGCCAGCAAGATCGCTTCGGCGCAGTCTTCGACGTGAATGAAATCCCGCGTGGCGCACCCGCTGCCGCCAATCACGATTTCCTCTGCCCCAACTTCGACGGCTTCCAGAAATCTGCGAATCAGAGACGGAATAACAAAACTAGTGCGGGGGTCAAAGTTGTCTGCAGGTCCGTAGATATTCGTCGGAATCAAGCAGACGCAATGGAAACCGTATTGTTGGCGATAGGCCAGGGCCTGAATGATCGGAAGCCTTTTAGCGATGCCATGTTCGGCGCGACCGGGATCCGGCATGCCTTTGAATAAATCCTGCTCCCGCAGCGGCACCGCCGCATTGGCCGGATAGGAAGTGGCGCTGCCGACGTAAATCATTTTTTCCACGCCGTGCCGGCTAGCCGCTTCGATCAGCTGGGTGGCCATCATCACGTTGTTGTAGAAAGTTTCAGCGACGTCGCGATGGGATTTCGGCCCCGGGACGGTGGCTGCGAGATGCACCAGCAACTGCGGACGAGCCTCGTCAAACATTTTTTCGATGTGATCGAGGCGGGTTAGGTCGCAGGTAGCTCGTCGGGGAATGAAGATGTCGCGGCCGCCCCGCTCGCGCAGTTTGCGAACTACCGCACGGCCCAGGAACCCAGCGCCGCCGGTTACTACGATTCTTCGTCCATGAAACGCGCCCATGGAACGGTCGTTGATGCTGACCGGCCTCATTCGCCGCCTCGCATGGACATGCGCCGTTCCAGCTGTCCGGTTAATTTGTCTTCCAGTAGCTGCACATCGGCATCGACCATTATCTTTACCAAGTCGCGAAATTTGATGCGCGGCACCCAGCCCAGCCGGTTGCGCGCTTTGGAAGCATCGCCTTCAAGCCGATCGATTTCGGTGGGGCGGTAATACTGCGGGTCGACTTCCACGTAGCGGCGCCAGTCCAGACCGACGTGCGCAAAAGCGCGCTCGACAAATTCCTTCACCGAGTGGGTTTCTCCGGTGGCCAGAACGTAGTCTTCGGCCTCCGGCTGCTGCAGCATCCGCCAGATGCCTTCCACATATTCCGGAGCAAATCCCCAGTCGCGCTCGCCATCGAGATTTCCAAGATACAACTTGGATTGCAGGCCGTGCATGATGCGCGCGACCGCGCGGGTAACTTTGCGGCTGACGAAAATTTCGCCGCGCCGCGGCGATTCGTGGTTGAACAGGATTCCATTCACCGCGAACAGTCCGTAGCCTTCGCGGGCGTTCACCGTCATCCAGTAGCTATAGAGCTTGGCGCAACCGTAAGGGCTGCGCGGATGAAAAGGAGTAGACTCGTTCTGCGGGCATTCGTAGCTCTGCCCAAACATTTCGCTGCTGGCGGCATTGTAGAACCGCGCAGGAATTCCGGTTTCGCGGATGGCGTCAAGCAGCCGAGCGGTGCCCAGCGCGGTGATGTCGCCGGTGTATTCCGGAATATCGAAACTGACACGGACGTGACTCTGGGCGCCGAGATGGTAGATTTCGTCCGGCGCGATGCGGTAAAGCAGCTTGGAAAGGCTGCTGGCGTCGGACAAATCAGCGAAATGCATAAAGAATTTCGCGTCACTCTCATGCCAGTCCGGCAGCAGATGGTCGACGCGCTCGGTATTGAAGCTGCTCGACCTGCGCTTGATGCCGTGAACTTCGTAGCCTTTGCCCAGCAGCAATTCCGCCAGGTAGGAGCCATCCTGACCAGTTACACCGGTGATGAAGGCGCGCTTGGGCCGTTTCGCTACCGCAATCGGAGTCGCCGGGTTTTCGATTGGTCTCATTTCACGACGCCTGCTTTCCGCTTATGGAACACTTCCATGCGTTCAAACCTGATCCATGCAAGAGGTTGGCCACTTCGCTGCGATTCTTCCACACACCGAACGCGCTAGGCTTCGTTGTCATCCCTCCCACCCTGCGTTATTCTCGATTGCAATGATCGACATTCATTGCCACATCCTTCCCGATCTGGACGACGGTTCCGAATCGATCGAAATGTCCGTGGAGATGGGAGAAATGGCAATCGCCGACGGAATCACCCACGTTATCGGCACTCCGCACGCACATCCTAAGTACCCATTTATTCCCGAATTGGTAATGAAGCGTCGCGATGAGGTGCAGGCCCACTTCGAGGGCAGGCTGACGATTGCTACCGGATGCGACTTCCACCTGAGCTATGAGAACCTGCAGGAGATCCGGCACTTTCCGACGCGCTATACCTTGAATCAAAAAAAGTACCTGCTGGTAGAGTTTGCCGACTATTCCATTCCGCCCTCGATGGATCAAACCCTGCATGAATTGCATCTGGCGGGGATTCTGCCGATCATCACCCATCCGGAGCGCAACCCGCTGATTCGATCCAAGCCCGAGCGGCTATACCGTTGGCTTCGACAGGGTTGCTATGCGCAGGTGACCGCGGGATCTTTGGCGGGACGTTTTGGCAAGCCGGCGCAGGAAGCGGCGGAAGAGTGGCTCGGGCTGAACGCGGTGCATTTCCTGGCGAGCGACGCGCACAACGTCAGTTCGAGACCGCTGCGGCTGAAGGAAACCTACGACCACGTGGCCAAGACGCGAGGCGCGGACGTGGCTCAGGCTCTGCTGGTCGATAATCCGCTGGCGGCTTTCGAAGGGAAGTCGCTACCGTGGGTTCCGGAGCTGGACGAAGACATCGGCCTTGCGCCAGGAGGAAGTTCCACGCGCAAGCGTAAGAGATTTTGGTTTTTCTAAGATTGCGACGAGCGACCGCTCGCTGACCTATCGGAATAATTCCAGTATTTCCTCGTAACGCTTGAATGGCGCGATCAAGTACGCGCCGGCGATGCTTTCGCTGCGCGCGCCGTGAGCCCATTCCAGCATGCGGCGGGCGAGAACGAATCCGCGTTCGCGCGCGGCTTCACCGGTACTTTCCATTTCGCGGAGCGTGGCTTCGGGAATCACGATGCCGGGGACTTCGTTGTTCAGTCTCAACGCCTGCTTGTAACTAGTCAGTGGCCACAGTCCAACAATGATCGGCACTGGAGATTTTCCGCCGAGGCGTTTGAGGAAAAGCCGCCAGTGTTCGGGGTCGAAGATCGGCTGGGTCATGGCGAAATGCGCGCCGGCCGCGACTTTCTGCTCGAAGCGGCGTAACTCTTCATCGATATCTTCTGCGACCGGATTGACCGCGACCCCAATGGTGAAATTCGTAGCGCCACCCAGACTTTTGCCGGCCCAGTCGGTGCCCTGATTCAAGCGTGATAGAACCTTGACTAGCCCGATCGAATCAACTTCGTAGACGCCGCTGGTTTCGGGATGGTCGCCGAGCGACGGCGGATCACCAGTAATCGCCAAAATGTTGCGAACGCCCCCAACAGCCCAGGCTCCCAGCAGCATCGCCTGCAGCCCAATGATATTGGCGTCGCGAGTGGTAACGTGCGGAACGGTTTCGAAGCCGTGGGCTTCCAAAGCGCCGGCAAGCACCATGGCGTCCATGCCTACGCGCGCTAGTGTGCCGCTGTTGATGTCGATCGAATCGACCGACGAGTGGGCCATCACCTTGGTGACTTGTTCGAGAATGCGGTCGATGGAAACGCCCTTGGGCGGATCGATTTCAACCGAAGTCACAAACTGATTGGCCTGAATTTTTTTCCAGAGCTTGCTCTCGGGCTCGCGGCTGGCGATACGTCGTACGCGCTCGGCGGGATCGAGAACTTCAACGGACGCCCCGACAGGAGCTGCGGCCGCTTTTGCGCCAACAGATCGCGCCGGATTAATTTTCTTTACGGCTTCGGCGATAGCCCGGATATGTTCCGGAGTGGTGCCGCAGCAGCCGCCGATTACGCGCACGCCCAGTTCGGCGGCCTCCCGGGCAAACAGCGCAAAATACTCGGGAGAAGATCGCGGGTACACGGTGCGGTCGCCGACGCGCTTCGGAAAACCCGCATTAGGCATAGCCGACAGGGGAATGGAGGAAATGGCAGCGAGATCGCGGAGCACGGGAAGAAGCAGCTGGGGACCGATGGTACAGTTCGCCCCGATGGCTTGAATGTTGCCGCTGCGAAGTTTCTCCCAGGCATCCTGCGGACGAGTGCCGCCGAAGGTGGTCCCTTCGTCGGAATACGTTAGTTGAGCCACAATCGGCAAACGCGATAACGAGCGAATGGCGCCGACGGCCGAAGCCAATTCTTCCAGGTCGCTGAATGTTTCGAGAATAAAGAGATCGACGCCGCGTTCTTCCAGCGCGCCGGCCTGCTCTTTGAAAATGACTGCGATGGCGTCCGGTGGAAGGTCGCGCACATGCTGCTGCAGACCCAGCGGTCCAACAGATCCTGCGATGAGTACTTCCTGTTTCGCCGCCTCGCGGGCTTCGCGGGCGATTTTCACGGCGCGGTGATTGAGCTCCGCAACCCGATCGCCCATGCCGAATTGAGCCAGCTTGTTGCGATTGGCGCCGAAGGTGTTCGTCTCGATGATCTGCGCGCCGGCTTCGATATAAGTCTGATGAACGTGGAAAACGGCTTCGGCGTGGGTAGCGTTCAGTTCATCGACGCAACGCTGCGGGCCGACGGATTCGTAGAGCAGCGAACCCATCGCGCCGTCGGTGACGAGGATCTTTTGAGCCAGCCGTTCGTTGAAGTCTTCGATGCGCATGATTCGGTGATTTTCTCTTCGATTCGCGTCTTGGCAGCGCTGGCAGCGCTTTCCACTGCTGCGGCCGGCACCTGAAAAGCCACCCATTCTACCATGGCGCGCTTTGGCCCCAGCCTGGGAGCTGGATCCGCCCGACTTCGATTTTGTTCGATTCCGCCGTCGGCAGTTGTGATATCTACACTTTCGAGTCGCCGGATTGCGAAGGGGCGATTCAATGGCGGAACAATCGATGAGCCCAGACCCGAAGAATTCGCAGCCGTTGGTGCAGATTGCGAGCGAGCCGGACCGCGACGAGGAATATCGCGGACCGAACTATGAGCTGCATTCGCGCCAGATCCGCTTTCCCGACGCCGTAAAGCACCAACACACCCAGCTGCGGAGCTCGCTGCTGAAGTACATGCAGGAATCTCGGTTCTTCGTGGGGCTAACCGCACCGCTGATCTACGGCTGCATTATTCCATTCGTGCTGATCGATATCTTCATCACGATCTACCAGTGGTTTTCGTTTCCGCTGTACGGCATCCCCAAAGTGAAGCGCTCCGACTTTGTTGTCTTCGACCGCGGAAAACTGTGCTATCTGAACCTGCTGGAAAGAATTAACTGCGCTTACTGCTCTTACGGCAATGGAGTGATGGCCTACGTGGTGGAGGTCGCGGCGCGCACTGAGCAGCACTGGTGCCCGATCCGCCATGCGCATCGCATCATGCACCCGCACGACCGCTATTCGCACTTTTTGCCATACGGGGACGCCGCGGCCTACCGCGCAAAACTCGAAGAAGTGCGGACGGACTTCAAGGACATTAAGAGCCAGGGAGATTAGTTTCTGAATGTGGAAAGCCGGTTCGGCCCGCTTAGCGCTTTTGCGTGGCTAGCCCGGCGATGGTGTCCATCAAGTCGAACTTGGTGAGCACTTCGAGTTTCCCGTCAGGCATTTCCACGAAAACGGCGGGGCTATCGTGGCTCAAGATGTGGGTTACGCGCTCGATAGCCGAATTGGCGGGGACCTGGGGAAGCGGTCCGCCCATCACTTCGCGGATAACCAGCTTGCGAAGATCTTTACCCTGCAGGGCGAGATTCAGAATTTGATCCTCAAAAACCGTGCCGATGGATTTTTCATCTTCGAGCACGGGCAGTTGGGAAATATCCTGCTGCTGCATGGTTTGCAGCGCATGAAACACCGTCTGATACGGACCAACCACGATTAAATCGCGGGTTTTGCCGTTCTGGCGCTTCACGCGGATCACGTCGGCGGCGGAAAGCGCAACTTCAGCATCGACGTAGCCGTATTCACGCATCCAGCCGTCGTTGTAGACCTTGGACATGTAGCGCGATCCGGAATCGGGCAAGAAGGCAACAATCATGTCGCCGGGCTTGCAGGTCTTGGCCAGCTTCAAGGCCGCGGAAATACAGCCGCCGCCCGAACCGCCGGTGAAGATCGCTTCTTGCTTCGCCAGGCGGCGGGCCCAGACGAAACATTCCTCGTCGTTTACTTGATAGACGTCGTCCAGGATTTTCATGTTCATGGTGACGGGGAAGAAGTCTTCGCCGATGCCTTCCACCACATAGGTCAGTGCTTTACCGGTCTTGCCGGTTTTGAACTGCTCGTAATACAGCGAACCGATCGGGTCGACGCCCACAATTTTGACCCCGGGATTCTGTTCCTTCAGATATTTCCCCACGCCGGAAATGGTGCCGCCGGTACCCATGCCGCAGACGAAGTGAGTGATTTTTCCTTCGGTGTCTTTCCAAATCTCCGGCCCGGTAGTGCGGTAATGGGCCATGGGGTTCATCGGATTTTCGTACTGGTTGGGATAAAACGAATTCGGAATCTCGCGCGCGAGTTTCGCGGCGACGGAATAATAGCTGCGGGGATCTTCGGGTTCGACGGCCGTGGGGCAAACAATCACTTCGGCGCCGAAAGCTTTCAGCAGGTCGATTTTTTCGCGAGATTGCTTGTCAGTGATGGTGAAAACGACTTTGTAGCCGCGGACGCAGGCCACCAGCGCCAGTCCCATGCCGGTATTTCCCGAAGTACCTTCGATGATGGTCCCGCCGGGCTTGAGTTTCCCGGTGCGTTCGGCTTCATCGATCATCGAAAGCCCGATGCGGTCCTTCACCGATCCGCCCGGGTTCAAATAGTCGGCCTTTACCCAGACTTCCGCCGGAGAATTCTTGGCCAGTTTGTTCAGCCGAATGATGGGCGTGTTGCCCATCGCTTCGAGAATGTTATTGCACTTCATCGGGCGAATTTACTCCTGCGCGGACTGCGATTTGGAGGACCAACTAAGAGTAGAGAAAACGGGAAAATGAGGCAAGCGAGAAGGTCCGGGAATTTCGCGAAGACGTGGTCGAAGGAATCGCCGCCCTCCGAAGTACTTCAGCGCGCGTGATATGCTTTTTTCAGACGCGTAGCGCCAGCAGCGCGTCGCGAGGTCTCGTGGACCAAACACCCGCGCCCGATATTCTTTTTTACGACGGCTATTGCGGGCTATGTCACCGCACCGTGCAGTTCGTAGTGCGTGAGGACCGCGAGGGAAACGCGTTTCGGTTTGCGCCGCTGCAGGGTGAAACATTTAGCAGGCTGATTCCTCGCGCGATTCGGGAAACCCTGCCGGATAGCTTGGTAGTAATGGCCTCCGACAGGCAACTTTACGTCCGCTCGGATGCGTTCCTGCGGATTCTGCGGCGCCTTGGCGGCGGTTGGAGAGCGTTGGCGGCCATGTTGAGCGTAGTGCCGCGAGGTTTGCGAGATTTCGCTTACGATTTTGTGGCCCGCGTACGGTTCCGGATTTTCGGCCGGCGCGAAGATCTCTGTCCGTTGATGCCGCCCGAATTGCGCACGCGATTTGACAACTAATGTTTCGATGACGAGGGAGGTCCTAATGGACAAGCGGCAAAATATTTCTTCGGGTTCGCCATTCGAGCCGCAGGTCGGCTATTCGCGCGCGGTGCGGGTGGGCGCGCACGTATCGGTTTCCGGTACGACGGCGTTCAACGCCAAGGGAGAAATCGTGGCTCTCGGCGACGCGTACGGGCAAACCATCCAGATTCTGAAGAATATAGAAGCGGCCCTGGCCCAAGCCGGCGCGAAAATGAGCGACGTCGTCCGGACTCGCATGTTCGTTACGCGCATCGATCAAGATTGGAAGGACATCGGACGAGCCCACGGTGAAGTTTTCGGAAACATTCGTCCGGCGACCAGCATGGTCGAAGTCAGCAAACTGATTCAGCCGGAGATGCTGCTCGAGATCGAAGCCGACGCGATTATCGAGCGATAACAGGAAGCGCCCGCCAGCGCTGCTGTAACCGAATATTAACAATCGGCGGGCGGGTACTTCGCTAGAATCGGCGTTCATGCCTAGCGAACATCTGAACATCGAAACTTTTGACGGCGGGCGCGCGGGACAGAAAATCCTGAAGCTCACCGGCTCATTGAACATTCACACGGTTTTTACCTTCCAAGCCGCTACGCGCGAAGAGACTTCGCCGGAAGTCATCCTGGACTTTACGAACATCCAGTTCGTGGACTCTGCAGGCCTTGGAGCGCTGGTCGGCGCTTACGTTGCGTCACAACGTCACCAGCGGAAGTTGGCAGTGGTGGGAGCGAACAAACAAGTTGCGGCGCTGATCGATATGACTCAGGTGGGCACGCTGATCAAGTGCTATCCGGACGTCGCGGCGGCGCAAGCGGCCTTGAAATAGCCGGAGCCCGAGGCAGCTTTAGCTTTTCAAAATACGTTAAGCCGTTTTCTCGAAGCGCTATCTGCTCGACCAACCATCTTCAAGAACTAAGCTTCTGCGGCGTGAGCGGCTGCCACCGGTGCGGGCAGCGGCATTTCGGCGTCGAGCTTCGGTTGAATCCAGTGGAAGACGGCGCGGACCATCAGCACATTCAGGAAAATTGAAATAAGCGACGCAGCGAGCGTCGCGGCGAAAACCTCATCGCCGACCAGCCCGGATTTTTTTGCCACTTCCACCAAGATGAAAGATAGCTCGCCGATCTGGGTCAGCCCGGCGGCCACCGCGATGGAAGTCCAAACCGAATAGCGAAACAGCTTCATCACCGCGAACCAGATAATGAATTTGCCGAAGATAATCAGCAACAGCATCACTCCCAGCAGGGGCAGATTGTGAATGATCACCGAGGGCACCACCAGCGTCCCCAATGACACAAAGAACATGGCGACGAAGGCATCGCGCAGCGGGATAAGCGTCGTGTGCGCTTGATGCAGGTCCTGTGCGCCACTGATGGCCAGCCCGGCCAGGAAAGCGCCCAACGCAACCGAGAATCCGCAAGCCTGCGCGACGCTCGCGGACACCAGACAAATTGCAATCGCCACCAGCAAAAACAATTCGGAATCTTTGGTGCGCGAAACACGGCGTAGCACACGCGGAACTACAGTCATGGCCAGAAACGCGAGCGGAATCAGCAGCAGGACGGCCTTGCCCAGGGTCCACGCCGCCTTGGTGAAGCGGCCCTCCGCAGGTCCGCTGAAGATCGGGATAATGATCGTCATAAAAACGACCGCAATGTCTTCGACCAAGGTAATGCCGATCATGACGCGACCGTAGGTTGTGCCCATCGCATTGCGGTCGGCCAGCAGGCGCGCCAGGACCATCGTGCTGGCTACCGAAATCGTGGCGCCGATGACGAACCCTTGGATCATGGTCCATCCGGCGAGCCACGACGCGCCCAGCGCGAAGACCAGCGACAAAAGAATCCCCAGCGTTCCGCCGCCGAGGGCGATCCACTTTACGCGCATCAAATCCGGAATCGAAAATTCCACGCCGATCGAGAACATCAACAAGACCACGCCGACCTCGGCGAAGACTTCGAACGCGTGCAGATCGGAAATCTGCAGCCCCGGCGTGAACGGGCTGATGATGATGCCGCCGAAAACGAAACCAAGGATCAGCGGCAGCTTGAGCCGCCAGGCGATCAGGCCACCGACGATGGCCGCAAGAAAAATATAAGTAAGGTCGCGAAATAAAACTGGGTTTGCTTCCATGGGCCTGGCCGTCGATTCGAAATTAGGATTCCGGCGAGATAGTAACGCAAGAACCGCGAGGGATGGCGGAAAAGGTGTGAGGCGCGGTAACTTCGCCCTACGGAACATCGGTCGAGAAGGTACAGGTCCTGCCCGGTTTGCATGCGATAGAATGATCAGCGATGGACCGTTTTTACCGCGCAACCATGAAGATCACCGGCGACACGATGTTTGGTCGCCTGGCGTTTGCCTTTCTGCTGATTTGCGCGATTGCCGTGGGTGCGGCGTTGGGCCTGCTGTTTGTCTACAGCAGCGACTTGCCGGAAATTCGCGCACTGCAGGATTACCGCCCGAACGTAGTTACTGAGTTATACGCCGACGATGGACAGTCCATCGGGACATTCGCGCTGCAGCGGCGGATTTTGATCACCTATCAGCAAATTCCTAAAGTTTTGAAAGACGCCGTCCTCACCACCGAAGATCAGCACTTCGAAGAACACTGGGGTGTGGACATCCCGCGCGTGCTGGAAGCGGCCTGGCACGATATCGCCAAACACCGCTTGGCCGAAGGCGCCAGCACGCTGACTATGCAACTCGCTGGCGGATTATTTCTGAATCGTTCCGATCGCAGCGCACAGCGCAAGATACAGGAGACGCTGCTAGCGATTCAGATCGAACGGCATTACACCAAAGAACAAATCTTCACCATGTACGCGAACCAGATCTACCTCGGTTCGGGGAACTACGGTTTTGAAGCGGCCTCCGAATATTATTTCAGCACGCCAATCGAAAAACTTACGCTAAGCCAGGCGGCAACTCTCGCCGCGATTATTCGCGGCCCGATTTATGCGCCGGTAAATCATCCGGAGCGCGCCAAGGCTCGCCGCAATCTGGTGTTATCGCTGATGGAGCACGAGAGAAAGATCACCCATGCGCAGGCCGAGGCCGCGATGGCGGAGCCTTTGGGCTTGCGCCTCGCCTCCACCCGAAACGATTTGGCGCCTTACTTTATCGAAGAGGTTCGCGAGTACCTGGAGCACACCTACGGCACCGCGGCGGTTCACGAGCAGGGGCTGCGCGTTTATACAACCTTAAATATCGCGATGCAGCGTGCCGCCGATGCGGCGGTGCGCGAGGGACTGCATTCCTACGACCGGCGCCATGGATGGCGCGGCAATCTGTCGAACATCCTGCAACAGAATTTGGGGCCGCTGGAGAAATATCAAAATGACGATTGGCGCGGCACGGTGCAAAAAGGCGATTACGTCACCGGCCTGGTGATGAGCGTCGCGCCGACGTTCGCAGCGATCAAGATTGGCCAGTACCATGCGATGCTGACGCCCGCCGATTTTGCCTGGACCGGTCACAAATCTCCCGAGCAGTTTCTGAAAGCCGGAGACTTGGTTTGCCTCGCGGTCAAAGAAGTTTCAGGATTTACCCTCCACGCCGAGCTGGACCAGGTTCCCGAAGCGCAAGCCGCGCTGCTGGCGATCGACAACCCGACCGGCGACATCAAGGCCATGGTCGGCGGCTACGATTTTGAAACTTCGAAGTTCAACCGCGCGACCCAGGCCCTGCGCCAGACCGGAAGCTCGTTCAAGGTCTACGTCTACGCCGACGCGCTGGAATCGGGAATGACTCCCTTCGATGTCGTGGTGGATGAGCCGGTCTCCTTCCGCAGCGGCGGCCAGAATTATTCTCCGCGCAATTACGACAACAAATTCGAAGGCCGCATCACCTTGCGCCGCGCGCTCGCTGATTCACGCAACGTGCCCGCCGTGCGGCTGCTGGAACACGTCGGCGTGCAGAACGTGATCGATCTGGCCCGGAAATTTGGCATTGAGAGTCCGCTGCCGCCGTATCTCCCGCTCGCACTCGGTTCGGCGGACCTAACTTTGATGGAACACGTCTCGGCGTTCACCGTTTTCCCTGACGACGGAATTCACATCGAGCCGCATTACATCAAGCGCGTGACTTCGTATGACGGCTCGGTGCTGGAAGAGCCCAAGCCCAAGGTGACCGATGTGATTCCTCCGGAGACCGCGCGAACCATGGTCGCGATGCTGGAAGAAGTGGTGCAGTTCGGCACCGGCGTTCGCGCCAAAGAACTCGGGCGTCCTTCCGCCGGCAAAACTGGAACGACCAACGACTTTACCGACGCGTGGTACATCGGCTTCACTCCGCAATTGACCGCGGGGGTCTGGGTCGGGAATGACGACAAACGCGTCTCGCTGGGCAAGAAGGAAACCGGCGCCGCCGCCGCCCTCCCGATTTGGCTGAAGTTCATGCAGCAGGCCACAGCGGAGATACCGGCGGAGAATTTTCAGAACGTAGTCCCACTCGAAAAACTAGCCGGAGCGAAGCAAATCTTAGTGGACGTGCCGGATACTGCTCCCCCGGCCGATATCGCCGAGCAGGGTCTGCAACAGAAAGCTCCTCCACCGCCGGCGCCGGTCGTTCCGCAGACTTTGCCGAAACTTACCGAGCCAAACGGCACGCACCCTGGTTCGGGAGCTACGCCTTCGGTTCAGCCCCAGCAATGATCGCGTCGGCCAATTAAATTTAAAAGGGATCCCATCCGCCCGGATGCAGATTTTTCTGGAGGCCGTCGGCAAGCATCAATCGCAAGGTTTTCGCAGCGGTGATTTCGCCGATGCAGGATAGAGCTGAGAAGTCGGGAGACCTCTTCAGGCTTTTGACCCTGTCCTTCGGAACGGTGAACAAAAGCTCGTAATCCTCACCGCCGTTCAATGCCATCTCCAACGCATTTGGCTTAGGACCGTGCAGTTTCCCCAAAACATTCGAAGATATTTGCGGAACGGGAATCCTGCTGGCGTAAATCCGCGCTCCAGTTCTGCTGGCGCGGCAGAGCCGCGCCAAGTCCGTGGACAATCCGTCCGAGAGATCCATCATCGCGGTGGGTATGCCTCGCTGGGCGAGCCAGGAGCCGAGGCCAACTCGAATCTTGGGGTACAAGTGGGGCGCGAGCGTCGCACGGAGGCCAGAGTCACGAGCGTGCCCAGTGAGTGCAACTCGCAAACCCAACTCCGCCCGGCCCAAAATGCCGCTGACATAGATCAAATCGCCCGGCTGGGCCCCGGATCGTGTAACTGCCAAAGCCGGCGCGCTTTCGCCAAGCACCGTGATGCTGATTACTATTTGCGAGCCTGCGGTCGTGTCGCCCCCGACGATCTGTAGCTTCAATTCACGGGCCGCCCGCCGCATCCCCCGCAGAAAACCATCGAGCCACGCGGCCTTCACCGACTTAGGCAGCCCCAGCGTCAGCAGAAAAAAGCGGGGAGTGGCGCCCATAGCCGCAATGTCGCTGGTGGCCCGGGCCAACGATTTGTACCCGATCGATTCCGGGGGATGGACGTCTCGGCGGAAATGGACGCCTTCCAAAGACGCATCACACGTCACCGCCAATTCGGTCTTGCCGGGAGGTCGAATCACCGCCGCATCGTCGCCCGGCCCAAGAATAATGGGCAGCGGTCGCAGTGCACTTAAGCGCGAAGCCGAAGATGACGAACTAGACTTCGAGCCCAGGCCACGGAGAATTTTTTCGATCAGTTGACGTTCTTGTTTCATCCTGAACCTTCGACCAGTTGCGTTGCTCAGAGACATTACGGTATGTTTCGGTCAGTAAGGAAGTGGTTTCACGCGGCCATGAAGCGTGTAAGTCTTTTGCATTCATGGCGAGGCTGTGGAAAACGCAAGTTAGCGGTTGACCATGTGCTGGGTGATCGCTAGAATTCAGAGTCCTTACGGCTTTGTATCGAAGTGAGCATCGCTGAGGATTCGGCGAGTTGCGGTCGGGGGACTGCAGCGTTCAGCCCCAAAGTAAAGATCACAGGAAAAATCAAGAATGAAAGGTAAGTACTACACGTTTTTTATTGCCTCGAGCGCTTCTGGCGGAATGCGGAGGCTGCGCGTGCCGTTTTACGTCCTGCACGCGCTGGCGATTCTCGCGGCAGTAGGAGGCGTTACGGTACTCGCCGCGACTGGGTCCTATTCGCGGATGCTTTGGAAAGCGTCGAGCTACAATTCGCTGCGTCGTGAACAGGACGCCTTGAAGCAGCAATACAAAGTTCTGCAGGTCGAAGTGAAAGACACCAACCAGCGCCTCGATTCGCTCCAGTCTCTCGCCAGTGAAGTCGCCATGGCCTACGGCATTACGCGATTTCGGCAGACGCCCTTTGCCTTCAGCGATGACGCGGTGGTGCAGAACGACGCCGAGTACCAAGATTCGATGGACGAATTCAGTTACCTGCAACGCAACGTAACCGCCGTAGCGATGTCAAATGGCGGCGCGCGTTTACTGCCGCAGACCCAGCTCAGCAGCTTGGGGATTGTGCCGACGCTTTGGCCGGTCGTGGGCGAAATTACCGGGCATTTTGGCGAACGCCTCGATCCATTTAGCGGGGAAGGCGCGTTCCACGCCGGTATGGACATCGCGTCGCATTACGGTGACGGCGTTCGCGCTACCGCCGATGGCGTGGTGCTGGTTATGGAACAACGCGCCGGATACGGGCGCTTGGTGGTAATCGACCACGGCTTTGGCGTCACCACCTGGTACGGACACCTTTCCGGCTTTCAGACCCACGCGGGGACGCGCGTGAAGCGCGGCGACATCATCGGCTTTGAAGGTGACAGCGGACGATCGACTGGTCCGCACCTGCATTACGAAGTTCGAATTTACAACACTCCGGTTAACCCCTGGCGTTATCTGAGCACCGCAGCCACTGCGACCGCGGCAGCTGATTAGTCTCGATTTTCTTCCCGCAGGAATTTCCAGTTAAATAACCGACCAGCAGCGAGTACTTGCGACCTTTACCTTCGCTTACTTGGTAGCTGCGTGCGCGGGCTTGGCATTCTTCGCTGCTGGCATGGTTGGGGTCGGGCCAGAGACCTCCGCGAGCATCTCGCGCGTAATCGTCAGATTCAGCCGAATCAATTTGTCGCGATGGGTAATCTGAGCGTCACTCAGCAGGGAATTTAGAAAAGCGATCTGCTCGCGCGTCATTTGGCGCTTGGCGTCGGGGCTGGAAAGCGCCATCGATCCAGCCATGCGCCCGGTTTCGAGCAGAAAAGAAATCTGCATGGCATCCTTTATCGAATCACTCTCCGCGTCGACCGCTACCCGCAGATTTTGACCATCAGGCTGCCCGGCCAGTGTCAGCGCTTGGATGCTGCGAATCAACTGATCGAGCTGGGGAGCGTTGCGGAAATTGGCGTAGAAGCTCGAGGGAAGATTTGAGGTTCGCGCCACGGCGAAAATCGGCGCGCCGGCGACCCGCTCAATTCGCGATTGCAATGCCGCATCGCGCGTTCCGGAACCATCGGTGTGGATCGACGCGAGCAGCGCGACGGGATTTTTTCCGCTGGCCAGCGCAATTCGCGTCGGCGACAGGAATTCGAGCGAGACCGGCGGATTACCCGGCACGGTCAAAACCTCCAAGCTTCCGTTATTGCTCACTTTGCCGGTGCGCAACGCGTAGGCCTTAATTTTCTGCTGGTCGAAACGGCCATCGGCGATCGAGATCACTCGATTGTCGCCCAAGGGATTATTCGGCGTGCCCAACCCAGCGGGCCACATGGCCAAGCCGGCATGGTCGAGATCTCGCTCGTAGTCGAAACCGGTGTCGCTAACAAAGGCTGCGTAATCGCGATCGGACTGAGGGCCGCCGGAACTTAACCCGAGTACCGCCGCCAAAGGCGAATTCTGCAGCTTACGCAGTGCGGCTACGTCCACATAAGCAATCACCGGCGCGTCCGAAGGAAGTTCGCTCAAGACGTCAGGTTCGGGGCCGGTCAACGGCACGCCCGGAACGGCGGTGACCATCGGAGGCAGGGGACGGTGCTGCCAATAGATGAAACCTCCGATCGCAATGAAAATCACCGCCGCGATAACGGCCAGTACAATGGCGACCCGGTTGGCTGTGCTCATGGGCATGAATTTGGCTGTCTCTCGCTAAAATGGCTTATCATTTCACCCGTTGTCCGTTGCGTCTAAAGAATGAGACCAAGATGGCTTGGGACGATAGTGTAATGTCTCGAATGGCGCATGGCGTAGAAGAATCAGCGGTGGCAAAGGACTCATCGCAGCACCAGTGGGCGATTCAACGAAACACTCGGCGAGGAGAGTTCGCAACATGAGCGATCGGATTAGAAAATTGGCGGCCACTCTCGCGCTTACTTGTTTGGCGGCGACTGTCGCTCATGCGCAATCGCCGGCGAGCGCGGCTCCCGAGTCCGCTCCGACGGTCGCAACTGTAGCCCTGCCCAGTGCGGACGAAGTCCTCAAGC
>CAWIEL010000102.1:0-17939 GCA_963835025.1 uncultured Acidobacteriota bacterium
GCCAACCGGCAGAACCCGCGCGCCGAGGTCGACGAGATTATTGACGGCGTTCGCGGCGCCACCCGGATAGGCCTCAGCCCTTTGATGCCGCAAGATTAAGACCGGGGCTTCGCGGGAAATGCGCGAAATTTCTCCGGAAACGAATTCGTCGAGCACAAAATCGCCGACGACGCAGATGGTTTGCTGTGAAAAACCGGCGACCAGATCAAGCAAACGCCCGATGTCGACGCTGGAATCGGGCGACAGGCGACCCGACGGCCGCGACCCGGACGCTCCCCCTCTGACGGAACTGGCGGAGGTTGCTAGCTTATTCTGTTTGCCGTTCTTAGCCTTCAACCGGGCTCCGAAAATTTCGCGCGTCAACGAGCAATCGAGTTTCCCCGCCGCAAACTAACACACCCGCAGGGCCACGGCAATCCGCGGGACGTCAATAAGAGTTGCTGGTACGTTCAGGATCCAGGAGTTCGTCGTTTCGCGATGGCGTTAATTTGATGCCAGAACTCATCTTCAGCTTGAATGTTCAACGAAATCGTTACGCATGCAATCGGAAGATGCTCGCCAAACGCACCATTTAGATTATAGAAATCTTTTTCGGTGCAAACCAGCACGGTGGCGCCCGCAGCTGCAGCCTCACTCTGAATTCTCGCCGCGTCGCGCTCCGAGTAGCGATGGTGGTCGGGAAAGAACTGGCTGCCGACCAGATCTGCGGCTGTTTGGTGCAGAGTCGCCAAGAATCCCTGTGGGTTTCCGATGCCGCAGAAGCCGAAAGCTTTCTGCCCGGCCAAATCGAAAGTCCTCGCCGATAACTGGCCGTTCTGTACCGCGCGTAGGGACTCGATCATTGGCTGTGCGTAGAAAATAGGAGCTTGAGAGTACCGTCGAATTACGGTTTCAATGGCGGGCGAGGCCGCAGTCCGGTTGATGACCACAATGTCAGCACGGGCCATGCCACTGAGCGGTTCGCGCAGCCTACCTGCAGGAAGCAAATGACCGCCCCCGAAGGGATTTAGTCCATCGATCAAAATGATGTCGACATCGCGGGCGAGGCGTTGATGCTGAAAACCATCGTCCAAGATGAAATGATCGACTCCCTGCGCGATTAGTTGCAAACCTTTTTCGAATCGATTCGCGCCAATCCCAAACGAAACGGCATCCCCGAGCCGCTCACGAAGCAGCCGCACTTCATCGCTGGTAGAGGTTCCGCCCGCAGGACTTTCAGAACCTGGGGCAGTGGCCGTTCCGCGATAGCCGCGGGTCAAAATTCCAACCTTCCTGCCCTGGCTCAACCATTTTTTCGCGATCCATAGAACCAGCGGAGTCTTTCCGGTGCCGCCGACCGTCAGGTTGCCAACGCTGATCACAGTTCCCGGCAGGTGTCGCGGTTTGCGCAAGCCGGTCTTGTAAGCGCGGGCCTTCAAATGCGCCGCCGCGCCATAAATCACTGATGCTGGCCATAGAATCGCTTCGGTGAACTTCACTGGCCGGTCGCCTTCGACGATTCGTCAATGAACGGCGCAATTCGGTCGAGGGTGCGCGCGGTGGCTCCGCGATTGCGTTCGGCGATCGCCGCGCCCCGGCCCTCGATTTGCGATCGCAATTGCTGGTTTTCAACCAGTTGAATCCAGACCTTGGCCAGGCTCTCCGCCGACCGCACCTGGATCGCCGCGTGCCCATCCAGAAACTGATCGGCCATATCCTGAAAATTTTCCATCGAAGCACCAAAAACGGGCGGCTGCCCAAACCAAGCCGGCTCCAAAATATTGTGGCCGCCCGATGACACCAGCGAGCCGCCCACAAAAGTAGCGTCGGCGAGCGAATAAAGCCCGGCTAAATCTCCGATGGAATCGAGAAGCAAAACATCAGCTTCTTCATCGAGCGGCAGCGCCAGGTCGATACGCGACCGGCGAATCACTTTCCAGCCGCCCTCCGCGGAAATCGCAGTGGCCGCGTCAAACCGCTGCGGCTTGCGAGGAGCCAAAATCAGCAAGGTGCGCCGCCATTGGCGCTGCACCTGATCGTACGCCGCGATAACCGCCTCTTCCTCGCCTTCCACCACGCTGCCAGCGACGATAACCGGCCAGCGTTCCTGCTTGCGAATTTCGTCGCCGAGCCAAGCAGTAAACGCGTTGACCGGCGGCGGCTCATTGTCATATTTCAAGTTGCCTAGAACTTCCATGCGTTGTTCGGAAGCGCCCATGGCATTCAAGCGAGCCGCGTCGTCCGCGGTTTGCGGCAGAAACAACGCAGCGTCCTCCAACGTTTCGGCAAAGAATGGTCCAATCAGGAATTCCCAACGCTTGAAGCGCGCGAAAGATTTCTGCGAAATACGCGCGTTGGCGAAAATTACCGGAATATTCTCTCGTTTCGCCTCTCGTAGAAAATTCGGCCAGATTTCCGTCTCCAGCACAATCACCGCCGCCGGACGAATGGCGCGCAATGATCGGCGAACCGGCACGACCCAATCGATTGGGAAGTAGAAAACACCGTCGACATTTTTAAGCCGTTGGCGCGCCAGGCGCTGGCCGGTTTCCGTTGTGGTCGAGATAAAAATAGGATGGCCAGGCCAGCGCGATTTCAACCCATCCACCAGCGGCTTGGCGGCAAGAACTTCTCCCACGGAAACGGCGTGGATCCACACCGCACGGCCCACTGGAGGAGCAGAGGCACGGGCAGCGAACTCCGGCCCAAGGAGCCCCAACCGTTCGCGAAACGACCGCGCTGACTCTCCTCGCAGCCAGCCCCGCAGGGCGTAATAGGGCGCAAGGAAAAGCATGGCCGCTGCCGTGAGTATGCGATAGAAAAAATACATTCAGGAAGCGGACGCCAACCAAGCGCTAGGCTCCGCGGAAAACCGGTATATAGTGGCACCGGTTTCGAACGCGCACAACTTCCCTTAGGCGATTCGCATCGCAGAGCAGGGTGATGAAACTTCGCAAAACCATTTCGTCCGGCGCACTCAGCCTCGTGATCCTCGCTGCGATGATCATTAGCAGCAGCTGGCTCGTCCAACGCACCGAGGCGAAAGATCCGCGCGGGTCCACGCATGCTGGGCAGGCAGTCCCCGCCGCGAAGATCCTGCCGCACGATACCCACGACGGCCTAACCATTCAGGCTGATCCCTACACCGATCGAGCACGCTCCAAAGACAAATTCGGGAAGGCGGATCCATACGCGGTCGGGATTTTGCCGATTGAGGTGACCCTGCGCAATGACGGCCCCAACCTGATCCGCGTAGACATCAACACCATTCAATTACAAGTGAACCTGCGCAATGGCGGTCATCAGGATATCGACTGGCTCGCCGCGGAGGATGTAGCCGCACTGATAGCGCATCCAGCGGGAGCCGGCGCGCCATCCCGCCCGAAAATCGCGGGCCTTCCGATCCCCAGCGGCGACAAGAAAGTTGGTAAGCTCTCCGAGATATTGAAGCCACTGACACTCGACGCCGACACCATCGCTCCCAAAGCCTCGGTCCATGGGTTCGTTTATTTCAACGTGAATCACGACATGAACCTTGCTGACAGTGCCGTGCTGTATATCCCCGATGCTGTGATTCTGCCGAGCAAGAAAGTACTGATGTTTTTCGAAGTTTCCCTGGCGCCTCCCGATCGGAAATAAGCCAAAAATAGGCAGAAATTATCTCGCGATAGGCTCCATATTGGCGGGCCGAGCCTTCCGATTCCGGGCCTTCCTTTCTTGACCTAAGCCTCGTTTCCTGATAAAAACAACGATTCTGTCCTGGTATTTTTCGCAATATGTCAGGCGGGCTCCCAACCTAAGGGGTCTTCATCCGGAGGAAAGAATGTCGGTAGACGTTTGGGCTTACATGTGCGCAGATTCGCGAATCGTGGTGACCAACTAATGCAAAACGTAATTCTCAGTTCCCTTTCCAAGTTTGGCGGCACGTGTTTTAGGGTGGCCACGGCCACTTCGGCGATGTTGGCTCTCGCCGCGGCGACATTCGCGCAGCAGCCGGCGCCAGAGTCGGTTGGAGGCGAAGCGAATCTGAAATTGCCCGACCTTTCCTCAGTTACTTTCCTGAATGGAATCGACGGGCACAAACTTCTGCTCTTCGGGATCGTGTTTTGCGTTTTCGGCCTCATTTTCGGCCTGACCATCTACTCGCGGCTGAAGAACCTGCCCGTGCATCGCTCAATGCGGGAAATCTCCGACCTGATCTACGAGACCTGCAAAACGTACCTGATCACCCAGGGCAAGTTCTTGATGCTGCTCGAGGCCTTCATCGCGGTGGTCATCGTGCTGTACTTCGGCATGCTGCTGCACTACGAAGCCTTCCGCGTGATTATCATTCTCGCGTTCAGCCTGCTCGGAATCGCTGGCAGCTTCGGCGTGGCCTGGTTTGGAATTCGAGTGAACACCTTCGCGAATTCGCGGACGGCATTTGCCGGCCTGCGCGGCAAGCCCTATCCCGATTTATCAGATTCCGCTGCAAGCCGGCATGAGCATCGGCATGATGCTGATCAGCGTGGAACTGCTGATGATGCTGTTCATTTTGCTGTTCGTCCCCGGAGATTACGCCGGGCCCTGCTTCATCGGCTTCGCCATCGGCGAATCGCTGGGCGCGGCGGCTCTGCGCATCGCCGGCGGCATCTTCACCAAAATTGCGGACATCGGCTCCGACTTGATGAAGATTGTTTTCAAAATTAAGGAAGACGACGCTCGTAACCCGGGCGTGATCGCGGATTGCACCGGCGATAACGCCGGCGATTCGGTCGGCCCCAGCGCTGACGGCTTTGAAACCTACGGCGTCACCGGCGTCGCGCTAATCACTTTCATTTTGCTCGGCGTGAAAAGCCCCACGGTTCAAGTCCAGCTGCTGGTCTGGCTGTTCGTCATGCGTATCGCGATGCTGGTCGCCAGCGCCGCGGCGTATTTCATCAACGACTTCATCGCCAAGGCCCGCTACGGCAAAGCCGACAAGATGAATTTCGAATCGCCGCTGACTTCGCTGGTGTGGATCACTTCGGTGATTTCCATCGCGATGACTTACGCGATCTCGTCGGTAATCATCCCCACCTTGGACGGCGATACGACCCAATGGTGGAAGTTGGCGACCATCATCTCCTGCGGAACACTGGCTGGAGCGGTCATTCCAGAGCTGGTGAAGGTATTTACTTCCACCGAATCGCGGCACGTGCGTGAAGTGGTGGCTTCTGCTGAAGAGGGTGGCGCGTCACTCGGCATTCTTTCGGGATTCGTCGCCGGAAATTTCTCGCGCTTACTACATCGGCCTGGCGATGGTCGCGCTGATGTCCATCAGCTATCTGGTCAGCCCGCAGGGCCTGCAGCATGCTGATGATCGCGCGCCGGTGTTTGCGTTCGGTCTGGTCGCCTTCGGGTTCCTGGGCATGGGCCGGTCACGATTGCGGTCGATTCCTACGGCCCGGTCACCGACAACGCGCAGTCCGTTTACGAACTGTCGCTGATCGAGCAAGTTCCGAACATCAAGCAGGAACTGAAGAAAGATTTCAAAATCGACGCCAATTTCGAACGCGCCAAGGAATTGCTGGAAGAAAACGACGGCGCGGGAAACACCTTCAAAGCGACGGCAAAACCGGTGCTGATCGGCACGGCCGTGGTCGGCGCGACCACCATGATTTTTTCGATCATCATGGCGCTGACCAACGGCATCACCGAAAACGTTGACAAGCTTTCGCTGTTGCATGCTCCGTTTTTCCTGGGGCTGATCACCGGCGGCGCGATGATTTATTGGTTTACCGGCGCTTCCACTCAGGCGGTCACTACTGGAGCCTACCGCGCGGTGGAATTCATCAAAGCAAATATCAAGCTGGACGGCGTAGTCAAAGCGTCGGTGGAGGACAGCAAGAAGGTCGTGGCCATCTGCACCAAGTACGCACAGAAAGGCATGCTGAATATCTTCATCGCGGTGTTTTTCGGCACGCTGGCCTTCGCCTTCGTCGAACCGTTCTTCTTCATCGGCTACCTGATTTCCATCGCGATCTTCGGCTTGTACCAGGCCATCTTCATGGCCAACGCCGGCGGCGCGTGGGATAACGCCAAGAAAATCGTGGAAATGGAGATGAAGCAGAAGGACACTCCGCTGCACGATGCGACGGTGATTGGCGATACGGTAGGCGATCCCGTTCAAGGACACGTCCTCCGTCGCGCTGAACCCGGTCATCAAGTTCACCACGCTTTTCGGGTTGCTGGCGGTTGAGCTGGCAGTCAGTCTGACTCATGACCGCGGCGAGGGTGTGACCCACGTGCTAGCGGCGGCGTTCTTTCTGGTTTCGTTCTTTTTCGTCTATAGATCGTTCTACGGAATGCGTATTAAAGCCGGAAGCTAAGTCACAGCGCGGAAAAAAGAGGGAGGGCCCAGGCCCTCCCTCTTTTTTTGCTTAGCCCGGCGTTACGAATCGCAGCGCGTTCAGGCCTTAACAATTCCCAAGTATTGTTTGGGATCATTCGCGAAACCCGGAAACACGCCCGACAACGCGCGATCGCCCAAATGCTTGGTGATGATTTCGCCCAGCACGCTGCGGTAATCGGTGGTCACCGCGAGATCGCGCCCCTGGTTCAGCTGATCTTCATTCAGCCCCGGCCACTTGCGTGTAGACCTTCCCGCCTTTAACACCTCCGCCCATCACAAACATGCAATTGGCGTGGCCGTGGTCGGTGCCGCGATTGCCGTTTTCGTGCGCGGTACGCCCGAATTCCGACATGCTGACGAAAACCACGTCGCCCATGCGGTCGCCCATGTCCTGATGAAATGCGGCGATTCCCTGCCCCAGATCCTTCAGCAGG
This sequence comes from uncultured Acidobacteriota bacterium, assembly GCA_963835025.1. Lineage (GTDB taxonomy): Bacteria > Acidobacteriota > Terriglobia > Acidiferrales > UBA7541 > Palsa-295. The sequence goes on from CAWIEL010000102.1 coordinate 6,787, forward strand.
TTCGAAAGCTGGCCCGTCACGCCGCCTTCGTTGACGTGATGGTCCCAGCCGCCGCTATCGAGGAACGCGACTTCCAGTCCGACGTCCGCCTTGAACAGCTCGGCGATTTCCTCGAGGCTCTGGCCGAAACGGCTCTTCGGATATTCCGCGCCATTTTCCGGCTGATACGAATCGGGATTAATTTTCTTGAGTTGGTCGATGGCTTCGAAAGTTTCTGCTGCCCACGCCGTGCATAGCCTGGTCCACGGTCTGCGCGTACATCGCTCTCGAAGCCGCCCTCGACCGTCTGTTGCGGGCCGTACATTTTGAATTGCTTCAGATCAGGAATCGCAACGGCTGGCGCGCTGCCCTGCAAAGTTCGTGGAAGATACGGCCCGAACGCTACGGCGCGAAATGGCGACGGTTTGTCTTCGGGCGTCGCTTTCTAGCGCGCGATTGAGCCAGCCGTCGTCCGTGGCTTTCACGCCCGGCGTGCCGGACTCCATATAATCCTGCGCGTCGAAATGCGAGCGAGTGGGATCGGGAGAGCCGACGGCTTGCACGATGGCGAGCTGGTTGTTGTGGAAGAGCGGATGTAACGGCTGCGAGGCTTGGGATGCAGGCCGAAAAATCCATCCAGATCGAGCGCCGCGTCGGCGCCGCCCTGCTGCGGCTGCGGAATGGCGATCGTCGGGCGCAAGTGGTAATAATTCGGCTCGCCAAAGGGCACCACGACGTTCAGCCCGTCCATCGCGCCGCGCTGGAACAGCACGACCATTTTCTTCTTGCCGGGTCCAGTGGTCGCGGCCACGGCCCGCTGCAGGAACGACGGCAGACGAAGCCATGCCCACCATCGCGATTCCGCCGCTTTTCAGAAAATAGCGCCGGGAGATATCATTTCACGAGACCTCCCTCCGACCAAGCGGACAAAACCGCACTACAGATCATACACTCCCTATCGCCGCTGAAATTCGGGCGCGCCCAGAACCAGACCCGACAACCAAGCCCTCGTTCACTTCTTTCACCGGATCGTCCAGGCTCGCCTGCAAAATCTGCGGATCATTCAGCCGCTCTTCCAAGGTTTGCCGGGTCGAGGCCGATATTTGCCCGTCCAAGAAAATCTGAAAGGCTTGGGCCAGCGCCAGCTTCGGGATCCTGAACCGCTTGCTCGCCAAGCATCGAATTCAGATCGACCGTTGCGCCACCCATCTTGTCGCCGGCAAAAGTCAGCGCAAAATTCAGGCGGTTCAGCAGCGCGCCGGCGTTCACCCAGGTTTCGGCCTTGTCCGAATATCCGGTAGGCGGCTGGCAAAGGAAGAGCGGTTCGCCCATCCGCCCGACCCATTGTTCCATCGGCAAAGTAATCGTGACTTCCGCGTGCATCGCCCGCGCCGTGCTGGCTACCAATTCGAAAGGGGTCTTCACTTTGGATCGATAGGCGTCTTCGGACCAGAATTCCGGCGAATAGATCATGGTCTTTAGCACCGCGCGAATGTCGCCGTCCGACGATTGAAAGGTCTGCGCCATGCGGCTGACCAAAGCGGGAGGCGGGGTGTCCGATACAAAGTGCCGGGCCAGCTCCAAAGAAATAAAATTCGCGGTTTTCGGTGAATGCGCCAGCATCTTCAGCGCTTCTTCGCCATCTTTTTCGCCGCCGTAATTAAAAGTCCGGCCCATCACGACTTTCTTGCCTTCGCCGTGAATTCGCTCGTCGAAAAAGAATTGGGGATCCTTGCGCGGCTCGTGAATGGTCCAGCCGGTCAAGCACTCGGCCATCTGGATCACATCCTGCTGGGTGTAGCCGCCATCGACGCCCACGGTGTGCAACTCCATGACTTCGCGGCCGTAATTCTCGTTCAGTCCGCCTTCCTTTTTGTTCTTTGCGGCGACGGTTGAGGCCGCACTTGCCGTAGCTGGATTCGCCGAAGGATTGGAGACCGGCCCAGGGAAAGTTCCGGGCGTGGGCATCGAGCCGCCCGCAAAGCCACCCTGATAGCGCGCATTTCGCATCGCTTTCATCTGCTGATTCCGAGCCACCGCCGCCGGGTCGGCGCTCAAATAGTTGTCGAGAAAAAAAAGCATCGCCGGACTCTTCGCGGTGGCCAGCAGTAAATCGTCAAACTTCCCCATCGTGCGAGGGCGAATCGTCTCGCGCACGTACGGCCCCACTAGCCACTTCACATCTCCCTTATTCGCAAACACATTGAAATGGTTAAACCAAAAATCTTCCATCACCGCTTCGAGCTGACGATTGCTGTAGATGGCGCGGTCCAGCTTGGCCATCGACAGTTCCGTCACGATGCGATTGGGCCCCTGCTGTTTCGCCAACTGCTGCTGCGCTTTATCCAGATTGTCGTTGCCAGTGACGATAATTTGCGCCAAGGCGTCCTGCTGTTTGACCTTCTGCTGCTCCTCGTATTGCTCCTTAGTGATGCCGAGGCGCTTGGCCCCTTGATCCGCGTTCGGATAGGTTTCGAGTAACTGCTTTGAAGACATCGAAATCGTGGGATAACGCTGTAAACGGGTTTCGAGCGCGGAATCATCGAGCGCCTTGGGTTCGAGTTGCTGATCGATCCATTTTTCCAGGCCGATCTTACGCACGTATTCGACGTCACCCGGACGCGGCCCATAAGCCAGCCGGTTCATCGCATGCATGATGGCTTGATCTTCCGTGAGCTCGGTGATGGGCAGCTTGCCCTTAAACTTTTTGTCGAGTTTTATTTTGGGGGACGGAGTCTGCGGTGCGGAGTCAGCGGCGCGAGAGGCCCAGGGAGTGGCAAAACTCAGCGAAGCGATCACCGCGCCGGCGATGGCTCGGCGGGCGATGATTCCGATTCGCCCGTGAAACCCTGCCGGGGCAAACAATGTTCCGGTGGCGCTACTCGAATCGCTGGACAACACGGCACCTCGAGGGAGTTCCTACAAAATCTGGCTTGCTGTCAGTTTAACCCCGCTGGAAAGTGAAAGTTGCGGGTGAGAACGAGTGGTAACGGGCGGGCTGGGCAGGCAAAGTGGCTTATTTTGATGGGAATAGCGGATATTCAAGAACCAAGAAGTCGGCCAAAGCGCGTTGGACTACGTCAAAGTTAAACGATCTTCGCGTTGCGTAAGCGATCCCAGCCACTCGGCGTTGAAAGCCGCGCCCAGCAGAATTACCAGCGCCGTGAGGTACATCCAGATCAGCAAACCAATCGCCGCCGCCAATCCGCCATAAACTACGTCGTACGGCATTTTTCGCACGTAGTAGCCAAACACGATATCGACCGTCCACCAAAGAATCGTCGCGAGGAACGCTCCCGGCAGCAAATTGCGCCAGCCTCGGTGCTCCGGCCTTCCTACTCGGTACACAAACACCAGCAATGCCATCGAAAGACTGAACACGATCGCTGCCTGGAAAGCGAAGGCCAGCGCATTGAAAAGCAATGGCACCCCGAAGGTGTGTATCAGGTGGGTGCGAGCTTGTTTGCCAAAAACAGTAAGAATCACCACAACCAACGCCGGCGCAAAGGTCAGCAACAGCAGCAGTAGCGCCCGCAAATGGCCGCGCCAGTACGGCGGCCGATGGTGGTCGCCTTCCACGATTCGAAATCCCTCCATAAATCCCACCATTACTTGCGAGCCGGCGATCAGCGTTCCAGTCAGGCCCAGCAAAAACCATTTCCAAGGATGCGGGTTCCGGCGCACGAAATATTGGGTAATCACGTCGCTGCTTCCCGAAGGAACGATCATGCGCAGCCGCTCCGGCAATTCTCGCAAAGCGCTGTGGAAGGCGTCCTGGCTGCTAAGAATTCCCAGCGCCAGCAATAGCATGGGAAAAAACGCCAGAAACATATTGAAAGCGATGGCCTGGCTCAGCGTCAGACAGTCCGGAAAAATCCGGCCCAGGCTACGAAAGAAATTTTGGAGGAAGCGGTCCATCTGGTCTGGTCGCGATTATACGGTCTCCTCCGCCATTCTGGTTATCTCAAAGCCGCCAATCCTGGCGAGCGACTAGCAGCCGGTCGCGCAAAATCTCGCCAAGGCCAATGCCTTGCCGCATTTCCCACGGCGGGTTAAACTTCGCGTTGGTTTTTCGGACGTGGTTGCCAGCGGAGGCGAGTGCATGTCTCGTGTGGTGCGTTGCGGCTTGATCCAGGTTCACTGTGAATGGTCGCCCGAAAAGCACTCCATTGCCGACATCGCCAGGAAGATGCTGGCCAAGCACGACAAGTTGATCGAAGCCGCGGCCAAGAAGAAAACCCAGATCTTGTGCCTGCAGGAACTCTTCAACGGGCCCTATTTTTGCGCGGAGCAGCAAGCGCGTTGGTACGAACTGACCGAACCGGTGCCGGATGGTCCCACCGTCGAGCACATGCGCAAGCTGGCCAAGAAATGTGGAATGGCCTTGGTGGTACCGGTCTACGAACGCGAAATGACCGGACTGTACTACAACACCGCCGCGGTGATTGACGCCGACGGAAAATACCTCGGAAAATATCGCAAGCATCACATCCCGCAAGTCGCGCCGGGTTTCTGGGAAAAATTTTATTTCACGCCGGGAAATACGGGGTACCCCACGTTCCAAACGAAATTCGCGCGTATCGGAGTTTACATTTGCTACGACCGTCATTTCCCGGAGGGGGCCCGCGTGCTGGGACTAAATGGCGCGGAAATCGTATTCAATCCTTCGGCCACAGTCGCGGGGCTCAGTGAATATCTCTGGGAACTCGAACAACCCGCGCATGCCGCTGCCAACGGATACTTCGTGGGCGCGATCAACCGCGTCGGCACCGAAGCGCCGTGGAACATCGGCGAATTCTACGGTAAAAGTTATTTCTGCAACCCGCGCGGCAAAATCATCGCGCAAGCCAGCCGGGACCGCGACGAAGTTCTCGTGGCCGACCTCGATCTCGAAGAAATCGACAAAGTGCGCCAAACCTGGCAATTTTTTCGCGATCGTCGCCCAGAATCCTACGGCGAAATTACCCGAACGATTTCCGGTACGCGCAAAGTAGACGCGGCGGACTAACTCCAAGGCAGCCCAGGACCCAAATCAATGACCACAACTCCCAAGCTCACGTCGACGCGCAGTGAAGAAGTGGTGCGCAAGCACAAAGAATTCATCTGGCCCTCGGTGACGAACTATTACCAGAACCCCCTAGTGGCCGACCACGCCTCCATGCAGTATCTGTGGGACGTCGAGGGCAACAAGTATCTCGATTTCTTCGGCGGCATCGTGACCATCGGAGTCGGGCACTGCAATCCCAAGGTCACCGAAAAAATAAAGGCGCAGACCGACAAGCTGCAGCACACCTCAACGCTGTTCCCTAACGAAGCGATCGTCGCGCTAGCCGAAAAGCTGGCGGAAATCACCCCGGGAAAACTGCAAAAGAGTTTCTTCACCAGCTCTGGCACCGAAGCTAATGAAGCCGCGATCATGCTGTCCCGCATGGCTTCGCCCAGCTACGACATTGTGGCCCTGCGTCACGCCTATTCCGGCGGATCGGCTCTGGCCAAATCCGTCACCGCGCAATCCGCCTGGCGCAAAGGCGGCGTGATCAGCGTCGGCATTTCGCATGCCGTGAACCCCTATTGCTATCGTTGCCCGCTGCACCTGACCTATCCCTCTTGCGGTGTGGCCTGCGCGAACGACGTCGAAAACGTGATTCAGACCACCACCAGCGGCCAAATCGCCGCGTTCATCGCCGAACCGATTCAGGGCGTCGGCGGTTTCATCACTCCCCCGCCGGAATATTTCAAGATCGTGCATCGCATCGTCAAGAACTACGGCGGAGCCTACATCTCTGACGAAGTGCAAACCGGCTGGGGCCGCACCGGAAAAAAATGGTGGGGCATCGAGCAGTGGGAAGTGACACCAGACATCATCACGTCGGCGAAGAGCATGGCCAACGGCACGCCCGTTGGATTGACTATCGCCACCGCCGAGCTGGCCGATAAATTCCAGGGCCTGAACATCGCCACCTTCGGAGGCAATCCAGTCACATCGGTGGCCGCCCGCGCCGTGATTGAAGTGATCGAAGAGGAAAACCTGCGCGAGAACACTTTCGTCGTCGGCGGCTATTTCCGGAAGAAACTGGAAGAATTGCAGCAGAAATACCCGCTGATCGGCGAAGTCCGCGGCATGGGCATGATGCAGGCGCTGGAGCTGGTCAAAGACCGCCAAACAAAAGAACCCGCGGCAGCCGAAACGAATCAAATACTGGAGCGGACTCGGGCCAATGGCCTGCTGGTCGGGAAAGGCGGCATGTACGCGAACGTGATTCGCATGGCCCCGCCGATGAACATCACCAAAGCGGATGTGGACGAAGGAATTCGTTTGCTCGATAAATCCTTCGCGGAGGTCCGGCTGTAGTTCGAGTTCTCTGCTTTTACGATTGGTTTACCGAAGACGCTGAGGCTGGCGCCAACACTGGAATGAGGAGTTAGATGCCCACCGCAACTGCAATCGATCAGCTGTGCAAGAACTTTATCAACGGCGAGTGGATTGAATCCAAATCAACGCGGATTTTCGAGCGTCGCAACCCGGCGAATAACGATGAGGTCGTAGCCCGCATTCCGTTATCGACGCGCGAAGAAATGAAGCGCGCCATCGCCGCCGCCAAAGCCGCCTTCCCGGCCTGGCGCGACACGCCCGCGCCCGCTCGCGGCAAGATTCTGTTCAAAGTTGTGCGGATCATGGAGGACCAGAAGGAAGCCTTGGCACGCTTGCTGGTTCGCGAAGAAGGCAAAGCTCTGAAAGATGCCTTGGGCGAAGTGCAGCGCGCCATCAATATCGCCGAATTTATGGCTGGCGAAGCGCGGCGCATTAACGGCGAAACCATGCCGAGCGAAACCGCAAAGACTTTCACCTACACCATTCGTCAACCGCTCGGGGTAATCGGCGCCATAACTCCCTGGAATTTCCCGATCGCCATTCCGATTTGGAAGATCGCGCCGGCACTCGTTTACGGGAACACCGTGGTTTTGAAGCCGGCGGAATTGACGCCGCTGTGCGCGTTGCGCATCGCAGAAATTTTCGCTGAAGCCGGGCTTCCCGCCGGCGTGTTGAACGTTGTTCTGGGCGCAGGTGAGGACGTAGGTGACGAACTGGTGCAAAATCCGCTGGTTCACGGACTCTCCTTCACCGGTTCCACCGATATCGGCTGCAAGATTTACGCCACCGGCTCGCAACGGCAAAAAAAGGTTCAGTGCGAAATGGGCGGCAAGAATCCCGTGGTCGTTCTGGCCGACGCGGACCTAAAAATGGCCGTCGAATCCGTAGTAGCCGGCGCGTTCGCCTCGACGGGCCAGCGATGTACGGCATCCAGCCGCGTGGTGGTGGAAGATTCCATCGCGGATCAATTTGTGTCGATGCTGGTCGAGCGAACCAAAGCGTTTGTGGCGGGCGATCCGTTGGCGCCCGGAACCGAGATGGGCCCTTCGGTCGATGAGAAACAAATGCACACAGTTTTGAAGTACATCGACATTGGAAAACGGGAAGGCACCCTGCTCTGCGGAGGTGCGCGGATGACCGGCTCGAAACACGATAAGGGCTGGTTCGTAGCGCCGACCATCTTCGACAAAGTTTCCTCCGATAGCCGCATCGCGCAGGAAGAAATCTTTGGCCCGGTGCTTAGCGTAATTCGCGTGAAAGATTTCGACGAAGCGCTCGAAGTGGCCAATTCGGTGCGTTACGGTCTTTCCAGCTCGATTTATTCGAACGACTCAGCGAAGATTTTCGAATTTATCGACAAGATCGAAACTGGCATGACCCACGTCAACCAACCGACGGTCGGCGGAGAGGCGCACGTTCCCTTTGGCGGCACCAAGCAAAGCAGCATCGGCCCGCATGAAGTCGGCCACGGCGCGATGGATTTCTATACCGATACCAAAGTCGTCTATCTGGATTACACCAGCCGCCAGCGCGAATCGAGTTCGCGCTAGTTGGGCGCAATGCGCGAACTGGCGATCTTTGCGCATGTGATCCGGCCCGCGCGGATCGCTTTTCTGTGTTCCCTGCTTTTGGCTTCCTCCGTCGTCGCTCACGCGGGAAAATCGGGCAGTTTTCTTTGGAAGTCGGTGGACCGCGCGCAAATTAAGCTCGACGACAAAACACCGCTGGCCTGGAATATTTACCAAACCACTCAAAAGAAGGAAGCGAACCTCGTTTTGATTCTGCTCGGCCGGCGCTTTATCGCCCTCGACCTTAAAGCGCGGGTCGCATATGCAGTCGTGGCCTCGGACCTGAAGCCGAATGGCGCAGACTTCGAAAGCGGCGATTTATTTGTGGAATCGCGCATACTGCCAACCGAAGGCTGGTCCCTGCGCGACGTTGGTCCCGCCGAACTCATCAAACTGCGGCTCAACGACTACGGAACCAATCTGCAGATCCAATTGCCGCACCCGCCTGACCTTCGCGGTCTGTACTAAGAATCCCGCCGCGCCGCGGCTAGCTATCGCGGAGAAGAAACTCTCTGCTTCCAGGACATCGGCGGAAGACCCTTGCTCACCTGCTGCATGGTAATGCAGCGATCGACCGGGCATACCAGCGCGCACAGGTTGCAACCCACACATTCCTCTTCGATGATTCGCGGGACGTGAACCTCCATCCCGTTGACGTTTTTCTTAGCGCTGCCATTTTGCGAACCGGCCCGTTCGATGGCCTGATGCGCGCCATCTTCACAAGCGACGTAACAGAGCTGGCAGCCGATGCACAGATCGCGGTCGATGTGCGCGATGACCTTGTAATTCAAATCCAGATCGCCCCAATCCATGACGTTGGGAATTGCACGGCCACGAAAATCCTCAATTGTCTGATAACCGTGCGCATCCATGTAGGCCCTGAGCCCGTCCGCCATGTCTTCTACAATTCGAAAACCATAATGCATCGCGGCGGTGCAGACTTGAACGCACGTTGCACCCACAGCGATATGCTCGGCCGCGTCTTTCCAGTTTCCGATGCCGCCAATTCCGACGATGGGAATCTTAATTTTCTTGGCTACGCTCGAAATTAGATGAAGCGCGATCGGCTTGACCGCCGGACCGCAATAACCGCCGTGGGAAGACTTCCCCGCTACATTCGGCGTCGGCGCAAAAGATTCCAGATCAACGCTCATCAGCGAATTAATGGTGTTGATCAGGCTTACCGCGTCTGCGCCGCCGCGTTCGGCGGCCTCCGCCACTCGCGTGATGTCGGTCACGTTCGGCGTCAGCTTGGAAATGACCGGAGTTTTTGCAGCTTCCTTGGCCCAGCCCGTGATCATTTCCGTATACTCGGGAACCTGGCCCACCGCGGCGCCCATCCCGCGTTCGCTCATCCCGTGAGGGCAGCCGAAATTCAATTCCAGCGCGTCCGAGCCGGCATCCTCTGCCCGCCTGACGATGTCCTGCCACACTTCTTTTTTTGATTCGACCATCAGTGAGGCAATCACCAGATGCGCTGGGAAGCGCTTTTTCACTTCGGAAATTTCGCGGAGATTCGTTTCGATGGATCGGTCGCTGATCAGCTCAATATTGTTCAAGCCCATCATTTTTACGCCGTTCAGATCGATCGCGGCATAACGTGACGAGGTGTTGCGGATGGGTTCGCCAATCGTCTTCCACACCGCGCCGCCCCACCCAGCCTCGAACGCGCGCATCACTTGGCCGCCGGTGTTCGTCGGAGGACCGGACGCCAGCCAAAACGGATTCGGCGACCGCAGTCCGCAGAAATTTGTTTCGAGTTGCGCCATTCTTTACCTCACTCGACTGGCGATTTCGGGCTGCACCAGGCATCGATTCCACGCGCCGCAGCCATGCCTTCCGCAACCGCGTCGACCACCTCTTTGCCGCCGTTCACGCAGTCGCCTCCGGCAAAATATTTCGGATTGCCGGTTTGCCGGCCATCGTTGACCTGGATCGTTCCATTTTCGCGAAGTTGGATCCCGCTTACATCTTTCAGGAGGTGCGTCGCTGGCTTCTGGCCAATTGCCGGCACCACCATATCCACGTCGAGGCGAAATTCGCTGCCGGGAACCGGCAAAACGTTTTTGCCGCCGCGCTTCGCGGAGTCAGGCTGCGTCCGGATGCATTCCAGCGCCGCGACTTTTCCATCCGTACCGACAATACGCACCGGCTGCGAATGCCAGTGAAACGTAACGCCATCGAGTTTCGCAAGATCGTACTCGTATCGGAACGCCGGCATTTCGCTTTCGCCACGCCGGTAGATCAAGTGGACTTGTTCTGCTCCCAGCCGCTTTGCCGCAGTGACGACATCGATGGCTGTATTCCCCGCTCCGATACACGCCACCCGGCGCCCGACCGGCACCTCGCCAAACGGCAGCGTCTTCGTGGCCTCAATAAATTCCAAAGCTCCGACTACCCCTTCAAATTCCTCGCCCGGAATCTTCAAATCCCAGGTTTCGCCAAGCCCGACCCCAATAAAAATCGCGTCGAACTCCTTTTCGAGGTCGCTAAACGATTTGTCCTTCCCGACCGTGATCTTCTGACGGAACTCAACGCCCAAATCCCGAATCATTTCCACTTCTCGTAGTGAATCCTTGGCGCGCAGCTTGTACGCGGCGATTCCCAGCGTATCCAATCCGCCCGGAAGCACGTTGCGGTCGAAAATCGTCACTTGGTAACCGCGCTGAACAAGTTCAGCGGCACACGCCAGCGACGCAGGCCCCGAACCGATACAAGCTATCTTTTTTCCGTTTGGCGCCCCCGCGTGGAACAGCTTGATCCGGCGGTCCAGAACGTAATCGACCGAATAGCGCTGGAGCCTCCCTATTTCGATCGGCTTTTCATTCTTCTCGTGCATCACGCAAGCGCCTTCGCACAGAACTTCGGTAGGACACACGCGCCCGCAGCTGTGCCCCAGAATATTTGCCTCAAGAATCACCCGCGCGGAACCGCGCAGATTCTCCGAAGAAATTTTCTTGATGAAAGTGGGAACGTCGATATGCGTCGGGCAGGCCGCGATGCAGGGAGCGTCAAAGCAGTGCAAGCATCGGGCGGCTTCTATGGCTGCCTGGCGGGAGGTCATCGCTGCAGGAAGTTCGGCAAAATTCTTTTCGTACTGCTCGGCCGAGAGCTTGGGAGCAATTTCGCGGAAATTCATCGGGCCTCGCTGGCACCGCAAGGAAGCGACATTCTAGCACCGGCAGACACGCGCCAAGCCAGACGATTGTCGAACCCGGCTCGGACTTGCTAAC
>CAWIEL010000103.1:0-8974 GCA_963835025.1 uncultured Acidobacteriota bacterium
TTCGGGAGGCGCCTGAATGACTTTCAGGATCTGGTCGCTTTGCTTGATGGCATCGTTATCGGCGTGGGCGATTTCGAGAGCGAAGCCGAGGCGCTGGGCGGTTTCTTTGGCGGCGGCGGCCTGCTCCTGCTGATAATCGTTGTCGTCGGTAGGGAGCGAGAGGAAGAATTTGAACTTGGGCATAGAGTGATTTCCAGCCTTGAGACCCCGGACTTAGGTTACACGGAAAATTTCGGGGGCTGAGGCGAAAGTCGCCGAAGGGTGCTGGATTCGTGAACGGCGGCGATTGCGGTTTAATTCACGACACTTGCGCAGTATGCAATGTGCGCGGGGTTAGTTTGAGTATGTTAAATTGAAGTTTCGTACAAAGGACCACCAGCCGAATGAGACGCCTGCCATCGTTTTTGACCGCCTGTAGTGTGCTGTTCGTGAGTTTGATTCCAGCCGCAGCGTATACGTCCATCAAAGTTAATCCGGACGCGGTGCTGGCGACCATGCAGCGCGAGTTGAAGCGCGCGAGCACGGCGCTAGCCAAGGCGGATCCGGCGCCGTACTTCATGAGTTACGCCGTTTCGGATCTGGACGCGACGGCGATCATCGCCTCCAACGGCGGCGTGATTTTTTCGACCAGCGTGACGCGGCGGCAGGGCGACGTGATGATGCACGTAGGGTCGTTAGCGCTGGACAATACGCACAATCAGAGCCGTCCTTCCGGGATCATCTCCGGGCAGTTGCCTTTGGCGGACGATCCGGACGCGGCAGCGCGGATCCTGTGGCAATTGACCGATCGCGAATACGATCAGGCTTCGGCGGCGTTTGCCAAGGTGAAAACTAGCAACGCCGTGCAGGCCGACGAAGAGGACAAGTCTCCGGACTTCTCCACGCAGCCGCCGGTCACGCATGTCGACAACGCGCAGTTCACTCCGTTCACGGCGCAGAAAGCCTGGGAAGAACGGACGCGAAAAATTTCCGCGCTGTTTCTGAAATATCCCGACGTGTATTACTCCATCGTTTATTTCACGGCGAGCTCGGACCGGTCGTATTTGACGACGAGTGAGGGAACTTCGCTGGTGCGTCCGGCGGTGATGGTCCGGCTGATCATTCAGGCGGAGACGCGCGCGGATGACGGCACGGAATTGATGCGGGTCGAATCGTATCAGGCGGCGACCGCGGACCAGCTGCCGGGCGATTCGGAATTGGAAACTAAGGTGGCGCGAGTTGCTGGAGATTTGAAGGCGCTGCGCTCGGCTCCGGCGGCGGAGCCCTACGCGGGACCGGCCATGCTTTCCGGGCGCGCGGCCGCGGTTTTCTTCCACGAAGTGCTGGGACATCGATTGGAAGGGCATCGGCAGCGCGACGAAAACGAAGGGCAGACCTTCACCAAGAAAGTGAACCAACTGGTGCTGCCGGCGTTTCTGAGCGTGATCGACGATCCGACGCTGAAGGAACTGAACGGGACCAAGCTGGCGGGATATTACGATTACGACGATGAAGGCGTGCCGGCGCAGCGGGTGGTGGCGGTCGAAAATGGAATTTTGAAAAATTTTCTGATGTCGCGGATGCCGATCAAGAATTTCGACGCTTCGAACGGGCACGGACGGCGGCAACCGGGTTTGATGGCGACCGGACGGCAAGGCAATCTGATCGTTACTTCAACCAACATGGTGAAGGATTCGGATCTGCGGGCGAAATTCATCGAAGAGATCAAGAAGCAAGGCAAGCCATATGGATTGTATTTCGACGACATCCAGGGCGGATTCACGCTGACCCAGCGTTCTTTGCCGCAGGCGTTTCAGGTGCTCCCGGTGATGGTGTATCGGGTGTATGCGGACGGGCGGCCGGACGAACTGGTGCGCGGGGTGGACATTGTGGGGACGCCGCTGCTTTCACTGAACAACATTATGGTGACCGGAGATACGCTGCAGGTATTCAACGGCGTGTGCGGCGCGGAATCGGGGCAAGTGCCGGTTTCGGCGGCGGCGCCATCGATGCTCTTTTCGACGATTGAAGTGCAGAAACGCAGGCGCGGGACGGAGCGGCCGCCGATTTTGCCGCCTCCTGGGTTTGAGGCGCCGCCTGCGGGCGGAACGCAGGGAGGAAAGTCATGAGCGCGACCCTGCGGAAGAAATTGATTTTGGGAACGGCGGTGGGATTGGTGATTGGCGCAGCTAGCGCGCCGAGAGTTTTGGCGCAGGAAAAAGCTGCGGCTTCTACTGCGGTTGCCGCGGAAATTGCTGCCGATCCAGTTTTGAAAGCGATGCGCGAAGAGCTGGATCGTTCCAAGTTGCAGCTAAAGATGGATCAAGTGGGCGCGCCGTATTACATCGAGTACCGCATTGCCGACGTGCAGGAGTGGGACGCGGAAGCGGCGTTTGGCGGATTGCGTCAGGACCAACGACTACACGGACGAACTGCGCGGGTGGTGGTGCGGGTGGGAGATTACAAACTGGACAGCTATTTCGGTCCGGGGATGGGCATCGCCGATTTCGCGCCGCTGGATAACGATCCGATCGCGATTCGGCGGCAACTGTGGCTGGCGACGGATGCGGCCTACAAGGCGGCGACGGAAGCGCTGGCTTCGAAGAAAGCGCTGCTAAGCCAGTACACCAAGGATCAGCCGTTCGACGATTTCGCCAAGGCGCCTCCGGTGCAGGCCTACGATCCGCTAGTGACCTTGAATTTTTCGCCGGACCCGTGGCGAGACACTTTGGAGAAGGCGACGAATCTGTTTCGCACCAACTTGAAAATCCAGGCGGTGAACGGATTTCTGCGCTTCCGGGCGGTGAACGAATATTTCGTCAACACGGAAGGCAGCAGCACGCGGCAGGGTTATACGGTGTATTCGATTCAGATTGGCGCGGAAACGCAGGCCGACGATGGCATGAGGCTGGGACGGACTCCGTTCTTCGTGGCCAGCACCGTGAACGAATTGCCGTCGGAAGCGAAATACCTGGACGACGCGGAAAAGACTCTGGCGACGCTGAAAAATTTGAGCGCCGCACCAATGGTGGAAGAGGACTATCGCGGGCCGGTGCTATTTTCCAACGACGCGGCTAGCGACGTGATTGATTCGCTGGTGGGCGAGAACATTTTAGGAGCACGGCCGAAGCCTGGAGACGCGGCGCGAACCACGGGAGAGTATTCGTCGAATTACAAAGGACGGGTGCTGCCCACGTTTCTTTCGGTGGTAGATGATCCGACGCTGAAGACCTTTGATGGCAAGAGCTTGGTGGGGAGTTACGCGATCGACCAGGAAGGGGTAAAGGCCAGCGCCGTTCCGGTGATCACCGACGGCATCCTAGTGAATTACTTGATGGGGCGCGAACCGATTCGGGATTTTCCGGATTCAAACGGGCACGGACGAGCCGCACCGGGGCAGCCTCCTGCGCCGAGCATCGGGAACCTGATCGTGAAATCGAAGGACACGGTTTCGAAAGACGAACTGAAAAAGAAATTAATTGATATGAGCAAGGAGCAGGGCAAGCCCTACGGATATTACGTGGAAACGATGACGGGACAGAACCCGCGGCTGCTCTATCGTGTTTATGTAAGCGATGGCCACGAAGAGCTGGTGCGCGGAGCGATCTTCAACGAACTCGACACGCGGACGCTGCGGAACAATCTGATCGCGGCGGGAAATGATCCGCTGGTGAGCAACCGAGGCGGGAACGTGCCGACCACGGTGATCTGCCCTTCGATGCTGTTCGACGAGCTGGAAGTGAAGCGGACCGATCAGAAGAATGCGAAGCTGCCGGAATATCCGGCGCCGGATTTGACCGGCAAGTAGAAATCCTCAGTTCTGGCCGGCGCTGAGCTTGCGGCGCCTCAGCGTTTGGGAAATTCGAAACGCAGGCCGACGCGAGCGGCGATGGGCAGGCCCAGTTGCGGCACCGGGGTGGCGGCGGCGTCATACTTCACATTGAACAGATTTTCCGCGGCTCCGAACAATTCCACGCCGTGCCCGATCGAGCGCGACGCAATAAAATCCAACACAAAGAAACGGCCGAGCGGGAAAGAGTTTAGGTCGTCGTCAAACTGTTTTCCGATCATGCGGCCATCGATGGCGAGCGTGAGGATGCGCGGATTGGAATAGCGCGCCTGAAAGGTCAGCGCGTTGTGCGGAACCTGAGCGATCCACAAACCGACCAACGCCGGGCTGGCGGGGAAACTGCTGACCTTCGAATCGACGAATTGATAGCCCACGGACAATTCAAAATCGTGAGTGAAGTGCGCGGTGGTTCCGAGTTCGAAGCCGGGCGCGCTGGTGCGTCCCAGGTTGTCGCGGACGCGCAAAATGGTATTGGGAATCGGTGCGGGGCAAAGCGGAACCGGAGTGGCAAGGGCGGTGCAGGTGACGTTGGCCACCGGATCGATAATCTGGTTGTAGAAAAAAGTGCCGCGGAATTCGAGATGGCGTTCGAAAGTGTTGACCGAGACGCCGGCGTCGCCGCCGGTAAGGTGTTCGGCGGTCAAGAAGGCGTTGGAGTTGGTGAGGGTGTTCCCCTGGCGGAAGGAGCGGTACAGCTCATTGAGCGAAGGCGCGCGGAAGGCGCGATAGACGGAAGCATCCCAGGAAATATTGGAGTTGATCTGGTGGCGCAGGGTGGCGCGGGGACTGAAGGCATTTTGCGAGCGGTCGGCGAATTCGGTGTCGGACGGGACGCCAGTGGCGATGGGGATGCGGATAGTGGCTGCATCGAAATTACTCCAATGGTCGACGCGGGCGCTGAGTGAGAGCAGCCAGCGCGGCGCGATTTGGATTAAGTCTTCGCCGAAGAATCCGATGGTGCGCTGGCGGCCGCCGGAAGACTGATTGGCGGAGGGCTTGCCGGCAGTGAATTGAATGTCGTGGCTGGCGCCGATTTCTTCATGCTGATCGAAGCCGGCGACGACGGTTTGGCGTTTGCGGAATTGTTTGGACCACACAGCGGAGCCGCCCACGCCCTGGGCCGGCACGGTCTGCAGGTCGGTTTGGGTTTCGGTGTCGCGAGTGGTGATCACCGAGGTGACCGAAGAAAATCCCTGGTGATAAGTCTGGATGTCCGCGTAGAAACGCAGAGTGAGCGCACCGTAAGACCCGAGATCGAGGTTGGCGCCGAGAGCGCCCTGGCCGAGTTTGGTGTCGTTGGTTTGCAGCCGCGTGCCGTTGCTGCGAGTTTCATCGAGATACCAACCGCGCGCGAAAATTAAACTGTCCTTCCCGAATTTTCTTCCGACCATGGCATCGGCGGTGCCGTGGCGCGAGCCGGCACGAATATCGACGGGGCCGCGGTCGGCTTCGGGGATGAGCACGTAGCCATCAGTGTTGAAAACTTCGACGGCGAAGGTCCCGATCCATTGGCCTTTTTGGCCGCCGGCCCACAGCGAAAGCTGCGGAGTATTTTGATTGCCGTAGGAAGTCTCGAGAGAAATGCCGCCGGGATCGGCGGGGCGCGAGATGAATTGGACTACGCCGCCGAGGGCGTCGCTGCCGTAGAGACTCGAAGCTCCCTCCTGGGCGATTTCGACAGTGGAAACGGATTCGGCGGGGACGCGATCCCAGAAAACCCAGCCGCCGAATGGATCGTTGAGTGGGATGCCATCCTGCAGGACGAGGGCGCGACTGGAACCGTTTGCGCCGAGGCCACGAAGCGAAACTCCCTGCGTGGTGGGATTTGCGGTGCGGCTACTGAAGCGGCGGTAGAGGCTGAAGCCGGGGACCTGGCGCAACGCGTCATCGAGCGTGAGCGCCGGCGTGTCTTGCAAATCTTCGCGAGTCAACTCGACGTCGCTGACCGGGACATCGTTAAGCAGAGTGGCGGCGCGATTGGCGGTGACTTGGACTTGCTGGCTGACGGAGGAAAGTTGCAGAGCGACTTCGAGGTGAGCGGAGGAAGCTCCGGGCGAGACACTCCAGGCTTGGGTCAGGTTGCGAAAACCGGGAGCGGAGACGGTAACGGCTCCGGCGTTTGCAGTGAGGTGTTCGAAGAAAAAGCTGCCGGAGGAATCGGTGGAGGCGGTCGCCGAGTAAGATTTTGCTTCGAGGCGGACTTGAGCGCCGGAAAGCGGCGCACCGGAGGCGTCGCGAACGACACCTTCGACGCGGAAAGATTGGGCGAGCGCAGCCGGAACGCAGGATAAAAGCAAGGACAGAATCACAAGCGAGCGCAGGGCATTTTGGGCGCTGGGGCGGACACCGGGCCGATTTCGTGAGGTAGATAGACTTCCGCCTAGGCGCACTCAATTCTCCGCTGGAAAAGGTTGAAAGATAATACCCCGGTCGCGGCCAGGTTAGCGATTGAAGAAGGCCGCGATTGCGAGAAGCCAACGGGCGCAAGCAGTATGTTATCTTGGCTTCCGGGGCATCTCAGCTTCTCTTGCAGGAGGAAATTGCATGGCCAGCGCCGCGCAGCGCCGCAGCGATCGAGTCTCGTTGACACTGTTGCTCGAAGCGTCCGGAAAGGACGTGAACGAGCAGGAATTCGCTTTGCCGGCGCGGACCATGCAGATCAACCGGACCGGGGCGGTGATTTTACTGGACCGCGACCTGCGCGCGGACCAGCGGATTGAGATCAGGCGGCTCGCTCCCTTGGAGGCGCACCGCCACACGCAGGTGCGCATCGTGGGCCAGTTTGGCTTGCAGAAAGAAGGATACGTTTACGGCGTGGAGATACTGGAGCCGCAGAGTGACATCTGGAACATCGAATTTCCGCCAATCGCGGAATCGGAAGAAGCGGTGGCGCGGATGCTGCTGGAATGCACCTACTGCCGCAGCCGCGAAGTGGTTTACCTGAACGAGCTCGAACTGCGTGGGTTTGAAACCACGCGGGGCATTGCTCGACTGTGCAAGACCTGTGGGGTGCCGAGCACCTGGACCCAGGCGCCGCATGAGAACGAAAAGAAACTGGCTTCGCGAGCGGCGCGCGGACGTCGCGGCGCGGACGCCGCGGACGAGATTCCCCCAGGCGGTGACCAGCGCGAGCGGACGCGTTTGCGGATGAAGACGCGGCTGACCGCGTGCATCCGGCAGACCAATAGCGACGATGAGCTGGCGGTGTGTGAGGACATTTCTCCGGTGGGAATGTGTTTCCGCAGCAAGCGGCGCTACGATCCCGGAACGAAAGTGGACGTGGCGGTGCCGTATTCGCCGGAGGCGGCGAATATTTTTCTTCCTTCCAACGTGGTGTACTCCGAGGAAATTCCTAAGGCTGGATTATTCCGCCACGGCGTGGAATACCGCCGGCCGGGACTGCCGGAAAAGTAGCTTCGCGCGTCGCTGCGACAAAATCCTAACTGCTATGCCACGCCTGCAGGAATGCGTTCGTTTGCGCGGCGCTGGTGGTATTGCATGGAAATGTTCAGATGGACGTTGCCGCTGGGCGTTTCGAAGCAGAGGATGGTGGCTTCGGAATCCTGGCCGGCTTTTTCGAATTGCTCCTGAGTGACGCGCTCCGGCGGGAAGACTTTGAATTCGAAACCTTTGTCGTTGAGCTGGGTGACGGCGTTGCCGATGACCATGTTGGCCAGCTCGCAGACGGCTTCGAGGACGATCGGCTCGTTGCGGCCGACTTCGCCTTCGGAGAGAATGCTGGCGACGTGCGCGGCGGCGGTCGGCTCCATATCGAGAATCACGCGGCCTTCGATCTGACCGCGAAAGCAGACGAGCGCGGCGGCGCCACGCTTGCGGTAGCCGTCTTCTTCCATGGTCAGGTCCACGATTTTTGGCGGAGCCTTCATCATTTCGGCCAGCACGGTATCGAGCGAGCCGATAAACGGTTGAATGAGATCCATCCTCATCGAGATTGCTCCCCGGCGCCGACTGTGGCGGTGACGCCGTCGTCATTCAAAACGTAGCGGATGATTTCGTACAGCGCGTCAGGTTTAACCGGCTTCTGCACGAAATGGCGCGCTCCTTTCTGCAGCGCGGCCAGGATGTTGTCCTGATAGCCGACGGAAGAAACCATGACGATGCGCGCGTCGGGATGTTCGTTGACGATGCGCTCGACCGCCTCGATGCCTTCCATTTGCGGCATGGTGATGTCCATCAAGACGAGGTCCGGCGTAGTGCGGGCGTATTCGGTGATGGCGGTGCAGCCATCGCCGGCTTCGCCGACCACCTTGCCGCCGAACGATTCGATCATCTTGGCCAGGCTTTTGCGCGCGAAGACGGAATCGTCCACCACCAGGTAGCGAACGGCCTGGTTGTCCTTTTTCCGGGTGAGTGCTTCGAACTGTTTCATAACTATCTCCTTGATGATGTACTCGGTTCTCCGGCGGCATTGGGAGCAGAGGAATTGGCGCCTGCCGGTTCAGTCTGGATGCGCTCCATAAAGCAAGCGGACTGCAGAAAGCTCGCAATATTGGGGAGCGAGATAATTTTGGAAGCAAATCCGCGCTCGATGGCGGCGCGGGGCATGCTGTCGACGACGCAAGTATCTGGACTCTGTGCGGCGGTGATAGCGCCGGCAGCCTGCAAAGCACCCAAACCAGCCGCGCCATCGTCACCCATGCCGGTCATCAGCAGACCGACAGCGTTATTGCCGAATTCCTGGGCGACAGAATTGAACAGCACATCGGCGGATGGGCGGTGGCCATTGACGCGCGGCTGATCCACTAGAATTGCGATTTTTCCGTGCTCCATTCTGCGGACTTTAATGTGGCGATCGCCGGGACAGATCAGCACGCGTTCCCGATCTGCGCTGGGCGCGGCGCGACATCAAGTCGACCAGCCTG
Organism: uncultured Acidobacteriota bacterium; assembly: GCA_963835025.1. Classification (GTDB taxonomy): domain Bacteria; phylum Acidobacteriota; class Terriglobia; order Acidiferrales; family UBA7541; genus Palsa-295. Next base: position 8,713 of record CAWIEL010000103.1, read on the forward strand.
CTGCCCAACGTGCTGGGCAAGCAGCTCGCGCGCGAGGCGGGCGCGTACGAAGCCTGGCAGGTCGATGACGACGGATTCGTCACGGAAGGCACCTCCAGCAATGCCTGGATCGTAACATAGGGCGGCGCCATCGTCACGAGAAAGGCCGATCACGATATTTTGAACGGCATCACGCGCCTCGTCGTGATCGATCTCGCCGCCAAGGCAAGGCTCCGTTTCGAGGAGCGCGCCTTCTCTCTCGCAGAAGCGAAAAGCAATGAGT
>CAWIEL010000104.1:0-16578 GCA_963835025.1 uncultured Acidobacteriota bacterium
AGCAGCGGGCGATCCTTGGAAGTTCCCGGCTCGCTTTCGTCCGCGTTACAGAGCACGTATTTCGGTTTGGGATTGTCCCTTGGGAACGAAGCTCCACTTCATCCCGGTGGGGAATCCGGCGCCGCCGCGGCCTCGCAGGCTGGATTTCTTTACTTCGTCGATGATCGATTCGGGCGTCATCTGCTTCAACGCCTTTCCGAGAGCTTTGTAGCCGTCGTTCTGCAGATAAACGTCGATCGAGCGCGAATTGGGAATCCCGAAGCGCTGGCTAATGACGACAACCTCATTCGGATTGCGTTCGTGGATCGCGCCGGAAATTACCGGGACCGGCTTGGGCTTCTTGCCGTCCTGAATCTGCTCGAAAATTACGTCGACTTTGTCGTTGTCCAGGTTCTCGAAGTAATCAAAATTCACCTGAATGGCCGGAGCGCCGGTGCAGGCCCCGATACATTCCACTTCTTCCAGCGAAAACGTTCCAGAGGCTGAAACTTCGCGATTGCCGATGCCCAGCCGCTTCTGCACGTGGGCGTAGAGTTCGTTCCCGCCGCGCAGCATGCAGGAAATGTTGGTGCAAACCTGCACGTGATTGCGGCCGACCGGCTTGCGCCGCAACATCGAATAGTAGGAAAGGGTTTCGGTCACCTGGGTCATGTTCAGATCCAGGCGGACGGCGATATCCTGCAGCAGCTCATCGGTCAGCGCCGGGAAATAATCCTGCGCGTACATCATCATCGGAATCAGCGCCGAGCGCTTCTGCGCCGGAGGATAGCGGCTGATCAGAGTTTTAAACTTCTCTTCCAGAGCTGGAGGCAGTTGCATAAATCCCTTTTTGCTTTTAAGGCTGAAAAGATTGTCTAGCGATCGACTTCGCCCAACACAATATCAGTTGTCCCGATGCAGGCCACCACGTCGGCGATCATCCGCCCTTCGCACAGCGCTGGCAAAGATTGCAAGTTCACGAACGACGGCGTGCGGAATTTCACCCGCACCGGATGCGCCGAACCGTCGCTCTTGACGAAAACGCCCAGTTCTCCGCGCGGCGATTCGATGGCCTGATAAACCTCGCCCGCCGGCGGCGTGAATCCTTCGGTGAAAATCTTGAAATGGTAAATCAGGCCTTCGATCGAGGTTTTCATTTCCTCGCGCGAAGGAGCGATGATGCCCGGCAGCTCGGCGCGGAACGGCCCTTCGGCCGGAATGCGCTCCATGGCCTGCTTGACGATCTTGATGCTTTCGCGAATTTCCGCCACCCGCACCTGATAGCGTGCGTAGCAATCGCCGGCGGTCTGGGTCTGCACGTTGAAATCAAATTCGTCGTAGCTGGAGTAGGGGAAAGCCTTGCGCACGTCGTAATTCACGCCGCTGGCGCGCAGCAGCGGCCCGGTGCAGCCCAGCGCAATCGCATCGGTCGCGCTCAGCAAGCCAACTCCGACGGTACGTCCCAGCCAGATTTTATTCTTAGTCAGCAGGTCTTCGTATTCGTCGATGTGGCCGGGAAGATTGTTGACCACGCGTTTTACGCGATCCAGCCAGTCCGCGGGCGGCTCCAGTGCCAGTCCGCCGGGACGGAAATAGCTGGTCATCATCCGCTGGCCGGACAAATATTCGAAAATCTTCAGGATTTCTTCGCGTTCGCGGAAGCTGTAGAGGAAAACGGTCATCGCGCCGAGGTCAATGGCGTGGGTGCCTAGCCAGACCAAGTGCGAAGCGCAGCGGGTCAATTCCGCCAGCAGCACGCGAATGTATTGCGCGCGCTTCGGAACTTCGACGCCCAGAATCTTTTCCACCGCCAGGCAATAGCCCAGATTATTCGAAAGCGGCGCCAGATAATCGATGCGGTCGGTCAGGGTCACAATCTGCGAATAAGTCTTCGACTCGCAGGATTTTTCGATTCCCGTGTGCAGATAGCCGATGACCGGCTGAGCTTTGACGACGATTTCGCCGTCCATCTCCAGAATTACGCGCAACACCCCGTGGGTCGAAGGGTGCTGCGGGCCCATATTAAGGACCATGGTCTGTGCCGGGCCAATGGCGGTCTCGACAGTGGTGGTCATCGGTATCCTTCGGTTGGGTAATCCCGGCGCAGCGGATGGCCTTCCCAATCGTCGGGCATCAAGATGCGGCGCAGGTCAGGGTGTCCTTCGAAACGAATGCCAAAAAGGTCCCAGGCTTCGCGTTCGTGCCAGTTGGCGGTGGTCCACACCGGCGTCACCGAAGGAATCACCGGATCATTGCCCGCCAAGCGGACCTTCAGCCGGATGCGCTCGCGGCGATCCATCGACACCAGGTGATAATTAATCTCGAAACGCGGCTCCATCGGAAACCGGTCGGTCGGCGTAATATCCGCCAGCAGCGAAAACCTTAGGGAAGGCTCGGTCGAGAGATATTCGCAGGCCGGGCGCAGCAATTCGCGGGGTACTACAACAGTCGTCTCGCCGCGCGATTCGATCACTTCGGCGACGGATTTCGGATCCCAGTCTCGCAACTTCTTTACCACTGGGTTCTTATCGGTTTCCTGAGCTTCCACGATGCTTTTATATCTCCAAGGCGCGGACTATACGCTCCAGTCCAGGGCGCCCTTCTTCCACAAATAAACGTATCCGGCCAGCAAAATGGCGATGTACAGCACCATCTCCACGAACCCGAAGACCTTTAAGTCGCTGTAAACCAAGGCCCAGGGGTACAAGAAAATCGCTTCGATGTCGAAGAGAATAAAGAGCAAAGCCACCATGTAGAATTGGACGTGGACCGGTTCGCGAGCATCGCCGGTGGGGCGAATACCGCATTCGTAGGGCTGATCTTTCTCGCGCGTGCGCTTGTGTTTGCCGACCAGCGTGGAGAGAACCAGCAGGGCTCCCGCCATGCCGCAGGCGAGTATAAACATCAGCAACAGCGGACCATAACTGTCTAGGTAGTTGGGAACCATGTTCGGCGCACTGGTATAATAGCGATGCAAACGCGAAGGGTCAAATGAACTCTCGCGTCGATTAGATTTTTTTTTATTCAAACTTTTCGTTTCGTCGCTTTTCCGAGAAGGTAACTGCGGCTATGAGTTCCGGATTTAACACGGACATCAAGGTCGGCGAGCACGTTTTCCACGTCCAGACCGAGGATCGTGGCCCGGCCCACCCGGTCATTGATACCGTGGTGTACCACACCGGGCGAATCCTGCATCGCAAGTCCTCGAACTACGGCGCGGTCGACGGAAATTCCGTGGAATCCGTGCCTAGCGCCGAAGAAATTCGCAAATTGGTAGAAGTCCAGCATCGCGCGGTGATCGAATCGGTGCGTTCGGGTGCGCTGGATGGGGAATTGGCCGCCGCGAACGCCGGAGCCCAGGCCGTGCGCGACGCCGCGATTCAGATTCAGCTGCTGAATCCCGGTTCCTGGCTCAGCGCCGGGAAAGTTTCGCTCGAACTCGAAGTTTCGCGCAAAACAGACAAGCAGCCGCAGCCGGGTGCGCAGGTCGATGCCACCATCGAAGGCGCGCTGCGCGATGGAAAACACTCGGCCCAGAGCGACGAGCAAGGACGCGTGAAAATCCAGTTCCCGCTGCCGCCGTTGGGCAAGGGCGACTTGGCTCTGGTGATCCAAGCCAAAGCCGACGCCGGTAAAGACGAAATTCGCTTTTCCATGCGGACCCGTGAAAAGCCGGCCGAAGTTAAACCACAATAGATTTAGCTATAATGTTGACGGCCGAAACAAAATGACCAACGCCACGAAAGTATTGAAGATCACGATCAACGGGGAAGCTCGCGAAATTCCGCAAGGTCTGAACGTCAGCACACTGCTTGATCGCCTGGGGATGGCGGGCAAGCGAGTCGCGATCGAGCGCAACCGCGATATTTGTTCGCGCACGGCCTGGCAAGATACCGTCGTCGCGGACGGCGATTCATTCGAGATCGTGCACTTCGTCGGCGGCGGCTAGTTTCCGCAGGCTGTCGCGCAGGCCCACCCGCTGCGGTCCCGGGCTACTTCTTCCTCACAAACTCGAAAGTCTGCTTGGTGTCGTGTCCCTTGGCTCTATTGGTCCAGGTCTCGCTGAAATGATCGGCGTCGTCGATTTGCAGCACCATGCGATGCATGTGCGAATCTTCGGGGCTGGCTAGATTCGTCGCGCCAGTGAACGCAAAAACAAATTCATCGGTCGCGCCGGTGATCGCCGGAGATTCCATCCGCGGCTGATTGCCCGCGGAGCAGTAATGGGTCAACGCCACGCGATTGCCGTCCGGCGTATACAGCGTCACCATCTGATTGTCTTTCGCGGTTTGAAACGTCTCCTCCAGCGCGGTCCCATTCGAAACCAGCCGGAACGTGCTGGTGAAAGCCTTACCTTCTTCGTCCACCGAAGTCCATTCGCCCACCAGAGTTTTCAGCCGGTCGAAGCCTTCGTTGGATTTCACCGGCGGCTTCTCCGGGGCCTGCGATTTCGCCGGACCTGCCAGGAACGCCGACGCGATGATCAGAACCGCTACGGAAATTCTCATGACTCACCTCCTCACTAGAAACGAAAACGTTATGCAGACGCCAGCAACTCGCCGAGTTTGTCCAGGCACCCCGCCCATCCCTGCTTGTGGTTCTTGAACTCCTGCTCGTTCAGCAGCAATTCGTGGGTCAAAACAACTTCGGTCGCACCGTCCCGGTCGTGAAATTCGAAAGTTACCAAGGTTCCTTCCAGGCTGTCATCAAAGCGTTTTCCGTCAGCGCCGACGCGCTCGTAACTCCAGCTGAACTTGATTTTCTCCGGCTTCACAATTTCCAGGTAGTCACAGTGCATGGCGTAGATCTCGCCGTTGGGCACGTGAATTTCCAGTTCGAACCCGCCGCCCACGCGGAAGTCGAATTTCAGGTATTTGATTTCATGGTTCTTGGCGTCGCGGCACATCCACTGGTCCATTTGTTTTTGCCTGGCAAACGCCGCGAACACCCGTTCCCGCGAAAAGGGAAACGTGCGCCGCAGCCGCAAAGCTACCGGCGGCGTGATTTTTTTCGCTTCGGCCATGTCTGCTGCTCCTTACTCGAAGATTCTTGCAGAAATTGGTGCAGCGAATCGAGCTGCGCCTCCCAGAAACGCCGGTAATGCTCGATCCAATCCGCCGCGCTGCGCATTGGCGCCGGGTCCAGGCGGCAACGCTGCACCCGTCCTTCTTTGTTGCGGGTAACGAGCCCCGCCGATTCCAGCACGCGCAAATGTTTGGACACCGCCGGCAGCGACATATCGTAAGGCGCGGCCAGTTCGGACACCGAAGCTTCGCCGGACGCCAGCCGCGCGAGAATTCCCCGGCGGGTAGCATCGGAAAGAGCGGCAAAGGTGGCATCCAGGCCGCTAGAATGGTTAACCATATGGTTTAGTATTGTACGGACCCAGGAATTCGTCAAGCAGAATTTTCACAGCGAAGGAGAAAAAGTCGAGAAACGAGATGTGCGAACGGATTACAGATCGGGCAGCAGGTGCCCCATCTTTTCCTGCTTGGTCTTCAAATACGATTTCGAATGGTGACTGGTCCGCGGGCGGCAGGGAATTCTCTCCACCACGCGAATACCGCTTTGCTCCAGCTGCGCGACCTTATCCGGATTATTCGAGAGCAGCCGCAGCGAGCCCACCCCCAAAGCCTTCAGGGCCTCGGCGGCAAATTCGTAATCACGCGCGTCATCGGCGAAACCCAGCTGGCGATTGGCCTCGACCGTGTCCAGTCCCGCGTCCTGCAACTGATACGCTTTCAATTTATTGATCAAGCCGATTCCGCGGCCTTCCTGCGGCAGATAGAGCAACACGCCGGCAGGCTCCTTGGCAATTTTTCTCAGCGAAAATTCCAGCTGCGCGCGGCAGTCGCAGCGTTGCGAAGTAAAAACATCACCGGTCAGGCATTGCGAATGAACGCGCACCAGCGGCACTTTTTTGCCGCCGATTTTTCCGTGCTGGATCGCTACGGCTTCTTCGCCAGGTTTGCCTTCGATTCCGAAAATGCGGAAATTTCCGAAGCTGGTCGGCAGCGAAGCTCCGGCCACCACGCGCACACGCTGATTCTTTTTGGCAGTGGATTTTCGTTTCATCGAATGATTCAGTATAGCAGGGGCGCCAAACTTGCTGCGCAGCAGGGTGAACGACAGCGACCGTTTCGGGCTTATCATGGGTACAGTTCCAGTGACGCGAACCAAGCCAAAAGAAGGCCGCGTCCAGGAGTACCTCTTTGATGCCGCAGCACACGTGCAGATTCGCTGATTCCTTCGCCCGCGTCGCCGCGAATTTTCTCACCCTCGCCGCAATCTCCATGGCCCTCTGCACCCCGACCCGCGCGCAAGAGGCCCCGCCGCAACTCCAACCGCCCGCCGGGCAGGAACTTTTCTTGAAGCTGCAGGGTAAGGGCGACCAAGTCTACGTCTGCAAAGCCGACGCCACTCCGCCCGCCTGGACGCTGAAAGCCCCCGACGCCCAGCTCTTCAAAGACGGCGCGCTTTTCGGCAAGCACTACGCCGGGCCTTCGTGGGAATCGAGCGACGGCAGCAAAGTCGTGGGCAAAGCCGCCGCCAATGTCCCATCGCCCGACGCCGCGTCCATCCCCTGGCTGCTCGTCAACGTGGTCAGCCACGAAGGCAAAGGCGTCCTCGAACGCGCCAATTACATTCAGCGCCTGAACACCAAAGGCGGCAAATCCCCGGCCAGCGGTTGCGATGCAGCGCACGCGGGCCAGGAAATCCGCGTGGCCTATTCCGCCGACTATCTGTTCTTCGGCGCAAAATAGAATCATCACACGGCACGAAGCGCCGTCATGTTTCTGGACATCCCCAGCGCGTTTGGCTAACGTAGCTGCCAGCGGCCCGTAAACGGCGCGCACGCCCTATGGGACCATTTCTTTCCGGTAAAGACCTGCTCTTTGCCATGATTTTGAAAGTCGGATTTGCCTCGGCGCTGGCCGCTCTGCTGGTCCGCTTTCGGTCGTTCCGTAATCTTCTATTCACCGAAATTCGCGATTCCGACCAAAAAGTCATGCTGTTGCTTTTCCTTACGCCGCCGTTGGCTATCGGCGTATTCCTGCGCCTGTTCGGTGGCTACCGCTTTTTCGATTTGACCCTGGAAGGCTCGTTTCTGATGGGACTGATTGGCGGCCGCATCGTCGGCCTGCTGGGCGGCTCGTTGATCAGCCTGCCGGCCTTTGGCGATCATGAGTGGCTCGCCAGTCCCATGGCCGCGCTGGTTGGATTGATCGCCGGCACCGTCCGCGAAGTGATGCCGGAAAAAGAAGACGTCTGGCATTTTGGGCCGTTTCTTTTCGTCAGCATTCCGGAGTGGATCTGGAAGCTGATTCGCTACCGCAAAGGCAACTGGGCCATGCTGCCGTTGTTTACTTGCGTCGCGCTCACCGTGGGGCAGATCGAACTGGCCGACGCCGTTCCCGCCCACTGGCTCTTCAGCTGGCATCCCAGCAACTGGGGTTACGCGCTACTGGTGGTCATGTCCTCGATGATGAGCGTGGCCATGGCCATCAAAATCTGGAACAACACCCGCATCGAAATGAACCTGGAGCAGAATCAGCAGCTGCTGCTGAAAGCGCGCATGGACGCGCTGACCAGCCAGATCAATCCGCATTTCCTTTTCAATACGCTGAACACCGTTTCTTCGTTGATTCGTTTCGATCCGGATATGGCCCGTGGTGTCGTGCTAAAACTTTCCAACATTCTCCGGCGCCTGCTGCGCAAGCACGAAACATTCGTCCCGCTCCGCGAAGAACTCGCCTTCATCGACGACTACCTCGATATCGAAGTGATTCGCTTCGGCCGCGACAAGCTGCAAATTTTCAAAGAGGTCGACGAAGACGCTCTGGAAAGCTTCGTCCCCAGCATGTTACTGCAACCCATGGTCGAAAATTCCATCAAGCACGGCCTCGCGCCGCGGCTCGAAGGTGGGCAGATCCATCTGCGCGCGCGCAACCACAACGGCCGCCTGCTGATCGAAATCGAGGACAACGGCATGGGCATCACGCCGGAACGCCTGGCCGAAGTTTACGGCGGCGGAATCGGCATCAGCAACGTCCACGAACGCCTGCGCCTGCTCTACGGCGACCAATTCAAAATGGACATCCGCAGCCGCGAAGGCGACGGCACCCAAATCCACATCGAAATCCCCGAAGTAGCCACCGCCGAACCCCTGGCCACATTCCCGTAGCCCAGCGCCACAACACCCGTTGACACATCGCAGCCCCGCATTTACTCTCGCCACCAACCACCACTGCAGCCCTAAGCACCACCAGCGCGGAAATCGAGGCAACTGATGATTCCTGATACCAACATCCACGCCCGCTGGCGCCAAATGCGCGGAGCCGCCGCGCTATTCGGCTTGGCCTCCGCCGCCTCGGGCGTAACCGATTTCATCTGGCACGATTTCGAACGCGCCCACCAGCCCATTCAAAGCTTCGGCGACCACATCCCCGGCGTTACGCTCCTGGCTTTTCTCACCGCCGCCGTGATGGTCGCCGGCGGCTTGGCCATGCTCCTGCGGCGTAGCGCTCGCGCCGGAGCCACGGCGCTCGCCGTCATCTATTTCATCTTCGGCATATTCTGGTTGCCGCGCCTCTACACCGCGCCACACGCGCTGGGCTTTCACGTTCCCCTCGTCATCGGCCTCCTGTCCGGCGTCGGCATCGAACTAGTCGCTGTAGCCGGAGCCGCCCTCGTCTACTCCGCGATGCGCGAAACGCCTCCAGCGTCCGAATCTTCCTGGCCGCGGACCGTCCTCATCGCGCGCTGGATCATCGCCCTCTGCTCCATCGATTTCGGCCTCTATCATTTGGTCGCTATGAATGACGTACTGGTTTATGTTCCGAAGTGGTTGCCGCCCAGCCAAGCCTTCTGGGCCGGCTTCACCGGGATTTGTTTCGTCTTGGCCGGCCTAGCCATCCTCACCAAAATTCAGGACGTGGTAGCCGCCCGCCTCCTAGCCACCATGTTCCTGGTCTTCAATTTTCTAGCCCTCCCCCAATTCATCCTGGCCGACCCGCGCGACCACGCCGCCTGGGGTGGCAATTTCTTCAACCTGGTCCTGGTCGCCGCCTGCTGGCTGCTAGCCGACGCCATCCTGCTCCGCCGCCAGTTATCAACGCATCACGTTCGATGAAACCTATCCTTCAGTCCTTTCGTCACACACCCAGACCCTGACCCAGCCGTACGGAGGGGCACATGAGAGTTCCCCAGCTCGCAGGCGCTTTGCTTCTGGCATCAGCAACACTGTTTCTTCCGGTTGTAACATCAGCTCAGACTGCCCTGGTTTCGCAACCGATCGATTACGACTACGACCCAACCACCCAACTACAACTCATGCGGGTCAGTTACCTGCAGGGCGACGTGCGTTTCAATCGCGGCAGCAACTACGAGCCAGATCTGAAGAAGCCATGGGAAGTCGCAGCGTTGAATATGCCGATCGAACAGGGTTTTACGCTGGCGACAGGCGACGGCCGCGCTGAGATCGAATTCGAACATGGCGCTGTTCTGTACTTGGCGGAGAATTCCGTTCTACTCTTCGGCGTGGCCACCGAGAACAACGGCCTTTTGGAAACGCGACTCGCACTGTTTTCAGGTTCTGCCGCCGTTTCCGCGCAAACCGAGGTGGGCGAAATATTCGAGATCGCCACGCCGGTGCAATCGTTCAGCATGCATTCGCCCGAGCAATCCTACGTGCGCATCGATAGCTACCTGAATGGAGCGTCCATCACCCCCAAAGAAGATCCCGGCTTCGATTTCACTCGCAACGGTTTGGATACCTTGCACGCCGCGAAAAACGACACGGTTACCTACCAAACCGGAGCGCTACCTCGCCTCGACAAATTCGATCCCATCAAGCCACCCAGTGAGTTCGATGTTTGGGTCGACACGCGCTTCGCCGCACGAACCCTCGAAATGAAAGCGGCGCTGAAGGCGTCCGGTCTCGAATTGCCGATTTTGGGTTTGATCGACATGTACGAGGACGGCAAGTTCTCGCCGTGTCCGCCCTACGGAATGTGTTGGGAGCCGAACAGCATTCTCCCGCCAGATTCCCAGATGCGGGCGGCGGTAAGCGAGGCCTCACGCGCTCGCACCGCAGACGCCCCGAATTTGATCCTGGCCTCCTACGTTGCCGGTGATCGTGCATCGACGCCAAGCGCGGCACATCTCAGCAACGCGACGTTGGACTACGGCTCATACCAGCAAAAAACGGCGACCCCAGCGCCAGCGCCGTCGCAGCCATCTGCGACCGTTCCACCAAATACCCTTCCGTTTCGCACGCTGCTCTCGAACTGCCCGTTTCCTATTTGGACCACCACTGACATCCCGGGAAATTCGCGCGTCGGCCGGGATGCTCTGGTTCAAAGCTCCTACGACTGGCAACTGAGCCGCGGCTGGTCGGCTCCCGTTTGTCACTATGGCGCGTGGGTTCGAACCGGCCACCTTCGAGTCGTAGTGCGGCGCCATCGCTGCCCGCCTGCTCACTGGATCAAGGTCGGCCACAAAACCGGAGTTGTACCGGTCCACCCAGGGGACCTTCGAGGCAGAACGCCGGCAAATCTGAAGAACGGCTACTTCGCCATCGGTTCTGCAAAATCCCATACCGGCATTGAACATGCCGAACACGTCAGCTTCAATCTGGCGACTGAGCAGGCCCGCGAGATCGAAGCGCCAAAGGCCATTCGCAACTCGTCGTTGCCCATATTCGCCAAATCCACCGCCCCGGAAATTCAGGCGCGTCTTTTGTCCGGGCCCACGCACGCGACCGGGGTGAACGGCGCGAAGGAAGCTATCGCTAGCGGTTCTTCGATCAAGGCCATCTACAACTACTCCAACGGCAAATTCGTTGGCGGGGGCGCTGCGCTCGGGCACGCCTCCCGTCCGGTGACACTCGCCAGCTTTAATTCTCACGGCGACCTCACTCGCGGAACCGACGGCCGTTCCTTCCGCTCGTCTGGCGGAAGCAGCTTTCACAGCAGTGGATTCTCCGGAAGCGGCGGAGCCGGAGGTTTCCACGGCGGCGGCAGCGGAGGTGCGCACGGCGGCGGGAGCGGGGGCAGCAGCGGTGGAAGTGGCGGCGGCCACAGTGGAGGAGGAAGCAGCGGGGGTGGTGGAGGTGGATCTCACGGCCGATAGGCGGGCGGCGTTTACGACGTCGGTGGCCCTAGACAAGCCGCCTTAAACTACAGTATATTCAGTCATGACTGAAACACTAGAAGCCAACGAAGTTCCCCAATCCTCCAAACCCGCCCTTTCCCCCGTCGCCCAGAAGTTCATCCTGCACTGGGGCGAGATGGGCACCCGCTGGGGCGTCAACCGCACCGTCGCGCAGATTCACGCGCTCCTCTACTTGTCGCAGCGCCCCATGCCCGCCGACGAAATTGCCGACACCCTGGCCGTCGCTCGCTCCAACGTCAGCACCAGCCTGCGCGAACTCCAAGGCTGGCGCATCGTGCGTGTGGCGCCGATTCTGGGCGACCGCCGCCAGCATTTCGAATCGATGAAGGACATCTGGGAGATGTTCCGGGTGATCCTGGACGAGCGCAAGAAGCGCGAGATCGACCCCACCATCCGCGTCCTCGGCGAATGTATCGCCGAAGCAGGGAAGGCCGGCCCTTCCGAAGCCTATGCCCGCCAGCGCATCAACGAGATGCTCGAATTCATCGCCGGCATGGACACGCTCTTCCAGGAATTCCAGCATCTGCCGCCGACCGCCGCCCGCGGCCTGATCAAGTTGCGCGGTCGGGTGAAGAAACTGCTGCCGGGCTAGACCGGCTGACGAAGCACGCAGCGATTTAATCGCATCGAGCGAATCAACCCGCCGGGCCATCCCTGCATCCCACATCCATTCCAGCCGCAAAGGCCGAGGAATGTCGTAGAATCAGCGGCGAAAACCTATGAGCGCAATCCGAGTCATGACCGATGACGACGCCGAGAAGGGCGGTTCCACCGCCGCCATCGCTTTAGCCGCACTGGCCATCGTCGTCGCCATTTTCACCGTAAAATTTGGTTTGCAGACTCTGACCTGGGTGGAAGGAAAAATGTGGGCTTCGCAGACGCCGTGGTTGAACGTCGTGCCGCAGGCGCTGCCCACTCCGCCACCCGTCGCTGCCGGACCCCAACTGAATGCTTTCGATTTCGAAGTCAACGCGCCATGGCCCGGAAATCCCAAACCGGTGCCCACCGAAACCAATGTGGCTTTTCATTACGATACTGGGCAGGTGCTGGTCTTCTTCGATCCCGAAGCGCAGCTCGATACCCTGCGGGTGATTCAGAACTCCAATCCACTCGAATATCAGAAATTCTCGAACGTATTCGCAGATAAGCCCATCGATTCGAATTTCGCGCTCTATCGCGATATCTACAACTCTTCACCCGCGCAGCTTTCGCCCTTCATGGACGCGCGCGAAGCCATGCGCCTGAACGCGCTGCTGCTCTGGAAGCTTTCCTTCGGCCCCGACCTTTCGCCGGAAACAGGATTTTATTCTTTCGACTGGAGTACGATTCGAGGATTTCAGTTCGGAGATCCGGCTAAGGGAGCGCCAGTTGCGGTGCGGGCCTTCGACGATCGCGGGCACCAGTTCCGCTTCATGCTTTCCACCACGCCCGGCGCCACCGGAAAAATCACCCAGGACGACATCAACAAGATCTTGCAAACCGTACAGCCCGTACCGTTCGTCGACCGCTAAATTTCACGCGGTACCAAAACGCAGCATCTTCTAAAGGTGCGGCCCCTTGCTGTCCGCCTCAGCCAAAACCTTCTGATAATAGCGTTCGTACATCGGAATCACGTCGTTCGCGCAATACCGCGCCTTGGCATTGATGCGCGCCAGCTTGCCCATCTCGCGCCCGCGGTCCGGACGCGTCAGAATCTCCAGCGCGAATTTCGCGCCAGCTTCCACATCGCGCACCGGAATCAAGTAGCCGTCCACGCCGTGGCTCACCACCTCCGGCAGACCGCCGACGTTGGTGGCGATCACCGGAACTTCCGAAGCCATCGCCTCCAGCGCCGCCAGGCCGAACGATTCCACTTCGCTGGGCAGCAGAAATAAATCGGCCAGCCCCAATTTTTCCTGCACTTTGTCCTGCTTGCCCATGAAAAAAACGTCCTTCGACAAATTTTTCTTGCGCACGATGTATTCGGCCGCGCCACGGTCCGGCCCATCGCCCATCATCACCAGCTTGGCTGGAATTTTTTCGCGCACCTTGGCGAAAATCTCCACCACGTCGGTCACCCGCTTCACCGGACGAAAATTCGAAAGGTGCATGATGATCGGCTCATCGTTCTTGGCCCATTTGCGGCGCGCCGACTGATCTTCGCAGCGCTTGTACAGATCGCAATTCACGAAGTTGGGGATCACCTCAATCGGCCGCTTGATTTCGAATTCGCGCAAAGTCTGCTCGCGCAGGAATTCGGAAATGGACGTGACGCCGTCGCTCTGCTCGATCGAAAACTTCGTAATCGGCAAATAACTGCGGTCGTTACCGACCACCGTAATGTCCGTCCCGTGCAGCGTGGTAATAAAAGGCAGCCGCTTCGGTGCAGCCATCATCCGCGCCAGCAAAGCGCTCACCGAGTGCGGAATCGCGTAGTGTACGTGCAGCAAATCCAGCTGCACCTCCGTCGCGACTTCTATCATTTTGGTAGCCAGCGCCAGGGTGTACGGCGGATGGTCAAACAACGGATAGGCCGTCACTTCCACTTCGTGAAAATAGATTCGGTCCAGATGCGAAGTTAGCCGGATCGGCATGGCGTAACTGATGAAATGAATCTCGTGCCCGCGCGCCGCCAGCTCAATGCCCAGCTCGGTCGCAACCACTCCCGACCCGCCATATGTGGGATAGCACGTAATGCCAATTTTCATGGGACCTCGTGGCCTCAAAACTCTAACAGCCCCGCGCCGCCCGCGCAAAATCTGCGGTGACCCGGCGCCTGTAAGCTTGCCAATGACCCTCGCTTGCGCCTTCGGCTTCTGGGGTGATACGTTCTGGCCCGGCTGAGATTCGTCGCGGTGCGGTGAAGCAAGCCGCCCGGTGGATACTTAGACGAAGCCAACCCCATTCCCGATGCGACGACTTTACCCAAAGTGCAGCCTAGTACCGCCGGGGTCCACTAAATGCCCAAACTGAAACCCCAACCCGGCACCCTGAAGAAGGCCGACGAGCGCCAAGTAGCCGCGCACCTGCGCCGCCGCCTCGCCGCAAACAGCACCGGCCGCCAGCTAGGTTTCAAATTGGTCAAGGCCACCCGCGGCCGGGTTATCCTCGGCATGAAGATCGACGCCCGCCACCTGCAAATTCACGGAGTCGTTCACGGCGGCGTGCTGGCCGCACTCGCCGACACCGCCGGAGGCCTGGCCAGCTTTATGGCCTGCCCCCTGGGCACTCGCGTAGCCACAGTCGAAATGAAAATTAATTACCTGGAAGGAGTGGGCCGGGGCCGCCTGACTGCCGACGCGCGGGTGGTTCGCATCGGCCGGCACCTGGCGGTAGTGGATTGCGACGTCACCAACGACACCACGCCCAAGCTGCTCGTCGCGAAAGCGCTGATGACCTTCTTTGTGGGACCGTTCCCCGGGCGCACCACCACCGCAACTGAGAACTAGAATTTTAAGGTTTCAAAGCCACTAGGAGAGATCCAGAAACTACTCTTCGTCGTGATGCCCGTCGCCGTTCGACCCGTTCGAGCCATGCCCATTCGAACCCGAACCATTGCTCCCGCCCTGCGCGGCATCTTCGCCATCCTTATATATGTACTTGATGACGTGCTTATACAGCAGAAGGTTAGGGCTGCCGATGCGGGTTAGTTTGATGCAATCACGGTCGTACCATTCCACGCTGCCACGCACGACTTCACCATCGGTCAGCACCACCGCCACCGGAGCCCGGCTCTGCATCTGCTTCACGAAGTAAAAATTCTCCGCGTGCGTCTGCTCGGGAGGCGCGGGCTTCTTTCTCTGCGGCACCGCTTGCGGCGCCGCAGCCGTGCGCGGCGCCGGGAATTGCTGTTCCTTCACATCGGTAAGAGTAGGCCGAAAAAGTTTACGATTCACCATAAAAGGCTCCCTCGGGTATTGCGTATATCTGTTAAGACTGTCCGAGTAGTGTTTGGGTTGCAGTTAATTGAAAGAAAGTTCAAATGGTTCAAATCGGTGAAACGGCGAGCCAGGAAAAGCGATTTAGTGATGACTGTACGAAACCAGCAGTGCATCCAACCCCAGTTGGCGGCTGATGTTGCGCCGCAACCGGGACTCCAGCTGGTCCAATCCTTGCGTGGCTTGCACCACCCATTCGAAATTGACCTGCCGGCTTAGTGATTCGAGTTCAGGCTGCAGATCGGGGTTTCGACTGAAACGGTTCTTGGGCCCCTGGGAAAGTTCGAGAAGGTCTGTAAGCAGACTATAAAGCAGCGTCAGGATGCTTTCAAACGATTCTTTCTCTTGTTTAGATAATTGCGCGGTCGCCGCAAAAAGTTCCGAAGATTTTCCGCCCCGGACGGCCTGCTCCACCAGCTTCAAAATGGTGCGCCGCAGCCGCGCCGATTCTTCCAGGTTCATGGCCAGTGCCGCGCCCGGGCTGCCGCAGGCCAGTTGCGCCGCCAGCTTGCGTTCGGCTGGCTTCTTGTCCGTGCGCGTCTTCAGGAATTCCTCAATTTGTTCGGTGGCCACCGGCGCGAGATGGAATTGCAGGCACCGCGAACGAATAGTCTGCCGCAGGGAATCGGGCGTCGGAGCCAGCAGAATCAGCGTCGCCGATTCCGGCGGCTCTTCCAGAATTTTCAGGAACACGTCGGAGTCGTTCGAGCGCATGGTGTCCGCGCCGTCGATGATGAAGACGCGCCGGCGTCCCTGCGGCTTAAAATAGGCCGTCGGCGAACGGCAGCTTGTTCTGGTGCGCGTAGGCGAGCTCGACGTAGCCGATGGCGCCGGGGGACTGCTTGATCTGGCCGGCGACGCCGGCGTTGCCCTTGCCGCCGAGGCCGACGGGCCAGCTGACGGCGGTGCCCTTGCCGACCTTCGACTTCCAGTCCGCGCTCACATGGCTCAGGTAGTCGGTGAAGATGAAGCGTCGTGCCGCTGCCGTCCGAGCGGTGGACGACGACGATGTCCGTGCGCCGGCAGCTTCACGCCGGGATTCTGGGCGGCGATCGCCGGGTCATTCCACTTGGTGATCGTGCCGAGGAAGATCCCGGCGAGCGTCGGGCCGTCGAGCTTGAGCTGCGGGGTCGCCCGCGAGGTTGTAGCTGACGACGACCGCGCCGGCGACCGTCGGGAGGTGCCAGAGGGCGCGGGGGGCCTTGGCGAGGTTCTCGTCCGACATCGGGCCGTCCGAGGCGCCGAAGTCGACCGTCTCGGCCAGGATCTGCTTCTGGCCGCCGCCGGAGCCGATGCCCTGGTAGTTGAAGCGGACCGAGGGGTCGACCTTCTGGTACTCGTCGAACCACTTGGTGTAGATCGGCTGGGGGAACGTGGCGCCGGCGCCGTTGATGAGCATCTGGGCCGAGGCGCCCGAAGCAGCGAGGGCACCGAGGAGGAGCGTGAGGACGAATTTTTTCATTTAAACGAACGTTAGGAGCGAGGCTGGAAAGGGAACCGTCGGGGC
>CAWIEL010000105.1:0-17288 GCA_963835025.1 uncultured Acidobacteriota bacterium
TGGCTGTTGCGCGCGCGGGGAAAGTCGGCGCCGTTCTGCGGGGTCTGCCCTTCCATGGCAAAAGTGAGCGCGATGCCGAGGCCCTGCGCGTCACGCCACGGTGCGCTGAAGCTGGTGGATGCTTTTTCGACGCCGGGCAACGCGGCAACCTGGGCGCGCGCGTCGCGGTAGAACTGTGCCACCTGCTGCGGCGTGCGGCCGTAGTTCATCACTGGCAAGTTGATGGCCAGGACGTTTTTGGTGTCGTAAGGCGCTTGAGTCTGTTCCAGAACGAGCAACGTCTTCATCAGCGCGCCGGCACCGGCGAGAAGCAGGAACGATGCGGTGATCTGAGTAACGGCGAAGAGGCGCAGACGACGCGTGCTGCCACCGGCGACGCGAACGCCGCTGCTGGTGAGCGGGTTACCCTTCGAGGCGTCGCCAGTCGGAAGGCGCGGCACGAAGGCGACAAACAGCGCGGCGATCAGTGCGAGTGCGATTCCGATCCAGACCAGGCTCGAGTCTAGCGTGAGCCCCTCCGCGCGCGCGGAGAAACGCGACGCATAGCGTGAAAGGATGGCCACCATCGGCCAGGCGATCAGCAGTCCGGCGATGGCCCCGGTGACGCACAACACCAGGCTTTCAGCGAGCAGCGCGCGCCGCAAGGCCCAGGGCGTCGCGCCCAGCGCCGAGCGCACGGCCAATTCCGATTCGCGGCGAACACTGCGAGCAAGAATCAAGTTGGCTACGTTGGAGCAGGCGATGACGAACAGCAATCCCGCGGCGGCAAACAGCACCCAGAGGATCGTTTTTGCTTTCTCGTTGATCTGGTCGTGCATGCGCGAGACGTCGACACGGTAGTGCCCGGCCGCGGTGTAGGTTTCCGGATGCGCGCTGGTCATCCCGCCGTAGACGGCGCGGACCTCGCTGCGCGCGGTATCGAGCGTCGCAGCGGGTGCCAGACGCGCGAAAATTTCGGTCATGCGATGGGTGCGGCCTTGCACCATGGTGGCCGAGAGGTGGTGCGGGCTGGTTACAACGTTCGCGAAAAATTCCGTTTCTACCGGATACGGAACCGACGGCTCGACCACCCCGATAATCGTCGCGGAGCGGCTGCCTTCGAAGCTGCCGAGTTGAAGGGTTTTGCCGAGCACGTTGGGATCGGAATGCAACGCGTTGCGCCAGAAGGGGTAGGTAAGAACTACGGCTCCGGGCGCGTTACGACCATCGTCGTTGGGACCGATCAGCCGGCCGAGCACCGGCTTGAGGCCCATCACCTTGAAGTAGTTGCCATCCACCACGCCGGCGCGAATTTCGCGCGGCTCGCCGAGGCCAATCACGGTGAAATCGACTTGCGAGAATGTGCCGAGTTCGGTGATGGTGTGGAGGTCGCGGCCCAGGTCCATAATTTCTGGAACGGAGAACGCGCTGTTCTCGTCGCCGTAGCCGGGCGCGCTTTGGCGGATATAAAGGAGGCGGTCTTCATCGCGATTGGCCAGCGGGCGGAGCAGTACGCCGCGCACTACGCTGAACATGGCCGCGTTAGCACCGATGCCGAGTGCCAGCGTGAGCGCCACGGCAAGCCACAGCGCCGGCGTTCGTGACAGGGATCTGACGGCAATCTTCAAATCGCGCAGGAAAGACATGAACGGCCTCCACTAGAAAGCGTTATACCATCGCGCCGCGAAAGCGCGGAAAACTTTGCGCAAGTCCCGACGCAGAGAGTCTGCTTTACGTCACTTTCTTATTGCAAGTGATATTTCCTGGAGGTTGGACGGACCTGAGGCTGGTCGGATAGCTGACCCCGAAGAGTTTATTACTGAAGTTCCCAGGCGAAATTTTCGAGGCCCATCGAAATGTCGAGGAGACCATCGATGGGCAATATTTCGATGGGCAGGCCACCTTCCCACAACGCAACGCCGAGCATCAGCGATTTGCGCGCGGTCAGATCGAACATTTCCTTGGCTACGCCCACTTCGATGATTTTTCCGTAGCCTGCGGTGACCAGCGCTTCCGGGTGCAGCAGGCAGGCTCCGCCCTGCTCGACCACGCAACCCTTGAATTTTCCGTCCTGGACCTCGACCGCGATGCGAGTCTCACGAGAATCCCAAAGGGTGACCCGCAATTGAAAATTCGGAATTTCGGCGATGGTCGCGGGTTCGGGATCGACGCGCAGGAAAAAGTGCGTGTCACTGAATCCAAAGCGCAATTCCCCCAGCACGCGACGGCGGCCGTGCATCGTTCCGCTGCGGGGATCGGTAACGTACAGGCCGGAGCCTAGCCATTCGAAATAGCTCGATTCCCGGCCGTCGACCGTGACCTGCAGATGAGTTTCGGGCGCTTCACGCCTGCCATGTTCGGGAGGCCGCTTGATCGGTTGGGCCAGTGCGTCCGGAGCCGGTTCGCCCAGTGCTGAGTAAATTTCTGTGAGGTGCTTGCGGTAAAGTTCGTCGAATTCCCGGTCGTTGGCCGAGCCATGTTCGGGGCCGTACCACCAATTCCAGTCGCTGCCTTCGGCGGCCAGGACGGCTTCGAAGGCGCGTTCGAGATTCGGCGCCGGCTTTTTGCCGTTGGTTCCGGCGCGGGCAGCAACGCGGGCGTAGGCTTCGCGCGCATTCCGCAGCAAATCCCAGGCGCGAACGTCTTCCCGATGGCCGATCCAGACGTCGAAATTCGCGTTGATCCACGAAGCCGGGAAAATCGAGGTCATCACCGGCGCGTCGGCGTTCGCGGCCATTGCTTCGCTGGCGGTCATCGGGTGGATTTCCGGGTCATCTTGCATGCGCCGGTAAAATTCGCGCAGGAATTCCCTTCCGTTGTTCGGGTAATACTCCCAGGCGTTTTCGCCGTCGAGAATAATGCTGACGGTCGCGGTGCGTCCGGAGGGCTCACGGTCGCCGATGGCTCGAATCCGGCGGTGCAGATCTTCGGCGGCGGCCGCCGCGCCCATGCGGCTGTAGACGAATCCCACCAAGTCCGAAATGTAATGGTCACGGAAAAAACCGAAAGCCGACTTCCCCTGGCGCTCGAGTCTCCACGGCGTATAAAGGTCCGGCCCATTTTCGGGATAGCCGGCCGGATCGCGCAGAAAACCCACGTTGCGCGTGCGGCCCAGCACTCCTTCATCCGTGGCGAACCATTGGAAACCGAGGTCCATCGCAATTTCGAGCGAGGCATCGGAAACCGAGCCTTCCGACGGCCACAATCCCGTCGGCGGCTGACCAAACACGCGCTGATGAAACGCACGCGCTCGCATCAGATGCTCGCGGGCGTCTTCGGCATAGCGAAACGGCGGCTGCGGCAGCGGGGTGTGGGGATTGGAAGTCTTGGCCACGTCGGTATCGCAAAGTAGCGGAAGAATTGGATGGTAATAAGGAGTGGTGGAAATCTCGATCTGGCCGCGTTCGGCAGCGAGGCGATATTCGGGCAAGACCGCGCCCATCAGTTCGAGCTGTTTGTCTTTCAACGCCGACTTGTCCGCCTCGGTGTAGTCTTTGCCCTTCGCCGACAGCGCATTCACCACCGGATCTTTGGCGATGTATTCTTCGTCCATCCAGGCCAGTTGCGAGAGCAACTGCAGATCGCGCCAATCGCGGACGTCGAACTGCGCGATGCAGGCTTCGGCGCCGCCAGCTGCGACGCGGGATTGCAATTCAGCGAACCGCGGCCAGCGCTGCACAAAATTTTCGTTCACTTGAAAAGCGCGTTGGAGAATTTCGCGCTTTTGCTCCGGCCTCAGCACGTCGGCCGCGGCGAAGGCCAGCTCAAACCACGGCTCGCGGAAATTTCCGCTGGCGTATTCTTCGATTTGCTCGGCCAGCAGTGGAACAAAATTGTAGGTGGCGTGCATGCCGGGAAATTCGCCGAGGATTTTGACCATGCCCCAGTAGTCTTTCAGGGCGTGCAGGCGGGTCCACGGCAGCAGGTAGGATCCGGAAGCCGGATCGCGATACTGCGGCTGGTGCATGTGCCAGATGAGAACCAGATTGACGCGACTCAAATCGAAAAACCCGCCCCCGGGGAATCTGCGGCCACGCGAATGGCCCGAATCAAAACCCGCGCCGTGCTAGAATTTCTCGTTCAACTCGATGCGCCTTCTCGATAAGTACATCGGCCGCGAAGTAGCCTCGCACGCCTTGCTGGGCCTGGCCGTCTTCACTTTCGTATTTTTCGTCCCGCAACTGGTGCGCCTGATGGACCTGGTGGTCCGCCACTCGGGCGGCGTCGGCACCGTCACTTTGATTTTTCTCTGCTCGCTCACGCCGGTACTGGCTTTCACCGTGCCGATGGCCGTGTTGGTCGGGGTACTTATTGGCCTGGGGCGGCTCTCGGCAGACAGCGAAATCGTCGCGCTGCACGCTTCGGGAATCAGCCTACGGCGCTTGCTGCTGCCGATTGGCGTCGTGGCGCTGGCTTGCGGATTCGGTACCATGATCCTGACCTTCTGGATCAGCCCGGCCGCAGTTCGCACCCTGCGCAATCTGGAACAACGCGTACTGATGTCGCAAGCGGCTTACGCCATTCAACCCCGGGTCTTCGACGAACGCTTTCCGCACTTCATATTATATGTCCAGGATGTGGAGGCGGCGGCCACCAGATGGCAGGGCGTGTTCTTGGCGTCATCCGGTTCAGCGTCGGCGACCAGCGTGACGCTGGCGCAAGACGCGCAGGTCATTGACGGCCCGACGCAAAATCAAATTGAATTGCATCTGGGCCAGGGCAGCCAGCACGAATACGATCCCAACGAACCCACGCACTATAACGTAACCACTTTTGGCCAGAGCGACATTCCGGTCGATCTTTCTACCGCCGCGATCGGGCCGAAAAGCACGATTTTGTCGAACGCCGAGAGCTCGATGAGCCAATTGCGCGCCGATAGCGGCCCCAATTGGCGCGACGCGCGCGTGGAATTCCAACGGCGAATCGCTTTTCCCGCGGCGTGCTTGCTGTTCGCGCTGCTCGGGGTTCCCATTGGCGTGCGACCGCGCCGCGGAGGACGCGCTGCGGGCCTGGTGCTGACGCTGGTCTTGGTCGGCGGATATTATTTTATTTTTGTCACCGGCACGCACATGGCCCAGCAGGGATCGGTCTCGCCGTGGCTGGGCGTGTGGGGAGCGAACTTCGTTCTGCTGGCGCTCGGAATCGTTTTTCTGCGGCGTATCGAAAAGGTTCGCAAGCCGAATCGTTTTTTCGCCTGGGTCGATTCCCTGTTCCGCAAGCGCCGGCCGGCCCAGCGGCTGGAATCGCAGGCCGCACCGATCCCGATCGCCGTCACTAACGGCAAGTCACCGAAAGTTACTGCGGACGAGCCCAAGTCCGGCGTGGCTGCGCGCGCGGCGTTGGCGGTTGAGGGCGACGCGGTTTCTTTCCCCATGCTGATCGATTTCTATCTGCTGCAAGGATTTTTCTATTATTTCCTGGTGCTGCTGGCCGGCTTCATTCTTATTTTTGACGCATTTACGCTTTTCGATTTGCTCGGCGACATTTCGAAAAATCACATCCCGGTTTCCGTGGTGTTGAATTATTTTCGCGAGCTGGTGCCGTTGATGGTCTACCAACTTGCTCCGCTGGCTACCTTGGTCGCGACGCTGGTCACCCTGGCGGTGATGGCCAAGAATAATGAAGTCATCGCGTTCAAAGCGAGCGGTATCAGCCTGTATCGTCTGGTCCTGCCATTGGCGCTGGCCGGATGCCTGATCGCGGGCGGAATGTTCCTGCTCGACGATACGTTTCTGCCCTATGCCAACCAGCGCCAGGACGCGCTGCGCAACCAGATCAAGGGCCGGCCGGCGCAGACCTATTTCCAGCCGGCGCACCAGTGGATCTACGGCGAGGGCGGCAAAATTTATAATTACGAACTGTTCGATGCCGACCGCAATCTGTTCGGTGGCCTGAGCGTTTTTGAACTGGACCCGACCACTTTTCAGATGCGCCGCCGGGTATTTGCCACCCGCGCCACCTGGGAGCCCAGCGAAAACACCTGGGTCCTGACCGGCGGCTGGATTCGCGATTTCGATGGCCAGCGGGTAATCCGCTACTCGCCGTTCAAAGTCGAATCGCTTCCCGAAATTTCGGAGCCGCCCAGCTACTTCCGCCGTGAAGTGCGCCAGTCGTATCAGATGAACTGGCGCCAACTGGGCGAGTACATCGTCAGCCTGCACAATGCCGGATTCGACACCGCGCGGCTTTCAGTCCAGTGGCAGAAGAAATTTGCCTTCCCGCTGATTGCCGCGATCATTGTGTGCCTGGCGGCGCCTTTCGGTTTTTTGGTCGGCACTCGCGGGGCGATTGGTGGCTTGGCGCTAGCCATCGCCATCGCGATTGTGTACTGGGCCACCGCGGCGTTGTTTGAAGCGATGGGCTCCGTCGGGCAGTTGCCGCCCATACTCGCGGGATGGGCGCCGGACGCCATTTTCGGCTTCCTCGCGGTCTATTTCTTCCTGCGCATGCCCACCTAATCATGCCCGCCTAATAATTTAGCGGCCCAGCAGAGCCCTTTACTAAAGCATCACAAGTACTATTGGCCGTAGCCCGCCTTCCAGCAAAACTAGTCTGGTCGCGCCTGCCCGCTCGTTGATCGGAATTTCGCCGCGACCGTCTGGTCTTGAGTGCCATGAAACTGCGATATGCAGCCGCCGTCCTTATTCTTGCTTCGTCATCCTCCGCCGTCTTCGCGCAGGCCCCGGCCTTTTCCTTCTGCGGCACCTATGGCGCCTACGTGATGCTGTACAAAAATACCGACCAGTTCGAAGAGCTGGGCAAGCTGCGTTGCGGCGAGAAAGTGGAAGTGCTGGCGAAATACTTCGATTACCTGCAGATTCGCACGCTCGATGGCAAAGTCGGATGGGCCCGCGCTGCGGACATTAGCGGCGGCCCGGCAGCGGCGCAGGCCGCGACTCCCTTTGGCCTAACCAACGCACAAGCCGCAACTCAACACTCTGTGGTCGCTCCGCTGACCAATAGAAACGTCATTGGCATGCAGGCCATGCGCATGAGCCCGGAGGTCATCATCGCCAAGATCAACGCCTCGCCGACCAGCTTCGATACCACGGCTTACGGCCTGCAGAAGCTTAAAGCTGCCGGCGTTCCGGACAAAGTAATCGTCGCGATGGTCCAAGCGCCTTCGCAGGCGGCTGGTCCCACGCCCGTCGCGGTGGCGGCTCCCGATGCTCCGCCGCCCAGCCCTGAGTTCGTGCAGGTCAAGGTTCCCGACGGCACCTCGGTCGAACTGGTGCTACCGGAGGCAATTTCCTCTGACGATGTGCGCGAAGGCATGATCATTCACCTGAAAGTGACCAAGGATGTGGTGGTCGACGGCGTGGCGATTGTGCGCAAGGATTCCGACGCTCGCGCCCGGGTCTACGTCATTAACCAGCCGACGTTCATGAACAAGACGGGCGACGTCGAGTGGGCGATGCAGGACGTGCTGGCGGCGAACGGCGACCTGCTGCCGGTAACCTTCGCTCCACTGGAGGCGCCTTCACCCACCGCCTCCGAGATTGCCGCGCAAGATATGGGCACTACTTGGGAATTCAAGAAGAAGCAACCCGGCACGATGCCCGCCGGACGCCGCTTGCGCGCGACGACTCACGGTGCCTTGAACTTGAAAATTCCAACGGCCCTCGCGACCCAGGCCCCGACGGCTGCCGAAGCACCGAAGAATTCGTCAACGAATCTTCAAGTGTCACCTGAAGCGTCGCAGAGCGCCGCCTCAAATCAATCGACCTTCCCCAAGCGCCGATTTTCACCGATGTGAAGTATTTGAAGTAAAACTTTCTCCATTAACGCCGCTCCTTCTCTCCCTGCGCAATTCAGATCGTCACCCAAAAATAATTCTACATTTGCGTGAACTGTCGCCCGGCCAACACTTCGAGTTGCTTCTCGCTATCTTCTGGAAAACCTCAATTAAGACTTCGCTCTGCATCTTGGGACTTTCGTACCTGTCCTGCAAACTTTCAAAAAATGGCCATTGGTACCATTGGCAGTTTCTAACCCCTCCGCAAAAATGGGTTCAGGCGCAACGAACCAGTAAATTCAAGGAGCGAGGCTTAGGCAGCCGCCACTCCGGGACTTGGGAAAAAACAATGAATCTCCGATTCGCAGCAGTGGCTCTTCTGGTAGGAACGGCGGTACCTGCGTACGCCGGCACCGGCAACACGGTCTATACCCAGTGCGGCGCGCACGACGGGTACATCTTGATGTACCGTTCGACCGAGAAGTTCGATGAAATGGCCAAGCTGCGCTGCGGCGAGAAAGTCGAAGTCCTAAATCGCGGCGGAGATTATCTGCAGGTTTCAACCGTTGCCGACAAAACTGGTTGGCTGCTCGAGTCGGATACCACGACGGAAGCTCCCGCAGATGCCGTCGCCGCTGACAGCGTATTGCCCCTGGCTCCGGCACGGCATTATGCCGGCGAGCTGCCGGTGGTGACGCTGACCAACCGCTCGATTCTTGACTTGCATCATGCGCACGTCAGCTCCGATGCGATCGTCACCAAGATCCGTTTCTCCGAAACCGCTTTCAATACCTCGGACTACAGCTTGCATGAATTGAAAGCCGCAGGCGTTTCCGACAAAGTGATTCTGGCCATGCTCGAAGCCGAAAAGCCCTCGGCGCCTTCGCACGATGCGCATGAAGTGAAGGTGGTGGTCCCGGGCGGCACGCCAGTGATGGTGGCGCTCAGCCGCGAAGTTGCGGTGGACGAACTTCACGAAGGCGCGGTGGTCAACATGTCCGTGACCCAAGATGTGGTGGTGAACGGCGTGGTGATTATTCAACGCGGCGCGGCCGCCCGAGCCCGGGTGATGGCGATGCGTAAGCCGGCGCTCGGCGGCTCAGGCGAAGTTGCCTGGTTCATGCAG
Organism: uncultured Acidobacteriota bacterium; assembly: GCA_963835025.1. Classification (GTDB taxonomy): domain Bacteria; phylum Acidobacteriota; class Terriglobia; order Acidiferrales; family UBA7541; genus Palsa-295. Next base: position 8,841 of record CAWIEL010000105.1, read on the forward strand.
GACGCCGCTACCGTGAGCGGCGACTCGCTGCCCGTCGCCTTCGCTTCCAAGCAGCCGAACCAGATTCCCACCGGTAAATTCGAAGGGTACGCGTTCCTGCTGTCGCAATACCGTAAAGGTGCCCCGGCGCTGGCCCCCAACGACCGCACGTTCGTCGCGATCGTGAACGCCGACACCGTGTTGCACATGTCCCAGTCGTTGGCGCACAAGCCGTCAGCCGCCGGCACGGACAAGGCCACTGCGGTGAACCTAATGGACCGCTAGGCCATTCGGAAGATCGATAGACCGGCGCGGATTCCGCCGAATCCGCGCCGGAAAAATTAAAGCAGCAACTGAAATAAACCGCAGCCGTCATTCACCAAGCAAGATCACACACTTCAAGTAATGCATCGCTTCGGGATTTGGTCGACGCAACGACAGCTCAAGCATCGCTTGCGTACGGAGATCGCGAAGTGTTCCGCGTTTTGTCTGCGAACAAACACTAAACTACTACTTGAATCGGAAGTTCGTGGCTAAGCAGCGCGCGGGCCGCGCAAAATTCGTCCCGGCAGGAATAGAATTCCCCTGAGCAGGTCCAATACGCCTTCGACCGCGATGCCCAAGATGCGGAACGGCAGCAGGATGAGCCAGACGATCGGGTACAGGATGAGCGCCAGCAGCGCCAGAGGCCAACAGAGAAACAACAGGATCAACCAAAGCAGAAATTTCACCGGTACCTCCCGCCCTTCACTGGTTCATACGCTCCAAACCGCCGCGAAGTTCCCCGCCGGCCCTGCAGCTTATCCGGCCGGCAGCAACGATCGGATTTTCTGGCGCACCAAGTCGATGCCGACGTCGTTGTGTCCGCCCTCTGGAATAATCACATCGGCGTATCGCTTCGAAGGCTCGACAAATTCCAGGTGCATGGGCCGCACGGTGGTCATGTATTGCTCGACGACCATCTCCCTGGTGCGTCCCCGCTCGCGAATGTCGCGTTCCATCCGGCGGATGAACCGTAAATCGGCGTCGGTATCGACAAATATCTTGATGTCCATCAAGTCGCGCAGCGGTTTGCTTTCGAAAATCAAAATGCCTTCCACGATGATCGCGGGCAGCGGCTCGATGCGGACCGTCCCACGCAGCCTTTGGAAATTGGCGAAGTCGTAGGTCGGCCGTTCGATGGCCTGCCCGGAGCGCAATCTGCGCACATCTTCGGCCAGCAAGGGCGTATCCATCGAATCCGGATGATCGAAATTGATTTTGGTGCGTTCTTCGAAGGAGAGGCCGGGATAATCACGGTAGTAATTGTCCTGCTGCAGAACTACGACGCTGGTGGCGGAGAGCGCTTCGATGATCCGTCGCGTGATGGTGGTCTTGCCCGACCCGGTGCCGCCGCAAATCCCGATGATCAGCGGGCGGTGCCCATCACTATGCCACGAGCGCGACGTCGACTTCGGATCTGTAGGTGATTTGCTCACGGTTCCCGCTTCACCTTTTACTCGAACTTGCCGTTAACAGCGAGCGCCTGCCGCCAGGCCATACTCAAGTTCAGGCTGAAGTGCCGACGGTCGCCGTTCCGACATTTCGTCCAACACTTCAATACTGCCGTGGAATGTCAACCTAATCTTTGGAAACTTCCTCACCACCCAATTCCGAGAAATCCGCCACTGCAGAAAATTCTTTAAGTAAATTCCCCAGTAGCGCGAGCCGGTTCGCTCGCACATTTTTGTCTTCAACCATTACCAGAACCTTGTCGAAAAACGCGTCGACCGCCGGGCGCAGTTCCGACACGGCTTCGAGTGCTTCTCGATATTTCCGATTCTTCTTTTTCGCGCGTGCCACTTCGCCGATGCGTAGGGCCGCGGAGTGCAATTCTTTCTCGGCCGGCTCCCAAAGGAGTTCATCGCTAACCGCCGCGTGGGCCCGGTCGCTGCCGCCCGCCGATTTCTCCAGAATGTTCCGAATACGCTTGAAGGAGGCAGCCAGCGGCGCGAAGTTCTTCATGTTGCGGATGGCTTTCACCGCCGCCACGCGTTCGGCTGCGTCCACCAAATCGTCCGCGCCTGCCGCGAACGCCGCATTGATCTCGTCGTAAGCGAAACCACCCTTCTCCCGCAGGACGAACTTCGCGCGCTCGAGCAGGAACGCCAGGACCTGTTTCTCGACGGCTTCGGTCACCGTAATTTTTGGCGCATGCTCCTGCAGTGCCTTGGCCGCCGCGGAAATTGCGGCTGAGAGCGACATCGGCAGTTTGCGTTCGAGAATAATCTTCACAATACCTTGCGCCGCGCGCCGCAACGCATAAGGATCGCTTGATCCGGTGGGGATGGCGCCGACCGCAAAGAAGGCCACCAGCGAATCGAGTTTGTCTGCGAGCGCTACCGCGCATCCCGTCAGGTTTCGCGGCAACGGATCATCCAGCCCCACGGGCTTGTAGTGATCGTAGACGGCCCAGGCGATTTCGTCGGATTCGCCTTGGGCCCGCGCGTAGAGCCCGCCTACTACGCCCTGCAATTCGGTGAATTCGCGCACCATTTCTGTGACCAGGTCGCACTTGGCGAGCTCGGCCGCGCGATCGGAGCCCGCCACGTCCGCTTGCGTCACCCCGGAGCTGAACCACTGCTCGGCCAGCCAACGCGCCAGCGCGCGCATGCGCTCGACTTTGTCAGCGTAACTCCCCAGCCGCGACTCGTAAGTCACCGCTTTAAGTTTCGGCAGCAGATCCGCCAGTCTGGTTTTCTGGTCGGTCTCCCAGAAAAATTGTGCGTCCGCGAAACGCGCCCGCAGAACACGCTCATGACCGGCGCGCACCAGTCCCTTGGGATCGCTGGGCAGATTGATCACCGCCAAAAAGTGCGCAGCCAATTCCCCGTTCTTTTGCTCCAGGCCGAAATATTTCTGATGGTCGCGCATGACCGTAATCAATATTTCATCCGGCAGAGCAAGATACGCTGGATCGAATTCTCCAAGGATCACCGAGGGATATTCGTTCAAATAGGTGACCATTTCAGTGAGCCCGGCGTCGTCGTGCACGTGCAGGTTTTTCCTTTTGGTAATCGCTCGGATTTCCGCATCAATTTTGGCGGCGCGCGCGTCCGGGCGGCACAATACGAAGTTTTTCTTTAACTTTGACTCGTAGTCCGCAGGGCCGGACAACGCGATTCTGGAGCTGCCGAGGAAGCGGTGCCCTTCGGTATGTGCACCGGATTTCACATCGGCAAACCCGCACGGCACGACCTTGCCATCGAGCAACGCGACAATCCAACGAATGGGCCGGATGAAGCGCTGCTTGCCCAATCCAGTCCAATACATCGACCGCGGCCAGCTAATTTCGGCTATGACCTGGGGCAAAACGCCGGTTAGAATTTCCGCCGCGAACTTCCCCTTCACTTCCTGCTTGGCTGCCAGGTATTCACCCTTGGGCGTCTGGAGGATGGTCAACTTTGAAACGGGAAGATTTTGCTTTTCAGCGAAGCTCATCGCCGCGCGCGTCGGCTCGCCGACACTGTCGAACGCGATCGCTTTCGGTGGACCGGTAATTTCCTTCACCACGTCTTCTTGTTTTAGTTGAACATTGCGAACGATGGCAGTCAGCCGCCGCGGCGCACCGAAGGTTTCGATCGAAGCGGGGGCCGACTTCTCTTCCAGCAACGCATTGGCTACAAAATACTTCTCAAGCAGCGCTTTAAGTTCGGCGCAGGCCTTCACGATCATCCCGGCAGGAATTTCTTCGCATCCAATTTCGAATAGAAAATCCGCACGGCCCTTAATGTTCTTCTTCACCTTGGTCTTCATGCCCGCACCTGCGCTTCATGTGCCGCCGCAGATGTCGGCGTGACCACTCCCGGATTGTTGTCCGCCTGCTGTTCGAGCCAGGCCGCTGCCACGCGCGTCGCCAGCTTGCGCACCCGCCCGATGATCGCGGCCCGCTCCGTCACCGAAATCGCACCGCGCGCATCCAGCAGATTAAAGAAATGCGAACACTTCAAAGTGAAATCGTAGGCTTGCAAAACTGGGAAACCTTTCTTCGCTCCAGGCGCTTTCAGTCCGGCATATAGCTGCAACAGACGCGTTGCTTCGGCCTCGGCCAGCTCGAATTGCTTGCGAATGGAAACCGCATCGGCAAAGTCGAAGCTGTACGCCGAGAATTGTTGCTCCTCCGCCAGACGAACTTCGCGGTAAGTCACCGTGTCTGACCAGCGCACGTCAAACACGTTATCCACGCCCTGCAGGTACGATGCGATGCGATCGAGCCCATAGGTGATTTCCACCGTAATAGGGTCCAGATCTTGGCCGCCGCTCTGCTGGAAATAAGTGAATTGCGTGATTTCCTGGCCGTCGAGCAGCACCTGCCAGCCAATTCCCCACGCGCCTAGCGTTGGAGATTCCCAATTGTCCTCTTCGAAGCGCACATCATGCTCTTTCAGATTGATGCCCACGGCTTCGAGGCTGCGCAGATACAAATCCTGAATGTTCGACGGCGCGGGTTTCAGAATCACCTGCAGCTGAGTGTGCTTGTATAGGCGGTTCGGATTTTCGCCGTAGCGTCCATCCGCCGGACGACGGCTAGGCTGCGCGTAAACCGCGCGATAGGGCTGGGGCCCCAGCACTCGTAGAAAAGTTTCGGGATGCATGGTCCCGGCTCCGACCTCGATGTCGTAGGGCTGCTGCAAAATGCAGTCGCGCTGCGTCCAGTATTCTTCAAGTTTTAGTAGAAGGTTCTGAAAGCTCAGGCCTTTCAGCTTGGAGGCCAGTTTTGCAGGCTTTACTTTCGGTTTTTTCACGCCAACGACTCCAACAGGGCTCGCGAATTCAGCTTGCGGCCAATTTGATGTTCGATCAGGTCCAGCATAACATCGGTCAAGTCCCGGGACGCGCGCGGCGGCGCCATTTCTTCGGTAATTTTGTCCAGCCGTTCGCTTAGAATTTTTCGCGCGGCCGCGAGAGCCGCCGGAGTCAGTGTTCGCATGCCGGGCTTGCGGCACTTGCTGCAGGCCACTGCTGAGGCACTGGGGGAGAAATAAGCCGAGTCTTTGGCCTCCACGGCCCTGCCGCACCGCGCGCAGCGCTCGAGTGGCGGAAGCCAGCCGCCGAGCTTCACCGTCCATAAGCAGAAATAAGCCAGTGGCAATTCCGAGCGCTTGGTGCGCTTGATGGTCTGCGCGGTGAGCAGCAGCAGACGAAAATTCGCGTCGGACGCTTCGTGATCGGGCAAAACCGTTTCGGTGACTTCGCTCAGAATCGCCAGCGCCACGCCGGAATCGTAATCGCTGAAGGCGCTCATGAACGATTCCAGCAGCTCGCACTCGTTGATGCGCACCAATTCTTTGTTGGCCTTCTCGTAGAACCGCATCTGCACGTGCGACAAACGTTCGAGCGTCGAACCGAAACGGTTCTTGGTTTTGCGCGCGCCCGACGCCACTCCGCGCACCCTCCCCATCGAGCGTGCCAGAAAGCTAACCAGCCGGTCGGCTTCGCCCAGCGGATAAGTCTGCAGAATGATTGCTTCGGATTCGTGTACGGGCATTCGGCTAGTTCGTCAGCGGCATTCACGCCGATGACGAAACGAAAATTTTTAACACAGCGATGCAGGTGGCGCAATTACTAAACCAGTTTCGCAGATATAATCGATGCGCGCACGCAGCGAATCGCTTCGCAGCGGTCGCCAGGAGAAATAAAGTTTGATCCCGCTGAAGGACCTGACCCCGCGCCGCAGCTTCCCCGCGGTTACGCTGGTGCTGATCCTGATCAATGTCGCGGTTTTTATTTACCAAATTACTTTGCCGCCGCATGCCGCCGAACTTTTCGTGAACACCTGGGCCGTGGTGCCGGCTAGAATTTCGCTGGCACTCGCCGGGCATCGTTACACCCTGCTGCAGGTGCTGATTCCGCTATTTACCTGCATGTTTTTGCACGGCGGCTGGCTGCACATCATCGGCAACATGTGGTTCCTCTGGGTTTTCGGCGGGAACGTGGAAGATCACATGGGCTCGTTTGCGTATCTCATCTTCTATTTATTTTGCGGAGTGGGTTCGAGCATCGCTCAAACCGCCTTTTCCTGGGGCTCGCACGTACCTGCGCTCGGTGCCAGCGGCGCGATTTCGGGAGTCTTGGGCGCATACATCGTGCTTTTCCCCTCATCGCAGATTTATTCGCTGGTGACGCTCTTCATTATTTGGTTCCGGGCGCGCATCCCGGCCCTCGTGTTCATCGGCCTATGGTTCGCGCTACAGGCCTTCAGCGCTTTTGGCTCGCTCGGCGCGGCGGGTCACATCGAACAGGGCGGCGTGGCCTGGTGGGCGCACGTCGGTGGGTTCGTCTTGGGACTTCTGCTAGCTAAAGTGATGCCTCAACGGAATCGTCGGGCGCTCTACGCCTGAAGTCGTCGGCGCATCGACAACTAAAGATTTAGGTCAGCCCTGGAACATTCTTCCAGCGGTATTGATGTGTCGCGTGAGATGGACGCACGCTGCAGCGACCGCGAACCTCACGTGAAGCATTAATGCCTCCAGGCGCCTCGCCGATACTTCACTTGAAAACTCGCGCAAGGATCTTGAACTTCCGTCGATCGGTTGGAGGCGGGCGCCGCCCCCGCGCTAACCATTTTTGGCAGCAGGCCATAGAATCGCGACCTACGATTTAGACATCTACATCCGCATTCGGCTCGTAACAAAATTTGAACACCAGCGTTATATCCAAGACGGCCGCCGCGTAATGTATATTAGTGGCAGTCAGCAAGCTTGATTCAGGGAGTCCTGTTTTTCATGTCCAGCACCACGCCCAATCCCACGCGACCCGACCTGGGTGCGCTGCGGATCAACAAAGAGCATCGAAAAGAAAGCAAAACCGGCAAAGTAGTCGGCATCATACTCGCGGCCATTCTGGTGGTCGCGTTGGTGGCGGGCGCCGCGTATTATTCGCGCAATAGCGCGCCGGTGGTGGAAGTCGCCACCGCGCAAAAGGCCGGCCCCGGCGGGCCCACGGCCTTGCTGAACGCCAGCGGCTATGTCACGCCGCGCCGCCGCGCCACCATCGCCGCGAAAATCACCGGGCGCGTGATCGGCGTGTATTTCGATGAAGGCGTGCATGTAAAGGAAGGACAAATTCTCGCCAAGCTCGATGACTCGGACGTAAAGCGCGCGCTCGATTCGGCCGTCGCCGATCGCAATTCCACCCAGGCGCAAATCGCCGATTATCAAGTTCAACTAAAGAACGCGGAGTTATTGGTTCATCGTTCGAAGGAACTGCAAGCCGCTGGCGTACAGAGCCAGGAAGTTTTAGACAACGCCGAGACCAGTGCCGATAGCCTGCGCGCCAAGATCGCCCTGGCCAAAGAACAAGTGCTCGCGTCCGCCGCGCGGGTCAATGAAGCGCAGCAGGCCGTGGACAACACTGTGATTCGTGCCCCCTTTGAAGGCATCGTGGTTTCGAAAGATGCTCAAGTGGGCGAAATGGTCTCGCCGGTTTCGGCTGGTGGCGGTTTTACCCGCACCGGCATCGCCACCATCGTGGACATGAATTCGAACGAGATTGAAGTGGACGTCAACGAAGCCTATATCGCCCGCGTCGAACCGGGCCAGCTGGTCACCGCCGTTCTCGATGCCTATCCCGACTGGCAGATTCCTTCCAAGGTACGCACGGTGATCCCGACCGCCGACCGCCAGAAGGCCACGGTGAAAGTTCGCATCTCATTCATCAAGCTCGACCCGAAAATTCTGCCGGACATGGGCGTAAAGGTGACCTTCCTCGGCGAAGAGCCGAAGAAACAGGCCAACGCTCCCCAGCCGGTGGCTTCGGTTCCCTCTTCGGCGGTGCGTGACGATAACGGCTCCAAGATCGTTTTCTTAGTGAAGGAAGACAAGCTCGAACGCCGCGCCGTGAAAGCCGGCGATGCTCGCGGCGATCAGGTCGATATTTTTGCAGGGCTCGCTCCCGGAGACGTCGTGGTGACCAAAGGTCCCCCGGGCTTGCACGACGGCGAGTCGATTCAGTTGAAGAAAGGAAGCTGAAGCAGGCGATTCGTAATTAATGTGTCGCTTTAAGTCGTAATTATCCCGGCGCATCAAACGCGCCGGCGTTTCGAGGAGCATTCGAATGGTTCGAGTCGACAACACCGGCAATTCAAACAGCCTGATCCGCATCCGCGGACTGGACAAGACCTACCGTCGCGGTGGCGAAGAGATCCACGTTCTGCAGTCGCTGAACCTGGACGTCGATCAGGGCGAGTTCGTCGCCTTCATGGGCCCCAGCGGCTCGGGCAAGACTACCCTGCTGAATTTGCTCGGCGGCCTCGACGTGCCGTCCAGCGGCAGCATCACTGTGGACGGCGATGAAGTCACGCACATGTCCAGTGGCAAACTGACCGAATGGCGTGCGCGCCATGTCGGCTTCATTTTTCAGATGTACAACTTAATCCCGGTGCTCACCGCCGCGCAGAACGTCGAGCTTCCCCTGCTGCTCACCAAGCTC
>CAWIEL010000106.1:0-20505 GCA_963835025.1 uncultured Acidobacteriota bacterium
TGTGTTATGTCGTGTACTGGTTCGGTTCGTCTGGCTCACCGTAATTTTTGTGTGTTGGGGAATTTACGCGCCGCGCAACGCGACCGTGGCGGCCACGTTTTTCGTCACCGCGCTCTCGGTATCCAGCGCGATATTTTTGATTCTGGAGATGTACACGCCCTACAACGGTTTGATTTTGGTGTCGTCCGGCCCGCTGCGCGCGGCGCTGGCACACCTGGGGCAGTGACGCGATGACGGAAAAGAGAAATTTGGCAGTCCGCCAAACAAAATGCGGTTTAGGTAGGTTCGAATACTTGCTTACTTTTTCAGAACAGTCGTGCGTTCGGCGGATTTTTGCCCGCGTTCCGCGGCTTTGGCTGGCTCCGCTTTCTGCGGAACCGTCCAGAACCCGGGCATCGGCATGATGAATTCCACGGCAATCTGGGTCTTACCCATAAACGTAGGCCCGATCAGCGCCACCCGGCACAGAACTTCTTTTTCGCTGGCCAAATTTTCGACGCGAATAATTTGCTGGATGCGCACCGGAGTGGCCAGCAGGAGCAGCGCGCCGTGCTCGTTGACGATCACCGAGTGGGTCTGCTCGGAGACGGAGCGCTTAGCGGCGTCCTGGAAGCGGACGCAGATGGGCACCCGGGCGCGAACGCGCGCGCTGCGGCGGCGGTTCTGCGGGAGAAGGTCGGCCGGGACCGCGATGCTCATAGCTAAACGCTAGCAAGTTGCGCCGCGATTCTCAAATATTCGCGCCGCCGCGATGCCCAAGGAGGCATGGCCCGGGGCTTACCTTGGAGTGCGGCGGCTTGCCGCCGCCTTTGCCATGTAACGGCAGGCCCATCGTCGAATGGGGTTCAAAACTCGGCGTGCAGAAAAGGCACGGGGCTTGGGTTTGCCTTGCGGAATTTGGGCCGGCGCACTATTTTAGGCAGGTTTTATTTGGGGAGGGTTAGGTTGACGGCGTTTTTACATTCGTTGCTGATGCAGATTCCGGACACGTTCAAGCCGTGGGCCGCGTTGATGCTGGGGTCGGTGATTCTGGTGTGCCTGGTGCTGTTTCACGGCTCCGGGATTCACTGGATCTTGATCTACCACCAGCGCAACGGGCGGCGGTTGTGGCTGGGACGTCCGCATCACATCGAAGCGACCGTGCTTTTCGGGACGTCGATATTTTTGATGCTGTTGCTGCATATTTTCGGCGTGCTGGTGTGGGCCTACTCGTTGGTGCATCTGGGATTGATTTTGCGCGCGAACGACGCGATTTATTTTTGCGCCAACGCGTATACGACTTTGGGATACGGCAGCGTGGATATCGATCCTTTGTGGCGCAACATTTCGCCGATCATTGGTATTTCGGGATTGTTTACGTTTGCATGGACCACCAGCGCGCTGGTCGGCGTGGTGACCGGGCACAACCGGCTGCTCGAGCAGCTGGAAATCGAGCGCGAGAAGCAGCTCGAATTGCGCGCGGCGGCGCGCAACGCGGTGAGCGTCGTGCGCGGCCAGGAAGCCGCCGCCGAGCGCACCGCGCGCGGCACAGTCGCAGCGGAACATGCCGGCGGTGGGGTCGAAGCCCATTTCGATCGAATTCGCGCTGAATTCCGCGAAATCGAAAAGTTGCGCGAGGCGGAGCGCGCCAAAATCGCCGAGATTAGGCAAAAGGAAAGCGACGACGAGGACAAGTTGGGCCCAGGCATGCCTGCGGACCAGGAGTAGCGGACGGCGGAAACTTAGCGCTGGGGTTTGGTAGTCGAGGATACAGGCGCTGCGGCGAGCGGGAGTCACGTTCGACGCCGAATTTGCGTTGGCGGCGGTGACGGGATGCGTCGAAGCGCTAGATGCGTTCGCGCCAGCCGCGTCCGATTTTTTTATGGGCTTAGGAGCATCAACACCGGCAGTGCTGGAGCCCAGTCCCAGCTTCTGCAAGGTAGTAGCGTCGATTTTGCCGCTGGAGTTCAGTCCGTTGGCGGACTGAAACTTCTGCATCGCAGCGACGGTGTTCGAGTCCCACTTGCCGTTGGGGCTCCCGTCGAAATAGCCGCCCCGCGAAAGTGCAGTCTGAATCTCAGAAATACGGTCCGGCGTCGGCGCCTTTTGAAAAGGTTCGCGCCGCGCGGTACGCCGGTGCGCCGATTTTTTCTTCTTCGATGTGGATTTGTGAGTTGTGGATGTTGATCCCGAGCCAGAGCCCGCGGCCGACGCGCTGGATTGCGGCGCGGCAAATGCGCCAGTCGTCGCGAGGACGATTGCAGCGACGGCGATGATCAGTATCTTAGCCAGCACTTTGCGCATATGGGTTTGACGCCGGTTGCTGGCGTTCGTGTTGCCGGGCAGTTCCCTTCTCAGTGACCCCATTATGGATGATTCGGCCCGGCGCTCAAGCCGCCCGGTGAAACGGGCGGCGTATCAAGCACCTGTCCTTCATCCTACTGCGCGGCGGGTACGGCCCCGGCCAGGAACAGGGTCAACACGCGATCGTTGTCGCCGCGTCGGGCTACTTTGAAGAGCACGTCCTGGCCGGGCTTGAGCTTAGCCATTTCGTTCTTGTAGTCCGTCAGGTTATTGATCGGCGCGTGGTTGATTTCGGTGATGACTTCGCCGCGTTCGAATTCGAGATCTTCGGCGAAGCTGGCCGGGTCGACTTCGAGGACGACTACGCCGGAGACTTTGCTCATGCCGAGTTTGCGGGCGAGTTCGGGAGTGAGTTCCTCGACGTGCAGGCCGAACTGGGTCTGAACTTCGGAGTCTTCCGGTTGGTCTTCGGTGCCCTGACCCGCTTGTGCCGGGAAGAGCTTGGAGCGGTCCATGACCACGAGCGAGCGCGTCGTGGGACTGCTTGTTGCGGACGTAGCGAACTTTGACGGAATCGCCAATCGCGGTTTGCGCGATGGGATTGACCAGGTCGGCGCCGGAATGGACGGCCTGGCCATTCACTTCAGTGATGACGTCGCCGGGCTGCAGGCCGGATTTTTCCGCCGGGCTGCCGGGCTCAACGGCTTCGACCACGATGCCGTAGGGCGCGCCGAGTTCTTTCAGGAGAACGGGATTATTGCTGCGATCCTCCTGGAAAGTGATGCCGATGGATCCGCGGGTAACTTTGCCATTGGTGATGAGCTGGTTGTAAACGCCGACGATAGTGGTGGATGGTAGCGCGAAGCCGACGCCTTCAAAGCCGCGGCTGCCGGTGTAAATGGCGGTATTGATGCCGATGATTTCGCCGGCCATATTCACCAGCGGGCCGCCGGAATTTCCGGGATTGATGGCGGCGTCGGTCTGCAGGAAACGCTGGAACTGGTGGCCGACGTTGGAACGATCTTTGGCGCTGATGATTCCGGCGGTAACCGTGGAATTCAAACCGAACGGGCTGCCGAAGGCCAGAACCCAGTCGCCAACCTGCACTCCATCGGAATTTCCGAGCTTGGCGATGGGCAGGTCGTGGCCGGCCTCGATCTTGACCACGGCGAGGTCGGTGTCTTTGTCGAAGCCCACGACGCGGCCAGTGTATTTCGCGGAGTCGCCGTCGAGCGTGACTTGAATTTTGGTGGCTTGATCGATGACGTGATCGTTGGTGAGGATGAAGCCTTTTTTGTCGACAATGACGCCGGAGCCGAGACTGCGTTCGGCGTCGGGACCTTCGTCAGGCTGCTGCAAAAAGCGATCGAAGAAATCTTCGAGGGGATCGCCTTGGCCGCTCTTGGGTTTCTTGCCGCCTTTGGGCTTCTCCATGATTTGGGTGGTGGAAATGTTTACGACCGCCGGACCGATTTTTTTGGAGATGGCGGAGAAGGAATTGGAAAGCACGACGGGATCGGGCAGCGAGAGCAACTCCGCGCCGGAAGCGCTTTGGTCGTGGGTGGCCTGGGCGTGGCCGGAGACCATGGTGCCGATCAGGATGCCGATGCCAAGAGTGAGAGCGACGAGCAGAGTGGCGAAAATCTTGCGGCGACGCATCCAGACGTATAATTCCTGAAATTCGATCCCCATGTGGTGCTCCTTTGCAGTATCCCAAGACCAGCGGGCGCCGTGCGTTTATGAAGGCGGGAGGCGCTAGCGCCGCAAAAGTAGTATAGCACCGTACTGAACCCCGCCCGGCGAGGGCAGTTTTGGGTTGCGCGAGAAGTAATGTGGGGATGGACACAGCGGCGGGAAAGGCGAGGCAACGGTGCAAAACCAATCGTCCCCCGATATTCGATCCGCATACGGCCCGTCCGAGCGGCGCGCCGAGAACTCGCCTGGTTTAGTGACTGGACAAATGGGACTTCCGAGTACTATCGCAACTCACCTTTACCGTTGTTAATAATTGAACATGCAGTATGCAGGACAAGAAGGAAGGGTGTGCCTTTCCTGCAAATCGACGCTGACGCCGAACACGCCGGCGTGCCCCTACTGTGGATTTGCGGTCCAAAGCAATCAGGCCAGCACCGGCCGAATTCTTGGAATCGTTTTTCTCTCGATTGTCTCGGTCGTCGGAATCGTGTGCCTCGGAACCTTTCTTTTCGTCAGTCATCGCTTAACTAGAACAGAAGCCTACCAGGATTCGATCACGCTCGCCGAGTCCTCGCCGGAGGTTCAGGACGCGCTCGGTACCGGCATAAGCGCAGGGTGGCCGGCGGTGGGTTTCAACCTTCCTTTTCACGACTCCGACTTCGCCCAGTGGGCAGTCAAGTTGGAAGGATCGCGAGGAGCAGGATACTTGTATGGCGTGGCGAACCAACTGGGCGGGGTGTGGGAATACTCCCGGCTGGTGTTTGTAGCGAGCGACGGAAGCAAAAAAGTAGATTTAAATCGCTCGCCAATCAAATTACAACTTCCTTCCATTCCGGCCCAGACGCTTTACTTGATTCCCTTGGGGCTTTCCCCCGACGAGTCGCTTGATTGGGCGCCCGCTTACTACAAGGCGAAATTTGGAATTGAGCCGATCATTCTTCCGGCAGCCGCAGTGGAACCGAACCTGGAAACAACGGCGCGTCAACAGCTCGACGCGGATAAATGCATTCAGTTTCTTTCGAAATTACGGCCAGACCTGGCGCGCGATCCATCCGCGATTCTGATTGGCGTAACTTCGCGGGACATCTATATCCCCGACACCGGCTGGCTTTACGCCGAGAATTATCGCCAAGACGGCCGCTTTGCGATTATCTCTTCAGCCCGGTTGCATCCTCCGGCAACGATCGGAAAGTGGAATCCGGAGTGGTTGAATTCGAGGCTGCAAAAACTGTTGACCAAAAATATCGCCATTTTGTACTTCGATCTGCCGATGAGCAGTGACTACGAGAGTCTGCTGAGCGGAGGCGTGCTATCGGGATTGCAAATCGATGAAATGACGGGGCAGCTTACCGGAGCTGATCGCGCCTGGAACTCATTCGTGGAAAAAGGAGATCCAGGATTTTCGCTCTACGATGTGCCGGGAAAACCCGCGCTTTGGAAATACGACTACATCGACCAGCCCGTGAAAGATACCCGCGCGCAGCTTTTCAGTGTCGATATGGCTTTGGGGCTATTCATCCAAAGAAAAATGGATTTCATACTTGAAGGTGAGCCAGCGCTGTACTTCACGCGGGTTTACACGTCCAACGATGATCGCTCCCGTCCGTTTGGAATTGGCGCCACGCACAACTTAAACGTGACGCTGGCAGGTCAAATGGGCGCCTATGTCGATTTGTGTTTGGCTGACGGCGCCAGAATTCACTTCGTCCATCAGCCGCCGCAGCCTGGAAAGCCGGACACTTACCGCGAGGATGGAAGATGGGGCGGCCCGTATACCCGCGCGGACGCCGAATTCGACGGCAAGGTGTGGCACTTGAAGCGAAACGACGGCTGGACGCTATTGTTTCCCTATCGTCCGGATTGGGCGCCGCTGTACATCACCGTGCTTACTTCTTACACGGATCCGGCTGGCCGCGAATACAAAATGGAAAGGGACCGCTTCGGAGATTTGCTGTCGGTAACGACTCCGTCGGGAAGCTGGCTGCACTTCACAAATGATGCGCAGCATCGCATCAGTCGAATCGACTCGTCCGTCGGGCGAACCGTTCGCTACGAGTATGACGCTGGTGGCCGGCTGATTCGAGTAACGGACTCGGATGGCAACGTAGACTCCTACGGTTACGACGCGAGATCCCAAATGCTAACCGCCGGGCACAAAGATGGAGAGCTGGTGCTGACCAATTCCTACTCGAACGACGGATATATTAAGAGTCAGAACGTGGTGAATGCGGGCGAATTCAGCTTCAGCTACTTCCGGGAATCGAGGAACATCATTAAGGAAAGCCAGATTATTGATCCGAATGGGATCCTTACGTCGTTTCTTTTCCGGGGATATGGGTATACACAGACGTTGCCCGCACCTGCACCGCGGTGACGATTGTCTCGACACAGACACGAGTCGCAGAACGTTTTGGAAATGAAAACGCCGGCGGAGGAGGTGGGCTTCCTCGCCGGCGTCTTGATGATTAGGGCTTGTTTGGTTTGCGTTATTTTTTCGGCGCTTAGGACTGAGAAGATTCTGCCTTCATGGCGGCGTCGAAAGCTTCCAGGTCGAGGCGCGCGCGCTCGGCCAGGTCGCCGTCTTCCCAGGCGATGCCGTCGTTGAGGATGGGCTCGGCACCGGGTTCGCCTTTTTTCTGCAGGCGCTTTTCGGCCTTGGAGCGTGCCTTATCCTGGCGCTTCATTTCCTTCTGCCGTTTCTTAAAGGTGGTCGTCATCAGGTTACTCTCCTGGGGTAGAGGTGGGAAAACAAACTGCGTCTACATCGCGTTCGCAAGTGCCAAAGGAGGAACGCGTTCTTAAAAATGGTTACCAGCGAGGTTCGCGTGGCTGACGCGCGACTTCGCTGTAGTCTTCGTTTGAAAAACGTCCTTTACCGCCGCCCGGTTTTCCGCCTTTGCCGCGGGGGCCGCTATTGCCTTTATCTTTGTCGTAGCCGCCACCACCGCCGTAACCGCCGCTATTGCCACCACCACGGGGGCCACCGCGAGGCGCGCTGCCGGCCTCTTTGGGGCGAGCTTCGTTTACTTTGATATTGCGACCGCCCATGTCTTTGCCGTCGAGAGCAGCGATAGCGGCGGCCGCTTCGGCGTCATTGACCATTTCCACGAAGCCAAAACCGCGGGCGCGTCCGGTTTCGCGATCCATGGCGACGTGTACCCGCGCCAGCTGTCCAAATGGTTCGAAGAGGGCCTTGAGATCAGCGGAGGTGGTCTGGAAACTCATGTTGCCCACGAAGAGGTTTTTCATGCTGTCTCCCTGCAGCCACCGCGAACGCAAATGGCCAAACAAAGCCGAGCACGCAACAGGCGCGGGCGGGGCGATGCGTCTTGCAAACGGATAAGTCATTGTAACACGAATGTAAAGAGAAGTCGCCGCGAGGCAGACGCGCGGGGCCGGATACGCGTTTCCGGATTTTATAAACTGGCGGTTCCGATTTGCGAATTTACCACTTGCCAGCCCGAGACATTCTCAGTTTAATCCCGAACTGGCGGCTGACTTTTGACCAGCTGAACGGAGGAAATGCCGACATGAGCGACGAGACGGCGAAGGATGCTTTGACGCGACGCGGATTTCTGGGAGTGAGTTCAACGCTGGCAGCCGCGAGTGTATTGGGCGCGGAGAAAATGGCGGGGCAGGAATTGCCGAAGGGCAAGCAGATTTCGGAAGAAAGCCGCAGCGATCCGGGACCGAAGAACTCGCTGCTCGACGCGCAGAATCCCAGCGGCTTCAATCCGCAGCCCACCGACGCCGGCGGAGTGCAGACCTTCAAATATCCATTTAGCTTCGCGCACAAACGTTTGCAGGAAGGTGGATGGTCGCGGGAGGTGACCCAGCGCGAGCTGGCGGTTTCGAAGACGCTGGCGGGCGTGGACATGCGGCTGACACCCGGCGGAGTGCGCGAGCTGCATTGGCACACGGCGGCGGAGTGGGCCATCATGCTGTACGGAAACGCGCGAATTACCTGCATCGACCTGGAGGGGAAAAGTTTCGTGGCCGATGTGGGGAAAGATGATTTGTGGTTTTTTCCTCCGGGAATTCCCCACTCGATTCAGGGATTGGGACCGGATGGCGCGGAATTTCTGCTGGTGTTCGACGACGGCAACTTTTCGGAATACGAAACGGTGCTGCTGACGGATTGGATGGCGCACACGCCGCCAGACATTCTGGCCAAGAATTTCGGCGTGGCGCAGAGCGCGCTGGCCAATTTTCCGAAGAGAGAATCGTTTATTTTTCAGACGGATTTGCCGGCATCGCTGGAAGAGGATAAGCGCGTCGCCGCGGGGACGCTGGGATTGTCGCCGATCGATTTCGCGTTTCGGACGATGAAGTATCCGGCGACGATGAGCGGCAAGTCGGGTGAAGTTCGAATTATCGATTCGAAGAATTTCCCGGTTACGACCACGGCGGCGGCGATGGTGACGCTAAAGCCGGGCGGGCTGCGGGAATTGCACTGGCACCCCAATGCCGACGAGTGGCAGTTTTTCTACGAGGGACAGGGCCGCATGACGGTTTTCGCCACCGGAGGCCGGGCGCGGACCATGGACTTTCAGACCGGCGACGTTGGGTACATTCAGAAGACCTTGCCGCACTACGTCGAGAATACGGGTACGACGGATTTGAAATTTTTAGAGATGTTCAAGACGCCGATTTATCAGGATCTGGCGCTGTCCGAGTGGCTGACGCACACGCCGCCGGAATTGGTGCTGGCGCATTTGCATATGGATAAGGCGACGCTCGATGCAATTCCGAAGAATAAGCCGTTGATCATGCCGGAGTAGGTGGCGGCTTCGGCGGCTAAAACCCCCTGGATTTTTGGGGGCGTGGGCGGCACAGCTGTGAACGGCAGCGAGATTGTTCTGGTTTTCTTCGCGCGTGAGCGTGGCCTGCGATGATGAAAAGCAGATCCCTCGCTGCGCTCGGGATGACATCCGAATGTTGTGGATAATTGTCGAGACGGATATTTCGCCGGCGGTACCGTGCTCGAAATTTGGCTGCCGGGGAGGGCGAAATCGTTTATTATGCACGACGTGACCCACGAACCATTTCGCGTGGTGCAAGAGCCGAGTTCGAACGATCAGCAGACCATATTGACGATCAAGGGCGCGATGACCTCATCGTCAGCGGCGGCGTTTGTCGAAGCGATTGCGGCAGTAGCTTCGCAGCGGTTGATATTGGATATGACCGAAGTGCCGTTCGTGGATTCGATGGCGGTAGGGTCGCTGGTGCGGGCCTTCGTGGCCTGCCACAAATCGGGCAGGAAATTGGCGCTGGTGGGATTGGGTCATCGCGTACAGAACGTGCTGCATCTGACGGGCATCGGGCCGCTTTTCGATGTCTACGCCACGGTGCAGGAAGCCGAAGCCGCCCTGGCTTAGGCCGGTAGAAATTCCTCGTTTAGGAACCCCCAGAAGTTTCAGCTGGTCGGCAATAAAAGACGTCTGAAGGGATGCGAAATTCGGAGTATCCTTGTGCCCTGGTGAGGCGGGTCAGGCGCTACCGTGGTCCGCCGCTGCTCAGGCCTAATTTTTCCTGGAAGGAACATTCATCATGAAAAGCATCGTGCTGCTGGGCTCAAGCGGAACCATCGGCCAACGCATTCAGGCGGAGGCGCTGTCGCGCGGGCATCACGTGACGGCGGTGGTGCGGGAGACCTCGCGGACCGGCGAGCATCGGGCAAATCTGGACTACCGCACGGGAGACATCTTCAAGCCCGAAACGATTGCGGCCGCGGCAGTGGGCCACGATGTGGTGGTGAGCGCGTATGGGCCGGGTTCGGGAGACGCGAGCCTGGTGGTAAAGGCGGCACATTCCTTGATTGAGGCCCTGACGCGGGTGGAACCGATTCGGCTGATTGTGGTAAGTGGCGCGGGCAGTCTGGAAGTGAAACCGGGGTTGCAGTTGGTGGACGCACCGGACTTCCCTGCGGCCTGGAAGCCGGTGGCATTGGCGCATCGTGAGGCTTTGGAAGTATTTAAAAAGGCGGGAATGGCCGAGTTCGATTGGACGGCGGCTTCGCCCGCGGCAATTATTGAGCCGGGTACGCGGACTGGGAAATATCGGACGGCGACGGATCAATTGATTGTGGACGCGCAGGGGAACAGCCGGATTTCAGACGAGGATTTTGCGGTGGCGATTCTGGATGAGATAGAGAAGCCGAAATATGTTGGGCAGAGATTTACGGCGGCGTATTGATTTGTCTGGATGGTGGAAATGGTATTAGAGTTGGGCAAGTTATGTGGCTGCGCGTTGCCTGCGGGCCTCGGTGAGTGCGACGCAGTAACCGAGCTGTAACAACGTCTTCAGCCCTTCTGCGGTCCTCCTAGGGTGAACTCGGTATTCCGAAACTTTCGCAATCCAGTAGGGTTGGTAGGGCGTATAGGGACGTGGGCTAGTTTTGGGGATTTGAACCAGCCGGTCACCGCCATAACCGGCCTCCCTTAGACACAGGATTGAATCCAGGGCCCGCTCCCCAGCCAGCCCGGACGGATTGGAATAGCAAGTGGATGGTCCGAAGTGCAGAGCTGCCTCCCGGCCGGCTTACATCTGAAGGGGAAATCAACATGCATTTTTTGCCGGAACAATTGACGGGGCTCCCGGAAGCGAGCGACCGACGCGGACGGGTGCGTCAAAATCCTTCAGCGATCGCTTATCTGGATGTGGGCGAGGGCAACGGCGGAATCGTGCTGAACGTGAGCGAGACCGGAATCGCGATTGCGGTGGCACAGGCGCTGACCGACGACGAAATTCCTTCGTTGAGTTTCCGGCTGCCGCAACTGGATCGCACGTTTCAGGCCGGCGGCCAAGTCGTCTGGCGCAGCGCTACGAACAAGACGGCGGGAGTGCGGTTTGTGAATTTGGAGGAGCGGGATCGTTCGCAGATTCGGAATTGGATTCGGGCGGAGATTGTGGAGCATGAGTTGAAGGCGCCGATGGGGAGGGCGGGTGAATCGAGCGCGGAAAGTGGCGCCGCTGCGAGCCAGGCGGTTGGCGCGGCGGCTGCGCCGGGGAAAACGGTCATCGTGATGCCTTCGCGCGCGGCGCGGAAGGCGGCGGACGAAATCGAATCGGAAGCGGAGCGCGATGAAGCGCGCGCGGCGGAATTTGATCGCATGTTCCCTTCCGAGGCGGAACTGGCAAATTTGGCGTTGGCGGAAGATGGGGCGAGTCTCGGACCGGTGACTGGCAGCGATGCGCAGCCGGAGTTATTCGAACCGGCGGATCACGCCGATGTAGAACAGGCGGCCGAGGCGTTCCTGGCTGCGCACGAATCGGAAACCGAAGAAGCGCCGGCGGTCGAGAACGCCGCGAGCGCAGCGGTTGTGGAACCAGCAGAACAACGCGATTGGCGCGAGCAGTGGGAGCAGTTTCACTTGGAGCGCGAAAAGCTCGAGAAGTTCAGGTCGAGCGAAACAGGTTGGGAGCTGCCACGGCCATTTTCAGCGCCGTTGCCGGAAGATGCCATCGCCTTCACTGAAATTCCGGTGGCCGACGCGCCACTAGCGGCGGAACAGGCTCTGGCCGAACCTGTGGTGCAGGTCGTCCCGCCCGTCGTCGAAAAAGATTTGTCGCCAACGGTGAATGCCGGCAAACCGCCATCGCAGAAAATTCCGGCGCGCGGATTTGGCGACGGGCTGAGTTGGTACCGGGCTCCGATAGGTGCGGCGAGCGACGCCGTGGGAGTAGCCGATGCGGGCGTAACGCGAGCGACTCTGCCAAAGGCGGCGAAGAGCGCGTCTCAATCCCGCGCGAATCCGCCGAAGACCGAAAAAGATGCGCTGAGTATCGCGGCCCTGTGCGTGATGTTGGTGCTGATGTGTTTCATCCTTGGCTACGCGATTCAGCCGGGATCCTTTCGATTTTCGACTCTGAAGAATTGGGTTGCGGCGCGCGAAGCGGCGGAAGCAGTGACCACGCCTCAGGTTCAACCGGTCAGCGAGCAAATTCCCAGCTCGGCGAATGCGCCAGCTGCCGCAATGGTGACGCCGGAAGCGAACACGCCTGTGCCTGGTGTTCCACCCGCAACTCCTGTTGCAACGGAAAGCGTCGAGCCTAAGACGCCTGCGCCGGCCATCGCCAGCACGCCGCGCGTGGCGAGCGATGCCGCGCCGCACGTGTCCAATGCGGCGACTCCAGCGCCTGCAGTCAGTCACGACAACGCGACGGCTCCGCGCGCGTCGTCAACGCCAGCGCCCCTAGCCGCGGCTGCGCCAGCCAGCACCCTGAACGACGTTACGATCGATGCGCCGGTGCCGGTTTCGTTCTTTCCGGTTACGGCACCCGCGGAAGGAAGCCCGGCGAAGTTAATGCAACTGCCGGAAGAAACGATTTTGCAGACGCGCGACATCGTGATCCGCTCGCATCAATTTTTGTTTGTGCCGCCGCTTCCGGGGCCGGAGGCGACGCACGAACTGGAGCGCGTGCATCTTGGCGATCGCATCGCGAAAATCGATCCGGCATTTGTGCCGCAAGCGGTGGAGCAATTTAAAGGCAGTTCGATTCATTTGCGGTCGACGATCGGCGCGGATGGGAAAGTGGCAGATGTACAGGCGATCAGCGGGCCGACTACTTTGATTCCGACCGCGGTGAACGCGGTCAGGCAGTGGCGCTACAAGCCCACGGACATTGACGGAAAACCGATCGCGATCGAAGAAGATATTGTGATCGAAGTGCGGCCGAGCCATTCGTAGCTGTTGGTAGCGACTCGCGAGAAACTCGCGAGCGGGCGCGAAGGTGCAAGAGTTTTGTAGTGAAGATTTCCGCGATGGCTACACGGATTACCTGAGAGCTTCGAAAGCAGAAAGCATTAAGAATGTGCAGGACGGAGGACCCATGAAAATGACCAAGGGCGGGATGCTGTTGGCACTGATAGCTCTGACGGTGGCAAGCGTGGTGAGTCCGGCGGTGCGCGCGGATGACACGGCGAAACAAGCCAACGTGACTCTTTCCTCGGCCGAGCAAGTACCGGGATCGGTGCTGGCGGCCGGAACTTATATTTTCAAGCAGACCGGAAGCCAGTCGGGCTGGGCGATTATTCAGGTGTACAGCAACGATGGGTCGGCGTTGATGACCACCATTCTGGCCTACCCGAATCCGAAGGTGGCTTCGAACGGCCAGAATTTCGTGACCTATCCGGCGAACGGGCCCGGCACGATTCCGGCGATGGAAGGAATTATTTTCACCGGCGATTCGACGGTAGAGCAATTCGCGTATCCGAAGAGCGCCGCTGATCAGATCGGCGCGGCGAATCGCACCCGCATTCCCACCACCGGAACGGATGATGCCTATCCCAACGCGCTGCCGGATGCGGCGACTTCGTGGTCGGCTCCGGTGCAGGCCGGAAATACTGCACCGCAATCGTCGATGGCAATGACGCAGCCTTCAACGGATGCGACGGAGAGCGTGGCTCGGGCGCAGAAATTGCCGGCGACGGCTAGCCCGCTGCCTTTGATCGCGCTGATTGGATTGTTCTCGGTGGTAGGGATCGTGATTTTGCGCAAGGCGATCTCGGCTTCCTAAGAATTACGGCGAACTTGACCGGGTGGAATTCTGGCGCTGCGGATTAGCGGCGCCAGAATTCCGTTTTTGTGTTTTGGTGACGGCGACGAAGGCTGAGCGATGAAAGAGCAGATCGCAAAATTCGGAACACGCGTGCGAGGCTGGTTGCGGCAGCCGGCCGATGCGGCGGCGTTCGCGCGTCACGTTTGGACGGAGCCGAAAACCAAACGCAGTCGGAAAATTTTGCGACGCGCCGAAATCGTGTTGTGGGTGGTGGCGATCGGAGCGATTGGTTATTGCTCAGTGGCCTATGCGAGCGCGGCGGCCCATCAGCGGCGCGAGAAGGCGGCATTGAATGCCGCCGCAGACGCGGATTTTGCCTCTCATCCTGACGCCGCTTCTGGCGTACGAAAAATCGCGGTGCAGGAGCCTCGAGATTACGGCGTCCTGGGCGTGGTCGAAATTCCGCGGCTGAATATTTCGTCGATTGTGGAAGAGGGCGTCGATTCCTCCACGCTGTGGGAAGCGGTGGGGCATCTGCCGGGGACGCCGATGCCGGGGCAAAATGGAAATTCGGCATTGGCCGCCCATCGCGATACGTATTTCAGCGGATTGAGCGAGGTTGTGGTTGGCGATGAAATTGTGTTTCGTTCGGTGACCGAAAAGTTTCGCTACCGGGTGGAGTCGACGAAAATCGTAGACGCCGACGCCACCGATGCGCTGGAAGAATCGGCGACGCCGACGTTAAGTTTGATTACCTGTTATCCGTTCCATTACGTGGGTCCCGCACCGAAGAGGTTTATCGTGGTGGCGCGGGCCGAAGTTCCCTCCTTGCAGCCTGGTCAGTAATTCCCCTCTCGAAATTTTGAAGGCAGGCCCTTTGCGAATCGGGGTTCGTGTGTGCACTGAGGTCTGGGCCACGGAGCAATCGAAGAGAGATTCTTCGTCGCAACCGGACTCCGTTTACGACGGCGCTTCGCGCTGGAGCGTTTGGTGGCGGCGTGATGACGCGGAAAGGCAGCGGCAGAGCCGCCGCACTCTACATGGGGCTGGTCAGCGCGGGTTAGTCCATTTCTTCTTTGGTGCCCCATTCGATCAGCAGACGGTTCATGGGCCAGGAGGTGGCAAAGCCGACGATCATGCCGATTTGCATCATGAACCAATATTGAGGTTGGGAAGGTTCGAGATGCGGGTGGGGAAAGAAAACAAAATAGGTTAGGGCCATCCAGGCGAACAGGCCGATTTCGAAGGCGAGGATCGAGAGGGTGTCGGCTTTGAGCGCGGCGATTAGGCCTTGGGCTGGGGTGAGGTTGCGCATGGGCTTGATCACGAAATATTGGAAGGCGATGCCGAAAGCCCAGGCCAGGAAAAGATCGGCGGCGAAGGAGGCGTAGAGCATCGAGCCCCAGAGAGTCCACCCGAGGGCGGCGAGAGAAAATTCGGCGATGATGTCTCCGATGGTGCAGCCGGCGCCGCAGTGGCTGGTGGAGACGAAAATCTGTTGCCACGACGGATTGGGTTTTTGATTGGCGCTGCGCATCGCGGACATGGATTGTGCGTCCATGGGTTGTCGCGCGGGCACTGAAGCGGCGGCGCGCGAAGATTTTCGTCCGACGCGGAAATAGGCCCATAGGGCGAAGACGCTGAAATAGAGCGCGGTGATGGGCCAGACCAGATTCATGACCCACATTTTTTGCGGGTGGCGGAATTCGTCGATGGCGATGATGAACGCGCTGGCGAAGGCGAGGAGCAGCGAGAGCCGCGCAATCATGGCGAACATGAGATGCTCCGGTGAAACTGCCGGGAAGGTATCAGGGGGCGCGGTGGATTATCAACTGTTTGTCGGTGATGCCGAACCTAGGCGGTTTTTCTGGCGGCGATCCAGAGGGAGTCGCTGGTGGGGAGGGAGTCGGCGAGGGGCCGCGGGAGCGGCTCCAGGCCGGCGCGCTTGAGCATCGCCGATAGCGTGGCTGGCGTGAAGTAATTGCAATGCGCCGGAATGTGAAAGCCGCACCAATCAAGGCCCATCACCGATCGATTCCAACTGGCAAAATTAGGAGTTTTTAGAATGGTGACGCCGCCGGGTTTCAGGAGCCGTTGGGCGGCGGTGAGGCCGGCCAGCGGCTGCCACTCGTGTTCGATGTATCCAAATTGAGTGACCACATCGAACGACGCTGCGGGAAATTTTCCGTTGGCAATTTCGGTGAGCGGCCCTTCCTGGATTTTCGTAGCGCCAATTTTCTGGCGGGCGCGTTCGGCCAGCCGCGGGCTGAGTTCGATGCCAAAGACGTCGAACTGCTGCGCCGCCCGCGCCAGGAAGCTGCCGTCGCCGCAGCCAAAGTCGATTAGCTTGCCGGAATTTTTCCACCGAGTTGTTTGGGCCAGGAGCCGCTGATTGGTCTCGGGCCGAGTTTTTTTGACAATGTTGGAGAGAGCGAGAAGCAGCGGGTGCTTGTCCGTGCGGCGCGCGGTTTCTTTTTCGTAGTCGTCGATCCAATCGTGATCGTCGCGCTGGGTTTCGTAATTCATCTGGCCGTCGAGGAAAACCATTTCGCAGCTGGCGCAGCGTACGGTGTTCCAGCCGTCGCGTTGGTAAAGCGTCCGGCGTGGGATGGCGTCGCACAGGGGGCAAGGGCGAGTGACCAAGCGATGGTCGAGCGGAGTTGTCGTTAGCGCTGACATTTTGATTGGAGGAAGTACTTTATCGCGGTGCAGGGAGGGAAACAAATTCCGGCGGGTCGAGTGCGCCGCCCCGCGCGCGCCTAACCAGAGTGAAGTAATCGCCAGCGAAATAGAAACCTGACCGGTTCTCTCGGAGTGCGGTGGCCCGTCCGCCTTTCAGGACGGACCACCGTTGGCCGCTTAGGGTTACTTCCAGCAATGCGTAGCCTCGAACCACGCCCCCGCTTCGCGGCAGCGGCACGCCATAAACGGCCAGACGGTATCCTAACCCGAGGCGCTGCACACCGAACCTGTGCGCACGCCTGACGCGGACCAAGAACGCTCGCCGGCGCGGGTTAGACTTGGACTCGCCCGACGCGATTCCCCCTCCCACCCGAATTGCCTTCGTGCGAGTTTGCCGTTTCCTCGTCGGGCGGCGGTGCCCAAGCCACTTGTCCGGTAGCGCGACTTACCAGGAGTTAGCCAGCGGCGACTCTTCCGAACACCAACCCGACACCCGCAGTCAGCGCCATAGCTGCCGCGCCCCAGAACGTGACACGCATTGCGCCTACAATTACATCTGCGCCACCGGCGTATGCAGCCAATCCTCCCAGAATCGCGAGGAAGGCCAGTGAAGTTCCGGAAACAAGAGGGATCAAACCCGCCGCCGGAACGAGGGCGGTAACCAGGAGAGGCATGGCTGCTCCAATAGCGAAGCTGCCAGCCGATGCCAACGCAGCCTGAACGGGACGCGCACGGAGGGCTTCGGAAATGCCTAATTCATCGCGGGCATGTGCACCTAATGCGTCATGGACCATCAGTTGGTCGGCGACCTGCTTCGCGAGTGCAGGTTCGAGTCCACGATTGACATAGATAGCCATCAACTCCTGGTGCTCGCCTTTGTCGTCTGCTTTGAGCTCCTCGCGTTCAAGTTTGAGTTCGGCTTCTTCGGTGTCTGCCTGCGAGTGAACAGACACGTATTCGCCGGCAGCCATAGACATCGCTCCGGCTACCAGCCCGGCGACCCCAGCGAGTACGACGCTGCTGTGAGTGGCGTGTGAAGCTGCGACACCGAGCACCAGACTCGATGTTGAGAGTATGCCGTCGTTCGCGCCCAGCACGGCGGCGCGTAGCCAACCAATGCGTTCTGTTCGGTGTCGCTCGTTCGTGCCAGCAGGCATCTTGGAGACTCCTAGGGCGCTAGAAAACATGATAGGCAAAATCCCGGCGAGAATCACTGTGGCTAAGATCGGACACTGGACGGTACCGCACCTGACTCATCGTTGTCACCGTCCATGACAGTCAGGCCTGATCGAGTGATAAGTACACGCTTGACCTGATCGTTTCCTAAGGTCGGACGTGCTCAACTCTATCTGTATGCGACAGTTTGGAAATCGAGAGTGTGCCGAAGAAGTAGTCGGATGGAGTAAGAGAGAACAGTAAAAAGGAAAATTAACTGACCACGATTTTTGGCGTGGATTGAGTCATTTGCAGGTAAGCATTCTGGATCTCGACAGTCTCGACGGAGGTAACGATGTTTGGATATGGGTTGGTCGGAACGATAATTATCATCATCTTGATCGTTTGGGTTGTACGCAGGGTTCTGTAGAAACGAAATCAGCTGAAGCAGGCCAGCGTAATGCGCGCCGATTTGCCTGGCGAGTCCTGCCAGGTGCTGCGTTGGCTTAACCATGTCTGAGCAGTAAAAATTTCAACCTAACTCGGTGTCCGGACGCGACCCACCACCTGGAAACTCGAATCGCCACCGTTTCCGTTAGAGACCAGCCTCCCGGGAGCGTTCTTCGCCGGGGACGTGCGCCAAAATTCCATCAAACGAGTGGCGTGGGCGAAGGCAGCATGGTCATCGCTTTTGTCCATCAGTACCTGGCCCTATAGAAGAAAGTTCGGTCTAGGGTGTTCCATTTTCATCGTGCCGTCCGGGCCGAGCTAAGTCCTGTTTAAACGCCGTTACAGGAGAAGTGAAAGTTCCACTTCACATGTCCGGTAACGCGACTAACCAGGCAGTATAGAACGGCGGGATGAGATTGCGCTTACTTCTACTAGTCGCTGTCCTCGCAATACCAACGGGATTGTGGGCAAAACGAGTTCCGCCCAAACCCGTGAGCCCAGTGCTGCACGCCGGAGTTACCTACTCTGCGGCCGGAGATGGCTGGGGAGGATATGTTGTAGCGACTGAGACTTCTACCGGAAAAGAACTCTGGAAAATAAAAATATTCACGGTGCACATAAAGTTTGGGATGGAGGAGGATGTTCAGTGGGTTTTCATCACCGACCTGAGCTTGGATTCAAACGCACTGCTAATTCGAGACGAGAAGTCCCGGTGCTATCGACTCGATTTGGAGAAAAAGCGAGTGAAAAAAGACATATGCCACTAGTCCCAAGAATTCCCAGTGCGCGAAAGTTACGCTTGCGGTCGCGTAGGGCCTGGTTAACACGGTTGCCGGACAAGTGGCGGCCGCTCGAACGCGATTCTTCTCCTACCCGAATGCGTTCGTTTCCTCGCGGGGCGGCGATGTCCGATTAACGCAGCGACTCGGGAGCTAGCTTGCCGTTGAGTCTTTGAGGCGTTTCCGATGATCCAAATTGAAAACGTATTTCGTGATCGGTCGCGACGCCAGCAAGAGACCGCACGCGATTGTTAACAGGCCGACTGGGTAGAGGTGAATCTGCTTTCCTGTCACGGCGTATTTCAGCACGCGACCCACGAACACGATGGATGCTAAGACAAGGTGTACGTGCACGGCGTCGATAACGCCCAACCAACCACGCGTTCTGATTCCCATATTGCGTCCGGCACCCAATATTTGTCCCACGGCGGCGATGACAAGCCCCAATGCCAACATTAGGCTTAAAACTATCGGATGCGGCGCGCGACCGGGCGCGTGATAACCCAGAAAATCGGACGCCAGGAGTGACGCGGAAAGCGCCGAGATCATCATGCTGACTAAAAGGAGCATGCCCAAGCCAGCCGAGTAAGGCTTTCTAGCGAGGCCACGCCGAACTGTCCCGCTTACCTGAATATTTGTCATTTGAATCCAGCGAAATGGCGCCCCTTCGACGAGCTCTATGGTGTCCGGCGCCACAGTCAACCTGGCATGAGCAACGGCGGATTGCCCTAGTACTGCGGCGTATGTGTTCCCAATCGCTAAACTGAACTAATGATTAGCCGCCCCAATTCCCTTTTCCTTCGCTCCCTCTTCGGCCTGGCAACTGACGGTGGTGGAGCGCTGCAGCAAATTGCGTCGAAACCGAGCGGCTCGTGAACGCGTCAGTTCCCTCGCGGATGCTTAATTGTCCTGTCTGTGACAGAATTGTTACAATGAAAGTGTCCGGGAAGATGCCGTGAAATCGCGCGGACGGTAGTGGCAGGTTATCCTCGCAGTCAGGACAACAAACGAATGGCGGGACGCACGCTTTACGACAAGATTTGGCAGGCGCACGTGGTGCGCGAAGAGCCGGGGCAGCCGAGCCTCATCTATATTGACCGGCACTTAATCCACGAAGGAACTTCCCCGCAGGCGTTCGCGGGCTTGAAGACGGCGGGGCGCAAAGTGCGCCGGCCGGAACTGACATTTGCGGTGATGGACCATTCGGTTTCGACCAAGAACCGGCTGCTGCCGGTGGTGGATGCGGACGCGCGCGGGCAATTCGAAGCGTTGGAACGCAACTGCGCGGAGTCGGGCGTGCATTTGTTCGACATGCACAGCCGGAATCAAGGCATCGTGCACATCATCGGGCCGGAGCTGGGGATTACGCAGCCGGGGCAGACGATTGTTTGCGGCGATAGCCACACTTCGACGCACGGCGCGTTTGGCGCGCTGGCGTTTGGAATCGGGACAAGCGAAATCGAGCACGTGCTGGCCACGCAGTGCCTGTCGCAGTTTGGTCCGACAAACGATGAAGGTTGATTTTCAGGGCAAGCGTCCGCGCGGAGTTACGGCAAAGGACATGATTCTGGCGGTGATCGGGAAAATCGGAATCGCCGGCGGCACCGGGTACGTTTTCGAATATACCGGCGAAGCGGTGCGCGGACTTTCGATGGAAGGCCGCATGACCATGTGCAACATGTCGATCGAAGGCGGCGCGCGTGCGGGTATGGTGGCGCCGGACGAGACCACTTTTAAATATTTGGAAGGGCGGCCGTTTGTGCCGCGCGGAAAAGAATTCGAAGAGCGGGTCGCGTTCTGGAAAACGCTGCCTACGGATGCGGACGCGAAGTACGACGATGTCTTGACCATTCAGGCCAGCGAGCTGGCGCCGATGGTGACCTGGGGAACGAATCCGGGAATGGTCACGCAGGTTTCGGACCGCGTGCCGGATCCTTCTTCGTTCAAAGATACGGTTGAT
>CAWIEL010000107.1:0-8170 GCA_963835025.1 uncultured Acidobacteriota bacterium
GTAACAGATTCGCCGGCGATTCAAACGGAGGCCTTGGTCATGAAAGCAGCCCGTGCGTCCCGCTTCTCCGAACACCCATCAACTCTCGTTCTCTTTGCTTTCTCACTGGCACTTACCATGGTCCTGCTGGCTGGCTGCGGCGGTTCTGGATCGCAAATGGGCGGCACGCCACCCGGCGGAAACACTCAGGTAGTGGTGCTGCGCGCCAGCACGGCCAACGATCAATTATTTTCGTTTCAGGTGTTGATCAACACCATCTCCCTGGTGAATAAGGAAGGTACTTCCGTCAACATATTCACCAACCCGCTCAGCTTCGGTCCGTCGGGTGAATGGATGAACCTGAATGGCATTTCCACTCCGTTGACCACCACCAGCGTTCCCAGCGACACCTACACCTCCGCAGTCGTCACGGTTTTCGGGTGCTCCTTTGGCAATCTGACGTTTGCTGCGAACACCTTCACCACATCCACTTTTGCCCAGGGACTCTGCGCCGAAGGCACCGGCACTACCACCGTAAATCTTCCCAACCCGATTAAGATCACCGGCCCCGCCATGGCTCTGGCGTTGAATTTGCAGGTGGCCCAATCCTTCACCCTGGACGCCACCACCGACCCGGCGACCTACACCATCGATCCCATGTTCACGCTTACGCCCGTCGCCATCGCTGCCAATCCAACCGATGAAACCAACGGCAAGGTAACCCTGATCGATGCGCAGGTAACCTCCGTCGGCGCCGACGGCAAGACCATCATGGTTCAGCCGGCGGATGGCCCGGCGTTGACGCTCGTTTCCAACACCGCCACGGTCTTTCAGGGAATCGCCGGCTTTTCCGCGCTAGCCGCAAACATGCTTTTCAATTTCGACGCGGCCATCCAGTCCGATGGCTCGCTGCTCGCCACCCGCATCGAAGTGCCGGATGCTACGGCCGTCGCCGGCGTGGGCGGTCCTTTCACCCTGCCCGTGGTCGGGCCAGGCGTATTCCAGACCCAAACTCAGGAGCAGAACGGTTGCACCATTGTGCAGATTCCGTTTTGCGGCAATATCTACCATCTCAACAACACCGTCTTCCAAGTTTCGGGAGAACTCACCAACGTTGCTAACCTTCCGTTTCCCGCATCCTTCGCTAGTTCGAACTTTTTGCAGGGCCAAAACGTGCTGGTCACTTCGTCCGGAGTAGCCGATAACCGCTCGATCGAAGAAGCAGTTACCGTTAACCTGCTGCCCCAGACGCTGAACGGAACCGTCTCCGCGGTCTCCAACCAAGCAGGGTTCGCCGTTTACACCGTCACTCTCGCTCCCTACGATTTACTTCCGGTCTTGCAGAATTACACCAGCCTCACTCCGCCGCCACATCTCTCCAACCCATCCAGCATCGTCGTATACGCGGATACCAATACCAGTTTCCTGAATTCCGGTACCGTCGCGGTGGGCAGCCTGATTCGCTTCCGCGGCGTAATTTTCGACGACAACGGCACAGCGCGGATGGACGCCACCGCAATCTACGACGGCGTGACGGAGTAACGTTAAAGAGGGTCCGAGCATTTTGACGCGCTCCATCACCCAGCTTCCAGATGTCCGGTAACTCGACATCTCCCGCAACCACCCGAACAGTTTGGATGCGTCGGTGCCAGTGGGACTATTTCTTCGCTGCGTTAGCTGCCATTCGAGCGCGGAAGTTTTTTTCCTGCTGAATTTCCTCCTCGCTGAAGGCGGATGCGAATTCTTCGGCCTCGAAGACCTGGCGGATCTCGATGTCGGTCTCGCCTTCGTTGGGGCAGCGCTTGACCCACTCGATGGCCTCCTCCAGAGACTTGACCCGCCAGAACCAGTAGCTGGCGATGACTTCCTTGCTTTCGGTGAAGGGACCGTCAGTGACCATGGGGCGGTTCCTGCCGGAAAGATGGACGCGCGCGCCTTTGGAGGAGGGGTGAAGACCGTCATAGCCTATCAGCACCCCGGCTTCCAAGAGGTCGTCATTGAATTTGTTTATGTCGGCCATGAGTTGGGGATCGAGGTCGTGGTTTTCGGGTTCTTCCGCGCATTTGACGATAACCATGAATCGCATTGTGTTTGTCCTTTCGGCTTG
The DNA here is from genome assembly GCA_963835025.1 of uncultured Acidobacteriota bacterium. Taxonomy (GTDB): domain Bacteria; phylum Acidobacteriota; class Terriglobia; order Acidiferrales; family UBA7541; genus Palsa-295. The sequence goes on from CAWIEL010000107.1 coordinate 2,087, forward strand.
AGTTGGGCTGAGGTTCAAGTTCACAGCTTAATTGCTGCCCTACCCATAGTCGAACGAGAACGTGCCGAATCGACACCAAAAACCAAGAAATTCTCGGTAGCTCCCGGTTCGCGCCCAAACCGATACGCTCTCAGCCTATCCCCCTGAATCTTTTTCATGGGCCTCCCCGTATAGCCTATGATCGGCACCTCGGAGTATTTGTTTTTCGCCACGATTGAAACCGTGTGCACCTCGGTTATCGTCTGGGAGGCGTGGAAGTGGGCCGCGTCGAAGCCGGCAGTCAGGTCGCAGCACGCCGTCGGCAGCGCCGAACTCGTCGCCTAGTTGCGCCGTGCCGTTTGATCAGGAGAATCGCAGAATGAAACAAAACCTCTCGCTAACCATCACTTCTCTGCTCTCGATCCTCTTGATGACCCTGCACCTGGCCGACGACGTCGTCCGCGGCTTCGCAAACGGAGCAGGCGTAATCCTGGCTGGAGTGCCTATCCTCACCCTCTTCCTTTACGGAACCTTGGTGCTCGCCGGACGGCGATCGGGATATGTCATCATTCTGCTCGAGTCGTTGCTTGGGCTGCTCATCCCCGTCCTGCACCTGACCGGCAAGCTCGGCGAAATCGCCCAGTCCAGCGGAGGCTTTTTCTTCGTCTGGACGCTCGTCGCGCTAGGCCTGACCGCGCTCTTCTCCCTGATCCTCTCGGTGCGCGGACTGTGGCCCCGACGGGCCTCCTGATAAACGCCGCAACCGAAGACCTACCTCCTGTCGATCTACCTGTCCGATCATCTACCGAATTTATTCAAAAGGCTGGTGAGACACCGGGCCAAAGTGGTGTCGCGGGAGTCTGGTATGACTTTGCATGCGGCGCCGCAATCGCCGGAAATCACCAACCAGAATCCCGACGCTCAGCGCCGCAGGGCGGCTCGGATGCGGGCCAGGTGATGCCAACTGTGGCGCAAAGCGTGGTCCTCGATTACGAATTGGGCGGTGACCGGGGCGCCGAAACTCAGCGAGAATGGCGCGGCAGAATCCAGCTCCTCGTCGGTGCATTCGCGAACGGAATCGGCGGCAGCACGGCTGTTGCTGCCCAAAAGTTCCAGCGCGGCTTCCTTGGTGACGTCGGCGTGATCGGCGGCGTGCTTGCTGTTCATCGCCGCGACGGCGTCCCAGCTGACGTCCGTGACCGCCTGCCCGCTGGCGATTTTCCGCGCGAGTTCGATTTCAATCGGGTAGACGCTGGCGACATGGTGCACGATAACGCCGACGGAACGACGGTCCGTCGGCGACACGGGCGTGCGCCACTCGTCAGCAGATAAGGATTTGACGAAGGAGGCCAGGTTCGCGGCGCCTTCTTCGATGCGATCCGCCAATTTGTCCGCGCGGCGCGAGCCGGGAAGAATTGATTTTTGGTTCCCGGCAGCGCTGGACCGACCCGCACCTTCATTCTTGCTGCTTTCTTTCCCGACTGCACTCATGTTTTGTAGCCCTCCCGGACTAAAGACGTGGTTATGGCCGCACTTCGTACACGATGTTGAACGGCGTTTCGGCCGCGCGGCGGAAGCGCGTGAAGCCAGCCGAGGTGACCACGTCGCGGATGCGCGCTTCGCCGGCTTGCGCGCCCAGACACAATCCAACCTCCTGCGAGCGCGAAGCACGGCGTGCACAGCAAGGTGGAAAAGCCGTAGTAAACTCGGCCGACCGGATTGAGATTGTCCTTCAAGCTGGTCGTTGGCGAACGGCTCGACGATCATCCAGGTGCCGTCTTTGGCGAGCGACTTGAGAACATGCGGGCGGCGCCGACGGGATCGCCCATGTCGTGCAGGCAATCGAAGACCGCGACGAAGTCGTAGTCTTTTCCCGGAAATTCCTTGGCGTCGGCAACATCGAAAGCTGACCCGATCGGCCAGCGCCGTCGCGCTTTGCCGATGCCCGCGCACCTTCGATGGATTTGTCGTGATAATCGAAGCCGAAGAAGTGCGATTTGGGAAACGCTTTCGCCATGAGCAGCGTGGAGACGCCTTTGCCGCAGCCGACGTCCGCCACGCGCGCGCCCGCTTCGAGCTTTTGCTGCACGCCCTCCAGCGCCGGAATCCACGACGCTGGTTAGATTGGCGAGCGTAGCCCGGGCGGAAAAACTTTTCGCAGCCGTGGAACACGCCGTCCGCGTGCTCGTGCCAGCCCATGCCCCTCCCGCTGCGAAACGCTTCGGTGATGCGCGGCACCGCGCCCAGCGCGCCCAAAGCCAGTTCAAAGGCCCCGGGCAGATACGCGGGGCTGTCTTCATTAGCCAGCGTGAATGCCTGTTCTTCGCATTGAGACTAAATTTTCCGGTGGCGTCGTCGTAGCTGACGTAACCGCCGGCGGCCTGCGAAGAGAGCCATTCGCGGACGTAGCGCTCGTCGGTTTGCGTTTTGGCCGCGAGTTCGGCGGGGTTCATGGCTTGCGCCGCCAGCGCCTTGTACAGGCCGAGCCGCTCTCCGATGACCACCATCCCGGTGTGAACCGAGGCGCCAAAATCGGCGACGAATTGGCCGATGAAAGCGTTCAGTTTGTTCATGTCCAGTGCCGGAGCGGGTGCTGTGCTCATTTTTATTTCTCCTTTTTCCTATTCCGATTAAGCCAGGCGTTTGAACGATACTTTCTACGCACTTTCCTCGGGATAACTCGAGATGTGATTTTGCCTCTATTGGTGGGCCGAAACTTGTCTGGGAGTCTGGCAAACTTGATTGACCGGCAGTACTATGGCGACTCACTTTGCCTGGGGTCCGGAAACCTTGGCCGGCCGTCCGGAACAAAACCTGTATGGACGCTCTCTCAGAAATTCTGCATTCGGTGAAATTGGATGGCGTGGTGTTTTACAACGTCAGGCTCACCTCGCCGTGGGGCGTGCGTTCGCCTTCGTCGCTTGAGCTCTCAACTTTTCTTAAAGAGAGTTCGAAGCACGTGATCATGTATCACTTCCTGAGTCAGGGGCGCGCCCGCTGCGACGTCGAACACAGTAACTTCGGCGCCGATTTGCTTCCCGGAGACGTGGTGGTGTTCCCCCACGGCGACGCGCACATTCTTTCCAACGGCTCCCCCAGCTGCATCATGGACAATTCCAAGCAGCTGAAACAAGTGTTCTCCCAGGGAATGAAGCTTGCGCACTACGGCGGAGGCGGGGAGGCCACGCTGCTGGTTTGCGGCTACATGCAATGCGATCGCGAATTCAGCAAGATGTTTCTCGGCGGGTTGCCCCCGATTTTCAAGGTGAATATCAGAAGCGATCACTCCGGGCAGTGGCTGGAAAATTCCATTAAGTTTTCGGCCAAGGAAGCTTGCACCAATCGCGCCGGCAGCGATGCGGTGCTGACCCGCTTGTCCGAGGCGCTTTTCGTGGAAACTATGCGGCGTTACATGGCCGAGCTGCCCGAAGAACAAACCGGATGGCTGGCTGGCGCGCGCGACCCGTGGGTGGGAGCAGCGTTAGCGCACATCCACCGCACCCCGCATCAGCGTTGGACCATTGCCAGCCTGGCAAAAGAAGTGGGTATGTCGCGGTCGGTGCTGGCGGAGCGCTTCCGGCATTTTCTGGGCGAGCCACCGATGACCTATTTATCGCGGTGGCGCCTGCAGCTGGGCGCGCGAAAGTTGACCTCGACCAGCCACAGCGTGGCCAGAATTTCGGATGAAGTGGGCTACGAATCAGAAGCGGCGTTCAATCGGGCATTCAAACGCGAATTTGGTTTGCCCCCGGCACGCTTCCGAAAACGCGCCAAGTCGCAAAGCGCCCCGAGTGGGGCAAAGGGTCGAGCGCCAGCCCCCACAAACGCGTAACCGGACACGTGCCCAATGGCAATTCCATGTCCGGTTCCGCGACGGTGTTCAAATTTTTATTCTACAGCGCTGAATTGTTTCTTAGCCGATTTCGACCGCAAAGGTCAGCGACGGATCATTCACCGCCACTGCATACCACAGTCCGTCGGCGCCCAGCACGAAATACACATTCTGCTGGTAAAACCACGGCGGGTAATTATTGGAGTAGAACCAATAGCCGCCGTAGGAATATTCCCGGCGTCCGTTGTACATGCGCCCAGCGTTGACTTCAAAGCGCGTGGCGTGCCTCGGGCCGAAACGGCCTTCGTCGTAGACGTGCCCGGAGCGATCTTTCGTGCCGCTCTTGGCCCACCGGCTATTCGTTTCCTGCGTGCGCGTCGTAGTTTCCTTACGCTCCACGGTCTTCTCTTGCACTTGCTTTTCCTGCTTCACCGGCGGCTTCGCTTCCTGCTGGCGCTCCACCGGCTTGCCCTCTTCCGGCCTCTTGGCTTCTTCCTGCCGCGGGGGCTTGGCTTCTTCTTGTCGTGGAGCCTTAGCGGCTTCCTGATGCTCGGCCGGCTTCGCCGCTTCCTCGTGGTGCTCTTCCTGCGCAAACGTTCCAACCGTAGCGCCCAAAAAGAAAAAGGCGGCCATGGTGCCGATGGCTCCGAATCGCGTCATGGTACTCGCTCCGAATCTCGTCATGTGGTTGTCACCTCAGCTGACATCAGACCAGATTCGCACCGCCGTGGTTATAGGGCCTTTACCCTACTTTGGGCTGAACATAACTGGACACTCGGCAACCTGGATCAGCGGCTAAAAACGCATTCCTGCGAGGAAGGAAATATCTGGAAGGTGGCCCAAAGCGGAGACGGCCGGCGCGAGACGTCACACCCGGGTTAACTAATCCTCATGTGCAAGGCCATCCACCTTCTGCTCGCTCCCTGGCATGCGCGGCTGCCGCGCAAAACGCGACGCCATCGGCATAATCGCGAAGCCACCGAAACCGCGCGCCGCCAGCCTACCTTGGAGTGCGGCGGCTTGCCGCCGCCTTTGCAAAGTAAAGTTACTTCGAGAATCGCATAGGGTTCAGAACGCGGCGTGTAAAAACTTCGCGCCGAAGGCACACCCGACTGAGAGTCGGGTGCAGACAGGCTGAGAGCCTATCCCACTCGAAGATTTACGAAATCGCCGTCAGCACCTGACATTCGTAACGCGGCGATATCCAGCGAAGTACGTTGACACCGGCGATTCCGCCGATGTAGTTTCTTCCCAACCAGCCTACCTGCAGCAAGCTAATTAGGAGGATCGAGCAATGGCCAGGCGCAAATTCCTGTCGCAGCTGATCGGTTTACCGTTTCTTACTTTGGGTGTGAAAGCCCAAGAACCCGCCAAGAAGAGTCTGAAGATTATGATGCGGAGTTCCTGGGGCACCGACGACGCCACCCGCGCCTCATTTGTTTTCGCTCATGCCCTGGCTCTGGCCGACGCCGGTCACGAAGTCCAGATTTTCCTCACCGGGGACGCCACCTACCTGATGCGCAAGGTCACCACCGATGCGATAACGGCCATCGGCTGGGGAGCGCTCGCCGAGCTGCGCGATAAAATTGTCGCCAAGCACGTTCAGGTCTACTCCTGCGGCGCCTGTTCCCGCGCGCGCGGAATTACCGAAGCGGACCTCGCCACCTGGGGAGCGAAGTATGGCAACCCTACAATTTTCGTTTCTCTGGTCGAATGGTGCGACCGCGTGATGTCCGAGTAGGAAAGCAATACCGGGCCGCGACTCGATGAGTGGGATAGGCTCTCTCAGCCTGTCTGCAGCTCGCTTTAGCGGGGTGCGCCTTACTGCCGATTCAACCGCGATCACTCCGGTGCGAAGCGTCGCCAAGAATCGCAACTCAACGCCGAACCAGCCCCGGAGGGGCGGCATAAGGTAGCCCGGCCCGGGAGGGCCGGGAAAGCCATCACAAAAATCTCCCGAGCCCCGGAGGGGCGACACACTTTTAGAAACGCGCCGCCCGCTATTCCCAAACATTCGCTAAGCACAACACAAAAGCAGACCCGACTAAGAGTCGGGTGCAGACAGGCTGCCTGCCTGTCCTACATGCTTCCGGTCTGAACCGCGCCGGCGCGCTCGTAGGTGGCGATGATCACGCCTTTGGTACTGACCGTGCTTTCCGTCAACTTGAACGCCGCCGGAATCGTGCCTTCGGCGAATAGTTTTTTGCCTTTGCCCAGCACCACCGGAAATATTTTCAGCCAGAGCGCGTCGACCAGATCGTGCTTCAGCAGGG
>CAWIEL010000108.1:0-7879 GCA_963835025.1 uncultured Acidobacteriota bacterium
CGGTCTTCAACGCCGGCGAAGTTTCAGCGGTCAGGCGGCCGGTGCAGCGCACTACGATCGCGTCTTCCCAAGGATAGGTTTGCAGGTCGAGCGAGCGCGCCGGAACCGAAGCATTTGTGGACATTTGAATCGCATGTTTACCTTGATTGGGTGGGCGATGGCAAGAAGTTCCTGGCCGTCATTCTGAGGAGCGACTTTTGCGACGAAGAATCTCATCCATGCTCCCGCGTCACGCTCACCACGACGAAGAGCGCCGCCTACGCCGAAAGGCACACCCCACTAAGAGTGGGGTGCAGACAGGCTGAGAGCCTATCCTACTAACTCATTCCGAGCGCAGCGCCTGCATGGCGTCGACGCGCGCCGCGCGAGCCGCCGGTAGCATCGAAGCAATCACCGCCGCGACCAGCAACACGCTCGCCGACACAATCACTGGCAACACGCCCGGCATTTTCAAATCGCCAAAATAACTTCCCGCCACGCGTACCACGATCAACCCGAACGCCGCGCCGGCTACCACTCCGGCGCCAGCCATCAACACGCCCTCGCCCACGACACTCTTCAGAATATTTGACGGCTGCGACCCCAGCGCCATGCGGATGCCGAATTCGCGCGTTCGCGCGCTGACCGAAAACGCCAGCACTCCCGCCACGCCCACAATCGCAATGAGCAACGCCACCACCGCGAACACGCCAAACACCAGCGAGTTCAACCGGTCCGGCGCCAAAACTTTGGCGCGGATGTCTTCCAGAGTTGCCGCGTTCTCCACCGGTTCATCGGCGGCCTGATCCCGAATAATTTTGGTGACCGGCGCCACCAGCGCATAAGGATTTCCGGTGGTGTGAATGAAAAGATGGCCACCAAACATTCCGCCGTCCGCGAGCGCGCCGTAAATCACGGAGGTCGGTACCGGAACGATGTGCTCGTCGTCCATATCCGCGGCGACGCCGATGATCCGGTGCGGCGCAGTGACCCGCGCCTTCTCGGCCGGCGTACCGGAAACGAATTCGAACACCGGATCGGTCCAATACACGTGCCGGTTGATCGGGTCCTGCCCCGGAAACATTTGCCGCGCCAAAGTCGCGCTGACGATCACCACCGGCTCCGAGCTGGAGTTATCAAGATCGTTGAAATCGCGCCCGGAAAGAATCGGCACGCCCAGCGAAGTAAAAAATCCGGGCGAAATCGTGCGCCACAGCGCCCGCGGATCGTCTTTATCGTGCACGTGGCCATCGCCGGAATATTGCAGACCGAAGCCGAAGCCCCCGCCCGCGTCACGCCATGGAGCGATCATGCCCACCGACGTGTCGGTAACACCGGGCAGCGTATTAATTTGCCGCACCGACTCTTTGTAGAAATCCACGACCTGCTGCGGCGTTCGGCCATCGGAGGGCGACGGCACGTCGACCACCAAAACGCGGCGGGTATCGAAAGCGCTGTGAGTCCTCTGCAACGCAATCAGCGTGGCGATCAAGACGCTCGCGCCGGCCAGCAGCACGAACGACGCCGCGATCTGCGTCACCGCAAAAATCCGCTGGCGGCGTCCGGCGCTGCTGGTCACGCGCACGCTGCCGCTCGCCAGATTCATCCCATCCGAAGTATTGGCCGAAGGCAGCCGCGGCACAAACGCCAGAATTACCGCCGCGATGATCGCCAGCGCGACACCGAGCCACACCATGCTGAAATCCACGGACAAATCGAGCGCCCGCACCGAGAACCGCGATGCGTATTTCGCCAGAATGCTGACCAACGGCTGCGCGATGATCACCCCAAGAATCGCGCCCGCGCCGCACAGCAGCAGGCTTTCGGCTAGCAACATCCTCCGCAGCGCCCAGGTGCTGGCGCCCAGCGCGGCACGAATCGCCAGCTCGCCTTCGCGGCGAACCGTCCGAGCCAGAATCAAATTGGCCACGTTCGAGCAGGCGATGATGAAGACCAGCGCCGATGCCGCCAGCAGCACCAGCAGCACCGTGCGCGCGCCGGAAGTAATTTCGTCGCGCAGCATCCGCGCATTGATCTGGTAGCCGAAGTTATCGGGATACGCATCGGGATGATCTTTGGTCATCGAGGCGTATACCGTACGCAATTCGTTGCGCGCCTGATCCAGCGTCGCGCCCGGAGCCAGTTTGCCGAAAAGTTCGGTCATGCGATGGACCCGGCCGGTAACCATCGTGGCCGAAAGATGATGCGGGCTGACCACCATGTTGCCGATAATTTCGGTTTCCGCCGGATACGGCACGGAAGGCTCGAGCACACCGATGACCGTCGCCGAACGATCGCCCACGCTGCTCAGCCGCACTGTTTTCCCGATCACGCTCGGATCTTTGTGGAACGCGGTCGACCAGAAACGGTACGTCAGCACGATCACGCCCGGCGCGTCGGCGCCCGCATCCTGCGGCCCGACCAGTCGCCCGAGCACGGGACGCAGACCCATCACATCGAAATAATTTCCGCTAACCACCCCGCCCTGCACCACCCGCGGCTCCCCGAGGCCGACCATGGTGAAACTCATCTGCGAGAAATCGCCGTACTCGTCGAGCGAATGGACGCTGCGCTCGATATCCTGAATCTCCGGCACCGAAAATGTGGTGTTGTCCATCCCGCCGGTAGGCGCGCTCTGGCGAATGTAAACCAGCCGATTCTCGTCGCGATTCACCAGCGGCTTCAGCAGCACGCCGCGCACCAGCGTGAAGATCGCCGCGTTCGCGCCAATGCCCAGCGCCAGCGTCAGAATCACAATCGCCGCCAGGCCCTTGCTGCGGCTCAACGAGTGCAACGCCGTTCTCAAATCGTTGAAAAATGACATGCTTCTCGCTCCCGCGGCGCCGAGCCGCTTTCATGCGCAGCGCCGCAACTCATCGCCCTGTCATTCAATAGTCGTCCGGAACACTGGAAAATCGACAACCGCTCGAAAGTTTTCGTGGGATAGGCTCTCAGCCTGTCCGCACCCCACTCTCAGTGGGGTGTGCCTTCCGCACCAAAGGAGAAGCCTCTATGCGTTAGCAAATGCCCTTCGCAGCGCCACCATGTAAGCTTCCGTGAACCGCTCCGAAACTCCCGCGTCCGGCACGAACACATCGAAACCGTGAAACGCACCCGGCACCACCAGCAACTCCGTCGCAACTCCGGCGTTGATCAGCCGGCGCGCGTATTCGATATCTTCGTCCACAAAAAGATCCAGCGCCCCGACCCCGATGAATGCCGGCGGAAGCCCAGCGAGATTTTCCACCCGCGCCGGAACCGCTCCTGCCGGAACCTTGGCCGAGCCCGCCGGAACGCCCAGATAAGAAGTCCACGCAAACCGATTCGAGCCTGCGTTCCAGATGAACTGCCCTTCCGACGGCGGAGGCTGCCGAGTGCTCCCGGTGCGATCGTCCAGCGCCGGATAAATCAGCAACTGAAACAAGATGGGAATTTCGTGGCGGTCGCGCGCCGCGATCGCGAGTTGCGCCGAATGGCTGCCGCCCGCGCTTTCTCCGCCGATGGCGATGCGTTTGCGGTCCACGCCAAGTTCTTCCGCATTTTTGTGAATCCAGCGCAACGCCGCGTAATTGTCTTCGAGCGCTCCCGGAAAATGCGTTTCCGGCGCGAGGCGATAATCCACCGAAATCACCACGCATCCGCATTTCTGCGCGATCGTTTGCAGCACCGGAGCGAATTGCGCGGCGACGCCCATCACGTACCCGCCGCCATGAATGTGCATCAGCACCGGACGCCCCTTGGTGCCCGGCGCTGGATCGAAAATCACCAGGCGCAAATCCGGCGCGCCCGCTGGTCCGGGAATGCGCCGTTCGACCGGCTGCGGCGCCGGCGGAGGAAGCGGCGGCATCGCCGGAGCTTTGCGGGCTTCGACCAGTAGTTCACTGGTGAAATCCGAAGTTGGATACGGAAATTGCTTGAGCGTGGCCAGCAATTCCGGATCGACCAGGGCGTAGGGATCCGCCGCTGCGCCCGGAGCTTGAGCAGTCGCCTGAGTTTGCGCTTGAGCGTGAGCCTGCGGCACGACCGCCGCACCCAGCAATTCAGGAGCGATGCCGATTCCAATTCCCGCCACCAATCCGCCCCGAACAAAATCACGCCTGCTGAACTTGCTCACGTTGACTCCCATTTCTGAATTTGAAATCTCTCGCCGGGCCTTGCCGCCGTGAAACAGCCCATCGCACTATTCCGGTGGCAGACCGAACGCGCGCACTTCCACCGGCACTCGGCAGGCCACGACGGCCTTGCGTCCCCACGCCAGCGCCTCTTCCATGCTCGGCAGTTCCAGCACCCAAAATCCGCCGAGATGCTCCTTGGTTTCGAGGTACGGCCCGTCGGTGGCGATCACTTTGCCGTCGGAAACGGCTCGCAGCGACTTCGCTTCTTTCACCGGAGTCAGGCCGCCCATGAAAACCTTGATGCCCGCGGCCACGATCTCCTCGTTCAGCACATCGATGTCGCGATCCATCGCCGCCGCTTCCGCCGGCGACGGCTTGAAATTGTCTGGGATCTGCACCGCAATCAAAAACTGAGTCATGAGTTCTCCAATTTTTAATAATCTACTGCGTCACCGGAAACGATCGCGTAGCCAGCTCCACCACCGCGGCTCCAGCCTACCTTGGAGTGCGGCGGCTTGCTGCCGCCTTTCCCAAGTAACGCTGTAGCGAGAACCGGTTAGGGTTCAAAACCCGGCGTACCGAAACATCATGCAGTGTTTCAAATCTCAAAACCAAGCCACCCAACTCCGGCGTCCTCTTCATGCGCCGAATTTCAGACCCCAATCGCCGCCAGCCCCGCCGTCATTTCGCAAAGGCGGCGGCAAGCCGCCGCACTCCAAGGTAAGCTGGCGCATCATCGACCTCAGCCAATGGAGCGGGCGAACTCTGCGCTCTCACCCTATAGTCGAACGGCCTGCCCGGAATTCGACACCGCGCAGAGTTTTTTACGCCTGGCCGGCTGACTTAATGCCCCGCGCGGCCTGATCTTTCTCCAACTGGTTCAGCTTCTGCTGCTCCGGAACTCCAAAATCACTCACGTCGAAAAACCGCCGGACCTCGACCACCATCTCGCCATCTTTTCTGGGGATGCGCGAGGCCCAGGCGATCGCCTCTTCGCGCGACTTCACTTCCAGCACGTAGTAGCCGCCGACCACTTCTTTCGCTTCGGTAAACGGGCCGTCGGTCACTTTTACCTTTCCGTCTTTGCGCTCGATCCGCGCGCTCATCGTCGCTGGAGGAGTGAGCCCGTCGAGCGCCACCAAAACGCCCGCGGCCCCCATTTCCTCGTGAAATTTCCGGACGTCTTCGACGTCGCTCATGTCCGGAACCCAACCGGCCTTCGCGGTTAGGTAGTCTTTCGGATAACACAGCAGCATGTAACGCATTTTTTTCTCCTTATGTAGTGCGGGATGGTTTCTCAGTTTAAATTTTTAGCGATCACGCCGGAACGTACGTCAACCGGATCACATCGTCCGCGATTAAATTGCTGGCTACCAAGCGCAGCGGCGGGCGCGCGCCAGCGAAAAATGGTTGGCCGCCGCCGAGCACCACCGGACGCAGCGTGAGTCGATACTCATCAATCAGACCAGCCTCGGTCAGGCTTTGCGCCAGCGCCGGTCCAGCCACCTGAATCTCGCCCGGCTGCTCCGCCTTCAGCTGGCGTATCGTCTTTTCGAAGTCGCTCGCCAACAGCGTGGCGTTGCGGCCCACCGACTGCAGCGAACGCGACACCACCCACTTCGGCCTGCTGCGATACACCGCCGCGAAGCCGTGGTCCTCCGCGTCCCAATCGGGAGAATCCTGGTCCCAATAACTCATGATCTCGTACATGCGCCGCCCGAAGAGCAGGCCGGTCAGCCCGCGCATCTCCTCCTGGAAGTAAAGCGAGACCGCCGGCGACGGCGGCCCCAGTTTCATGTGGTCGACGTAGCCATCGAGCGACTGCATCAATCCGTAGACCAGTTTTGCCATCTGCAAATCTCCCAAGTGCAGCAGCGGGTGGTGCGGGCGCGTCCCGAACCGCAACCTTAATATATACGGCAGATTGGCCCTCCGGCGCGCCGGACCGGCGGGGTTTTGAGCCCACCGAAAAGCCCTTGAGACTACGGGGCTTAAGCCTCCGAGGTGGCGACCTCAGCCCTCGCCAGATCGTCGAACTCCATCCGCCTTCACCTTATAGTCGAAGGGCCGGCCCGAATTCGACAACGGGTAAGAGAAAATCTCATAGCGCTGGCGCGCCATTTCTCAAATTTGCTCTGCCGCCTCCGGCTGCGAGCTTACTCGTTGAGCAGGCTTTGCCAGTTCGAGGGCACCCGGCCCGCAGGACCCGGCGCCGGTTGCTTCGCCGGGTGCGACCGCGGGCTGGGCAATTTGGGACCGTCAAAAGTTTCCTGCGTTCGGTAATCGTAGAACCAGTCTTCGCCGGGCTCGAAGCTATTGATGATCGGATGGCTCGTGCTCGCGTTGTGCTTCGTTGCATGCTGGTTCGGCGAACTATCGCAGCAGCCGATGTGGCCGCATTCCGCGCACCGCCGCAGGTGCAGCCACCATGCGCCGCTTGCCAGACATTCCACGCAACCCGTACCACTCGGCTTCGCCGTCAAATTGATTCCTTCTCGTTCACTCTTCATATTTTCCGCCCCATAACTTTTGCTTTCAGATTTTATTTCAGCTGCCGGATCCGCTCCTGCAGGAATTGGCGCTCCGGTTCTTGCTGGGTCAGCGCCAGAGCTTTTTCATAGGACGCCCGCGCCTCGGCCGTGCGGCCGAGCCTTCGGCACATATCGGCGCGCGCCGAATGTGCCAGATAATAATCGGCCAGCTCGCCGTCTTCCAATACCGCGTCGATCTGCGCGAGACCCGCTTCCGGCCCATCGCGCATCGCAATCGCCACCGCGCGATTCAGCCGCACCACCGGCGAAGGTTGAATACGCGCCAACTGATCGTAGAGCGCGACGATCTGCGCCCAGTCGGTCGCCGCCACCGTCGCGGCCTCGGCGTGCACCGCCGCGATCGCCGCCTGCAGCGTGTACGCGCCGAAGCGCTACGTCCTACTGGACCGGCAGCGACCGATGCGTCGCCGCCGAGGGTGAATTTGCCGTGGCCAAAGTTCTGTACGCTGCGCGGGGTGACGAATACCAGCACCACATCGGTTGAGGTGGCGCCTATCTGCCAGCCGACGCTGCCGCCGCCCAGACGGATGAAGATCGGATTGCTGAAGCGGCCGGAGGTCTCGTTACGCAGCGTCATGACACCATTGCCGTAACGGCCGCCGAAGAAGAATGCGCCCTTGAGCACCTCCGGGATCACAGCGATGCCATAGGCGCGCTGCATCAACCAGGCGGGCAGATTCTGATCGGGCGTGGCGTCGAGTTCCTGCAACACCTGGGTCGCAGTGATCAGACGTGCATCCTCACGAGTCTGCGACGCATCCTGCGCGCAGGCCGAGTGCAACGGTGTCAGGGCAATGAGGGCGGCCAGCAATGCGGCCGCATACGAGAATCGCTTCATGAAAGACCTCCGTGGGTTTGGACCCAAGGAGCGGATGATCGTTCAGTACCAGAGGGAAAGAAAGACTTGCGTGATGTTGGCATCGTATCCATAGAGCGGTACGCCCGTGGGATTGCTGCCGACCGCGTAATCATGGAAGTCGTCGTAGGAGATATGGAGGCGGTCATAGCTCATATTGAACGTACCCTTCTCGATCCACCGCGGCCAGCGTGGATGGAATTCCCATGTGGCGCCGAGGCCGATCGAATAGTCCTGGTACTGCGCTAATTCGCGATCGCGCGTCATGAAGCTCTGCGAATCCTGGAACGGAAACAAATCGCTGTAGAACGTGGCGGCGTTCTGACGGTAATAGCGCAGAGTGCCGTTAAAGGTCCAGCTGGTGAAGGCCGGCTGTG
>CAWIEL010000109.1:0-4457 GCA_963835025.1 uncultured Acidobacteriota bacterium
CGCCGTAGATGCAGCGCAAAGCACTCGACCTGTACGCCTGCTTGAAATGCGGCAGCGCATTTCGGCTGGCTTCCATCACTTCTGAGGATCCCGCGACCGGCGAGGTCGCGGAGGGCGCGCTGGAATGCACGAATTGCCTCACCACGGTACCGATTGTGCGGAATCTTGCGCGATTTGTGCCGTCGGAATCCTATGCGGACTCTTTTGGCTTCCAGTGGAATCGCTTCGATACCATTCAAGTTGACGCCGTCATGCAGAACGATTTGAGCCGCGATCGTTTCTACAAAACCACCGGCTGGCCTGCTCGCTTAGACGGCGAGCGCATCCTGGAAGCGGGGTGCGGCGCCGGCCGCTTCACGCAGCTCGCCCTGGAAACCGGCGCGGAAGTTTTCGCATTCGATCTGAGCCTCGCGGTCGAAGCTGCTTGGCGAAATAACGCCGGCGCGCCAAATCTTTCGATGTTCCGAGCCAGCATCTACGAAATTCCATTGCGCAAAGCTTCCTTCGACAAAATCTTCTGCATGGGAGTGCTGCAGCATTGCCCCGACGTAGCGGCAGCCTTTCGCAGCCTGCTTCCTTTTCTGCGCCCCGGAGGCGAAATCGTCATTGATGTGTATGAAGACCAGCCCGGCTTCCCGCCATTGAAGTACATCGTGCGGCCTTTTCTTCGCCCCCTAGGCACGCAAGGAATTTATAAGCTGTTGACCTGGCTGATTCCCCCGGCGTTCGAATTGAAAAAAGCGCTGCACAAAATTCCGGTGCTCGGCCCGCAAATCGGCAGGCTGATCCCGATCGGACCCATCTCGCACGCCCCACGCCTGATTTATACCGATGAAGAGCTGAAGCAGGTAAAAATCCTGAGCGCTCTCGATATGTATTCCCCCGTCTACGATCAGCCGCAAACCATGGACACCGTGCAGCGCTGGTTTGCCGAAGCCGGGCTGGTCGATGTGGAATTGAAGCGCGGTTACAATGGAATCAATGCCAAAGGCAAACGTAGCAACTGATGCATGGATCGCACTCCTCGACAGGTGCCGGTCCGCGATGCGGCCTCAGAGCGTGAAGAGACCTTCATGAACGCGCATGGCGCTGAAACCGCAATTTTCCCGGGGGCAAAATGCCTAGCCTGATCGCCTTGCTCGGGCTTCGTGATGGACCCACCGACGGCGTGGCCGACTACTGCGAATTCCTCAGCCGAGCCCTCTCGAAACAAGGCGTCGAAGTGCAAACTGCGCGCGTGCCGTGGGACGAGATCGGCTGGCCCCACGCGCTCTGGCACCTTTTTCGAGAAAGCGCCGCTTGGCGCGGCAAGTGGGTTGTCTTGCAATACACTGCTATGGGATGGTCGCGGCGTGGCTTCCCCGTCGGCGCACTAGTTGCCGTTGCGATCCTGCGGCTGCGTGGCGCTCGCTGCGCCATTCTGTTTCACGAGCCCTCGGGAGCTTCTGGCACTCGCCTCACGGACCGCATTCGCTGTGCGTTTCAGGACTGGACCGTGCGCACTCTGCATCGCGTCACGGAGAAAAGCGTTTTTACCGTGCCGCTCGATGCTTTTCCATGGCTGTCAAGCGCGCCCGGACGCGCCGCTTTCATTCCGCTGGGTCCGAATATTCCCGAAGATCTCACCAATAGGACCACGACGATTATCCACAGCAAATCTCGAAAAACCGTGGTGGTATTCTGTGTGAGCGATCCGCCGCATCAGCAACGAGAAATACGCGAGACTGCCCGTGCTGCGCGCGCCGCAGCCGCCGCTGGAATTCAGTTGCGTGTCATTTTCGTAGGCCGCGGTACTTCCGAAGCGCGAGAGGAAATTGACCGAGCCTTCAGCGGAACGCGGATTGAAATCTGTAATCGCGGATTATGCGAGCCCGCGGAGGTGACGCGCATTTTCAGCGATTCCGACGTCATGCTGGCTGTCCGCGGCCGCCTTTATCTCCGGCGGGGCAGCGCTCTCGCAGGGCTTGCCTGTGGCCTGCCGATCATCGGTTACGCAGGATCGGCTGAAGGCACTATTATCGAGGAAGCCGGCATCGCTCTTGTTCCTTTCGGCGATCTGGAGGCGCTGGGCGCTGAGCTTTGTAACATCCTCACCAATCCAGATCTGTGGCGGGAAATGCACGAAAAGAATCTGCGCGTACAGCAAAATGTTTTCTCCTGGAACGTCATCGCAGTCTCTTATGCCGAATTTTTCGCTGGAAAATCCGCTTGAAGGTCAATCTGCTTCTTTATTCTCACGATTGGTTCCCGCTGATGGGCGGTATCCAGACGATCACGATGGGCCTTGCGAGCGGCCTGGCAAGGGAATCCAAGATCAATCCTGGGAATGTGGTGGATGTCACCCTGGTCACGCAAACTCCCGCCAACGGAATGAATGACGCCGCGCTTCCGTTCCCCGTCGTTCGCCGGCCGAGCAGCTGGAACCTCATTCGCCTATTCCGCGCGGCTGACATTGTTCACCTGGCAGGCCCCTCCCTCTTACCACTGACTCTGGGATACGCGCTTCGCAAGCCAATAGCTCTCGAACACCACGGATATCAATCCGTCTGTCCCAATGGCCTTCTTTTGTATGAGCCGGATGGAAGCGTTTGCCCAGGCCACTTCATGGCGCACAACTACCTGGCATGCCTTCGTTGTAATGCCGGTGGCTTGGGATGGCTCGGTAGCGCGCGCAGCGTGGCCTTGACGTTTCCACGGCGCTGGCTGGCGAGCAAAGTCACGGCCAACATCGCCGTCAGCCGTCACATCGCCATGAGAACCGAGCTGCCCCACACTCAAGTGATTTATCACGGCGTTCCGGAACCGAAGATTGCGGATGCCGTACCTTCCCGCGGCAGCGAAGAACCCCCGTTCTGCTTCGCATACGTCGGCAGACTCGTGCATGAAAAAGGGGTCGCGGTCCTTCTACGCGCCGCTAGCCGGCTCGTGCAGCAGGGATACCAGTTCGAGGTGAAAATCGTGGGCGATGGAACCCAACGCGCCGAACTCGAGAAACTATCGGAGGACCTTGGTCTGCAGAATTGCGCGCGTTTCGTTGGCGGGGTGCCTGTGGAATCCGTCTCCGAAGTTTTGGGAGCAACTCAAGCTGTGGTAATGCCGTCCGTTTGGGAGGATGTCGCCCCGCTAGTCGCCATCGAACAAATGATGCATGGCCGTCTGGTGATCGCCTCGGACATTGGCGGCCTCGGGGAAACTGTTAATGACAGTGGCTTGAAATTCCGGCCAGGCGACGATGCCATGCTTGCCGAACGCATGCGCTGGGTGCTGGAGGATCCTTCGCGAGCGCGTGAAATTGGACTCAAAGCGCGGCAGATTGCTTTCAAACAATTCACGGAGTCGCGGATGGTGGAGCAACATCTGCAGTTGTATCAATCGCTCCTGCGACGCTAAATCCTATCTGTGCTGCTAGGTGGATCTTTGAGCCGAAGTTTACGCGACGGTTCGCATTTTTAAGTGAACGTTTGATCTCGTCGATTGGGGCGCCGGATGCGCGCCGAGCGCTATTTGCGAACCGCTGCACTTTCTCGCGAGATAGGTGGTCTCTCCGTTTTTCCACTGCAGTTCGAAGTCCTTTGCAGCCCGCTGAACGATCTGCTCGCATCCAGGCAGCATCCAATCGTGGAGCTCGATTGCGATGATGTCTACGCACTGAATCCAGGAGCCGCTGCGGGCAAACACCTCTCTCTCCGCCCCCTCGATATCTATTTTCAGCAGATCGACGTGGTTGATGCCGAAATCCCCGAGCAATTTGTCGAGCGTGATTCCGGGAACGCGCGTGCGCTGCGCGGTGGGCAGATCGCTCTTGTCTCTGGTCTGAAACGCCGTGTGCCCTTGTTGCGGATCAAAAATTTCGAGATGGCAATTCTCATTCCATAAAGCCGCGTTGACTGTCGCCACGTTTCGGTACGCCGCCGTATTCTGTACGAGCATTTGATAGTTCGAAGCCTCTGGCTCGATCGCTATGATCCGCGCGTCGGGATATTTGTTTGCGTAGAAAATAGAGGTTAGCCCAACGTTTGCGCCCGCATCAATTATGTTCCGAGGTGTGTTCCCAAAATCCCAGTCGTACTGCCGCTTGATCAGTATTTCGGCGCACGAGGCCACGTCGGTGGTTCGCAATCGCAGATACACCGGATGAGCAATCCCCGGCACTTCCACGGCCAGTTGAACCGGGTGTCCCAACAGCCGCGCCCGTGCGGCCGCAATTACGCCCGCCACGCCGAAAAGAGAATAATAAAGGGAGAGACCCGCACGCATGCTCATGCACAAACCTCATCGGAAATCGGCCTGATTGTCGAGTATATCGCGCGACTCAAACGCGTACCAGACATCAACTGCGCTACAATATGGCCATCATCTTGCTCCTGATAAGCGTTCCCTTTGTTGGAGCGCACTTGGAGATGCGGCGAACTTGTTAAATTCTCGTATTTCGACCGGCAACGCCCAAGCCGCAATCG
>CAWIEL010000110.1:0-13058 GCA_963835025.1 uncultured Acidobacteriota bacterium
CTCCCACGCCCAGCTGCAGCGCCAACTGGACACGCCGATTTGCCTCGACGAATGCATCCACGATTACGAACACGCTCGCGCCGCGATCGAAATTGGCGCCTGCAAAATCATTAACATAAAACTGGGACGAGTCGGCGGCCACACGGCGGCGCGGAAAATCCACGACCTGTGCCAGGCGAAGTCGGTTCCGGTGTGGTGCGGCGGCATGCTCGAATCCGGAATCGGCCGCGCGCACAACATCGCCATGTCCACGCTGGCGAATTTCACGCTTCCCGGAGACGTTTCGGCCAGCAAACGCTACTGGACCGAAGATATTATCGAGCCGGAAGTGGAAGTTTCGGCGCGTGGCACGATTCGTGTACCCACCGCGCCCGGGATTGGCTACGCGCCCCGCATCGACCGGATTGAATCGCTAACGAAACGTAGCGAGGTTCTCGAGTAGCCACACGGCTCGAGCACGATTCTGAATTCTCCCGCCAATTCGCAAAGCGCACCAGAAGGCCCGCGCCCCAGCAATTTTATTTTGGGCTCGGCGCTGATCCTGATGCTTCTGCTGTGGTCGTTGAATTACGTCGCCGGGAAAATCGCGTTGCGCACCATGGACCCGGTGACGCTGGCCTGCTTCCGTCTGGTGCTGGCCGCGCTGGTGATGCTGCCGATTTATTTCGCGCAGCCGCGACGAAACCGGACTCCGCTAAAAGCTGCGGACATTTGGCCCTTCACCTACCTCGGATTTCTCGGCGTCATTTTGAATCAGGGTCTGTTCACCGTGGGGTTGAACTACACCACCTCCGATCACTCGGCGGTGATCATCGCGATTGGACCGGTGATCGTTTTGCTGCTGGCGCGCGCGCTGGGCCTGGAAATTCTTACCGCCGGGAAAATTCTGGGGATGGCCATTTCGTTCGTCGGCGTGTTTCTGCTGGAAACCGAGGGCGGCTCTCCGGCGAATTCGCCTTTTCTGTTGGGCGATACGATCACGTTTTTCGGGGTGATCGGTTTCGCGATCTATGCGGTGCTGGGGAAGAGAATCGCTTCGAAGTACGACGCGGTGGCGATGAACACGTTCAATCTGGCGGCGTCCGCCGTGCTGCTACTCCCGCTGACCGTCCGCCAAATGATCCATCTGAATTGGAAAAGCGTAGGCTGGGCGGCTTGGCTGGGCATGATCTACATGGCGCTGGGTAGTTCGATCGCGGCTTACACGATTTTCTACTGGCTACTGCGATATATGTCAGCATCGCGGGTCGCGGTACTGAGCTACTTTCAGCCGGTGGTGGTCATTGTCTTGTCGGTGCTGTTCCTCAGCGAACATCCTACGCGCAACCTGCTGGTCGGAACGGCGTTAGTCCTGGTCGGCGTGTATCTGGCTGAACGCGGCAGGGGTTAGCTTACCCGCCATTTCCGCCGTTTTGGGCCTCCCTGTAACCGCCTGCCACGCAAGACCTTGCCTGGCCCTGGGTACAAACGAAACTTAATCGAACCAGCCGTGTTAAATATGGTGCGATAGTAGCTTTTTGCTCGCTTGGCTGTTGATTGGAAGGCGGTTAACCAGGTTGCAACCAACTGCAATCTGGTAGAGTCCAATCCTTAGGACCTGGGCGCGACGTACTTTAATTGGATCGGGCGCCGGTTCCAGAAATTGCGAGCACAGAATTCAGCAAGTGTTGGGTGGAGGACAAACATATGAAAGGTTCCACCTTTTTGAAAATGGTTTTTGGAGCAATGCTGGCGATTGCGTTCGTCTGCGCGCCTGGTTCGGCCTTTGCACAGCATGGCGGAGGAGGCCACGGTGGCGGCGGAGGCGGCGGTTTCCATGGTGGTGGTGGAGGAGGCGGCTTTCACGGCGGCGGTGGCGGCGGTGGTTTCCACGGCGGTGGTGGCGGCGGACGTTCGGCTGCGCCAGCGGCGCGTGGCGGGAATTTCGGCGGCGGGAATCACTATTCCAGTTCGCCCAACCGCGGTTCGTCCGTGCAGAATCGTTCGTTTTCGAATAACGCCGGTCGTGGGAATTCCTACGCGAACGCCGGTCGCCCGGGCGGGAATACGTACTCGAACAACGCTCGTTCGGCGGGATCGTTTAACGCCGGCAATCGTGCGTCCGGCGCAGCTGGAGCAAATTCGCGCTCCTCGATGCCGTACATGGGACGCAGCGGCAGCAACACCGCCAATGCGAACAATTCGGTTCGCGGCGGCGTGAATGGCGCGGGCGCCAACGGCGCGCGTGCGGGTTCGAATCTGAACGCGGGCAATTCGCGCAGCATGACGCCGGGCGTGACGTCGAACAACGGCCCTCGCGGCGGCACCAATTCACTTTCTGCCAGCAACCGCAGCGGGTCGGCGGTTTCGACCAATCGCGCACTCTCGCACATCGAGAGTTCACATTTTTCGAATAACACTTCGCGCGGCTTCAACAGCTTCGGCGCGAGCCACAGCACCTCGGTTTCGAATACGCGGTTCAGCAACACCAACCTCGCGGGCAATCGTTCGTTTACCGGCACCTCTGCTGGATTCCATAACGGATTTGGCGGCAGCGCCGGCTATCGCGGCAACTACATCGGTGGACGTGGCGGCTACGGCGGTTACGGATACCGTGGTGGCTACGGCTATCGTGGCGGCTGGGGTGGATACGGGTGGCGCGGTGGATGGGGCGGTTACGGATGGCGTGGCGGCTGGGGTTGGGGCGGCGGTTGGGGTTGGGGATGGGGCTGGGGATTTGGTTGGGGTTGGGGCGGCTGGGGCTGGCCGGGATACTACGGTTACAACCCGTATTGGTATAACCCGTTCTGGCTTGGCTACGGTTATCCCGCGTACGGTTACCCGTACTACGGATACCCGGGCTATTCGATCAGCTACAGCGACCCGAACTATTCGAGTTCGAATCAGGACTACACCCCGAACTATGACAATAACAGCTACAACGCCGGCAATACTTCGAATGGCGACTACTCGTTTTCGGCGAACAACAACTTGGGCGTAGCGGCTCCGGGAACGATCACTAACGACAACAACGCGGTCGTGAATAACGACAACGTGGAACCGCCCTACGACAATTCCGAGAACACCAATCCGGTGACCGGAAACGTGGCGGCCTCTACTCCGACGGCGTTGATTTACCTGAAGGACGGCACCACCTACGCGGCCAGCGACTACTGGCTGCAGGGCGGCCAGCTGCACTATCGGGTGAATTACGGCGGCGAAAGCTCGTTGAACATGGACGAAGTGGATTTGCAGCGCACGGTGGATGAAAACGCTCGACGGGGAATTCGCTTCTCGCTGAAGCCGAATCCCTCGCGGGTGAGCTCGCAGCCGGCTCCGCAGAATCGGAATTCGGCTCCGGCCATTGCTCCGGCGCCGCAGTCTGATCCGCAGGTCCAGACCACATCGCAAACCTAACCGGCGCTTATTATCTCGCGCCAAATCAAAGAGCCTCGCAGAGAAGATCTGCGAGGCTCTTTTTTTTGTTCGCGCTCGTCTGCCCGCCAGCGACACCGGCCACGCGCAAAAAAAACGGCGCCGGAACTTTTCAGTTCCAGCGCCGCACTAATTCTCCAACCCCGCCCCGCCACTGGTACGCTAAACGTTCCCGTCTGCAGTCAGGATAGTGAATTAAACTTGTTTAATTGGAAGAAGTGCCAACCGTCTCGAGTTCCTTCTCGTGGTGGCTGTGCGACTTCGAGCTATTGTTGCGCTGAATTTCGATCTGGCCCTTAAGGTAAGCGCCGTCTTCGATCAGCACGCGGCCGCCGGTGATATTGCCGACCACCGAGCCGTCCTTCTTCACTTCCACGCGATCCTCGGCGAAGAGGTTGCCGCGCACTTTGCCGTAGACGATGACTTCGCGGGCGTGCACGTCGGAAACGATCTCGCCCGACTGGCCGACGGTGAGGCGCTGGCCCTTCAGGGTAATCGGACCCTCAACCTTTCCTTCCACTTGCAAATCTTCGTCTCCGGAAATCTGGCCCTTGACGGTCAAGCCGGGGCCCAGCGTGGCCAGGTTCTTCGCCGAGGGCGCCGTGGAACGAACCGGAGCCGAGGTCGAAGGTGACGAATTGAAAGTCGATGCTGCGGGAGCAGCCGGGAAAGTCGACGGCTGGGCCGGCGCGGGCGCCGGATATTCATTCTGAGGCTGCTTGTTGCTGTTCCACATGGTCCCTCCGAAATGGGTTGCCGGAAATTTGGTGGTGCCTGAAATTGTCTTTAGAAATTTGTGCTGCGGATGGCGCCGCGCCAGTGCTGGTTCGCGCGCCGCATCCGATGCAGAACCAATGTAGGCGGTGCGCCGGGAGGCAGGCAATTGCAAATCGGGAATAGGTTTCCGCTAATAAACTGGCCCGAAGGACAGGTGCCGGAGAGAGTTTTCCGGCGTCCTGCGCTTCGGGCCGTCACATCGTTCGAGTTTGCGGCTATGCGCCGGTGGTGATCACCGCGCGGAAGCGCACGGTGGATTTCATCATGGCGTCGTAGGCTTCCGGATATTTTTCCAGCGGGAACACCTGGGTCATCGGGCGCACGCCGCTGAGCGCGCTGAATTCCATGGTTTCCTGCGAATCCATGGCGGTGCCGGAATACCAGGAGCGAACTCCGCTGCGGTTGAAGATGGCCTGCGTGGCGTTGAACAAGATTGGCTTTTCGCCGGCGCCGACGATGAGTAGCTGGCCATCGATTCCCAGGCCGTTGACCGCCTGGGTCATGGCGTCGGCGCTGGTCAGGGTGGCCAGGATCATTCGGGCGCCGCCCATTTTTTGCAGCTCCGCGCCGATGTCCTGGGTGCTGTTGTCGAGGTAGATGTGGGCGCCGAGCTTCTTGGCTAGCGCTGCTTTGTCCGCGCCGCGGCCAATCGCCACGGTTTTGAATCCCATTTTCGCGGCGTATTGGACGCCCAAGTGGCCCAGCCCGCCGATGCCCAAAATGGCGACCAATTGTCCGGCTTTGACTCCGGCATTGCGCATGGCGTTGAATGTAGTTACTCCGGCGCAGACCAACGGTCCGGCTTCGACCGGCGATAAATCGTCGGGAATTCGCGCCAGCGCATCCGAGTGCGCGATCATGTACTCAGCGTGGCCGCCATCGCGGGTGACGCCGGTGATTTCGCGGTTGATCAGGCACATGGCGAAATCGCCGCGGCGGCACGAATCGCAATAGCCGCAGCTGCCGCCGAACCAGCCCACGCCTACGCGTTCACCGACTTTCCAGCCTTTCACGCCTTCGCCTAGCATATCGATGACGCCCGCCGCTTCATGGCCCGGCACGCGGGGATAAACGATGCCCGGGATCAACCCTTCCTTGGTCAGCACGTCGCTATGGCAAACGCCGCAGGCTTGAACCTTCACGCGCACGTCGCCCGGCCCCGGGTTCGGAATGTCGCGCTCGACAATCTCCCACGGTCCGCCGGCTTTGCTGACCTGCACCACTTTCATTTTCTTTGCATTCGCTGCCATAAGTCCTCCGAGGAATGAACGGCCGAGGATGAAAGAAGAATCCCCAGCCCGGTTCGATGCCGGACGCGCCAGACTGGGTGCGGGAAATCTGCGTGGTTATTACTGCCGCCAGTTTAGGTCCAAGTCAGCGTCGTAACTGAATTGCCCTGCAGCGGTATCGCTGCGTTCATTTTTCCCTGGCGCAGAGCGACTGTGGTCGCCGCGCCCTTGTTAGTGAGGACCAGAACCTTTGAACCATCGGGATTCTCGCAGGCGACATGCAACACGTCGGCGGATGCGCTCTGCGAATCGAAGCGGTGCGCGCCGCGGCGAATGGTGCGCGAAAAATGCGCCAAGCCCCAGAACTGAGCGCTGCGGGTGATTTCCTGCGACCCGGAATGAATAGTGACCACGCCGCCGCAAGGGAAGGGGCCGATATTCGGCTTGCCGACTTCGTCGAGCGCCAGATTCCAAGTGGTGATCGAGCCGCACCAATTGCGCAACACCTCGGTGAAGATGCGTCCCCATTTGCACCAGCCGTTCATGTAGTCCGCGTCGGTGTAATCGGGGCCGCCCTCGGTCCAGTGGAATTCGGCGTCGGGGAAATATTGGTGCGCTTTAGTCATCATGTCCGGCGTGCCGTAGTAGCCGTGCCAGGCGACCGAGTTCGAATATTTGCGCAGCTTTTCGTCTTCGAGGCAATCAACCACGCGGCCCCACAAATTGTAGTTGTGGTCCAGCAGCCAGATTTTCACCGGCGCGTTGGTGGATTCCAGCAGCGGGCCGAGGTGGTCGCGAATGAAGCGGATTTCGTATTCCTGAGGCCAGATGCAGGCCGGCATGCGGCCGTCCTGGTCGGTGTCGAGTTCGTTCTGCGAAGAAACGGCTTGGATGGTCACGCCCTCCGCGGCGTAGGCCTGCAGAAACTTCAGAAAATATTGCGAATAGACTTTGAGGTTCGACCAACGCATCGAGCCGCCGAGCATGGAGTTGTTGAATTTCATCCAGCCCGGCGGGCTCCAGGGAGTCGCAAACAGAAACAGGTCGGGATTCACTTTGCGAGCTTCACGGATCATCGGCAGGATCCAGGCGCGATCGTGCGCGATGGAGAAGCGGGCCAGTTCGGGGTCGGCGTCGCCATCATCGTAGCTGTAGAGTTTGGTCGAGTAGTCGCTGGCGCCGATGCAGGTGCGGCAAAGATTCAGGTTCATCTCGGATGGATCGAACATTTCGTGGAACAGTGCGGCGCGGGCGGCGGGAGTGAGCTGGTTAAACATGTAGCAGGTAGCGTCGGTGAACGCACCGCCGAAGCCCTGGATCGCTTGGAATTTCGTGCCGGGGTTGAGCTGGATTTGGACGGCCGACTTTGGAGCCGAAGCTTTCGACCAAGTGGCGTTGGGGACGGCGGCATAGCGCTGATCCCCGGCCGTGACTCGGACGGAAATTGGGGAACCGTTTACGGGGGTGTGATCGTCGTGCTTGGCTGGATTCGAAGGATCAGCACCCAGCACCGCGGTTTCATTGACCACGACTCCGGTGGCGATCCCCAGCGCCGAGATTCCCAGAAAATTCCTGCGTGATGTTTCGTTGGACATGCCAGCTCCTTGGCCGCAACGCGTCCGGCTGTGGCGCGCAAAACGCCACGAGTCTACCGTGAACTTGGTCCGGACGCTGCGTGAATGTTTCGAATTTCACTTTTTGGGCGCGGCGTGTTACGGTGCGCGACGGAATCAAATTTAGAGATGCGGCTTGCCCACGGGAATTTTGAGCTATGAAAACGAAGACTCCAACGATTGACGCGCCAGTGAGAACCAAGCAGCGGCCGGGCGGGAGCGCGGCTTCCGAAGCCGCTGCGGAGCCGGAAATTATCGGCTCGCTGGCGGAAGTGCGGCCGCGCAAGTTGAGTACGAACGGGCACGGACACGCCAAGCGCATCGCCGTGATTCCGGGCGACGGGATCGGCAAGGAAGTCATCCCGGAGGCGGTGAAGGTATTGAAGGCCGCGGCTGCGGCGGGCTCGCGGGAAGTGAAGCTGACCGAATTCGACTGGGGCGCGGATCGCTATTTGCGGGACGGCGTGACCTTGCCGGCGGACGCGGTGGAAATGTTTCATCGCGATTTCGACGCGATTCTGCTGGGCGCGATGGGCGACCCGCGGGTGCCCACCAACGTGCATGCCGCGGACATCCTGCTGGGATTGCGATTCAAGCTGGATTTGTACGTAAACGCGCGGCCCTGTGTGATGTTTGACAAGAAATTCACGCCGCTGAAGGACCGCACTGAGAAAGACGTGCAGTTCATGGTCTTCCGCGAGAACACCGAGGGCCTATATGTGGGCATGGGCGGAAATTTCAAGAAGGGAACCGCGGACGAAGTCGCGATTCAGGAGGATCTGAATACGCGCAAGGGCGTGGAGCGGATTATCCGCTACGCATTTGAATACGCCGAGGAGCGCGGGCTGAAACGTGTCTGCATGAGCGACAAATCGAATGCGCTGACCTTTGCGCACGATTTGTGGCAGCGCGTGTTCAAGACGGTGCGCGCGGAGTATCCGGGGATCGAGGCGTCGCACCAGTACATCGATAACTTGCTGATGCAAATGGTGCGGGACCCGTCGCAGTTCCAGGTGATCGTCACCTCGAATCTGTTTGGTGATATTGCCAGCGACCTGGGCGCGCAATTGGCGGGCGGCCTGGGCCTCGCGCCTTCGGGAAATATTCACCCGGGGCAGGTGTCGCTGTTTGAGCCGGTGCACGGTTCGGCGCCGAACATCGCCGGCAAGGGAATTGCGAACCCGATGGGATCGATTCTGACGGTCGGGATGATGTTTGAGTATTTGGGATGGAAGGCGGAGGCGGCGGCGATCGACAGGGCCGTGCGAGCGGCGCTGGCGGCAGGAAAGACCCCAGCTGAATTGGGTGGGACGCTGAGCACCCAGGAAGTCGGGGATTGGGTAGCTAACGAAGTGGCCAAAACATAAGCCGATAAAAGATCCTGCTTCACCCTCGCTGGGGCGGGAAGAACCCGTCCCTTAGCAAAACCCTACCTCAAAATAAAACTTCTTGACAAAACTTAACATAAGGCTCAAATTCCGCGCAAACGGGCCCCGACACGCAATCGGGCTTTGATTTTCCGTACTCACTTGGATTCGACCCCGCAGGGAGGCTACTTTGGAAACCGTGATGGGAGTGTTCACGTCTCGCGATCGTGCGGAACAGTCTTTAAAAGCTTTGCTTGAACATGGTGTGCCGGAACGCGAAATCGTTTTCCTCAGCCGATCGGAGAGCGAAGCGGTAGCTCTGGGCAAGGAAATCGGAGGTACGGCGGGAGGTTTAGCCGGAGGAGCGGTGGGACTCGGCGCCGGAATGGTGGTCGCTTCGCTCGCGCTGATTCCTGGGCTGGGGCAAGTGTTCGCTGTGGGTGTGGGCGCGGCGGCGCTTCTTGGATTCTTGGGTAAACAGACCGGCACAGTGGTCGGCGAGAAAGTCGGAAAAGCCGACGATGTTCCGGCTCCGGCGACGGCCGCCAAGGCCGCGGAAGATCACGAAACCTTCGTGGAAGTGCTGAAGGAAGGACGCTCGTTGCTGGTTGTCCGGACCGAATCGGCGGCGACCGCCCGGGCCGCTTCGGAGGTTCTGGACGCCGCTACGATTGCCGCTCAACCCGCATCCGCGCGAAAGATGCAAGCCGGAGTACGACAAGTTTCGGCGGACGTGACGGCCGTTGATGTAAAGGGGCGCATCGTTATCGGCGAAGGCAACGTGATGTTGCGCGAGATGATCCAGCAACTGGTGGAAAGCGGAAACCGAAGAGTGCTATTGGTGCTGGAGGAAGTCGAGCACATTGACAGTTCGGGAATCGGCGAGCTGGTGCGCGCGCACACGGCCATCCGCAGAGCCAGCGGACAACTGAAAATCGTCAAACCCAGCGCCAAGGTCAACGACATGCTGCACATGACCATGCTGCACAAAGTGCTGGACGTGCATCCGGATGAAGCCAGCGCGATTCAGTCGTTTAGCTCCGGAAGCGCGGCGGTCGCTGGACGATAGAAATAGAAAGTAACGAACCGAAAGCGAGCTGCGGTCAGTTGGACTTGATCGCCGGGTCGGCTTGCAGAATGCTGCCCTGGACCAGGTCGGTCTTCACCGTCATCTTCTGGTTGGGCAGCAGGTCGACGTCAGTTTCGAAGGGTCGATATCCGGCAAGATCGATTTTGATTTTGTGTTTTCCCGGAGAGATCAGCATTGCCTTGCCCACCCCCTTGAAGTCGCTGACGCTGCCGGCGAATGCGCCATCCAGGAAGACCGCCGCGCGTTCTGGCGTCACGTCAATTTTCACCTGCGCGGTCACCTTGGAGTAGACGGCGTTGGGATCTTTTTCCAGCCGCACCGTCACCAAAAGAGTTTTGCCCGGCTCGACGACGATTTTCTGGTCCTCATTCAGGTAGCCGGCCTGCCGAATCGAAATGGCGTGTTCGCCGGGAAGCAGCAGCACCTTTTTGTCGCCCTTGAGTTCCTTCACGTAACCCACGTATTGGTTATCGACCCACACGCCGGAGTCCTTGTCGGACTTCATCACGCCTTTGAAATCGACTTGCCCCATCACACTGTTGGCGACGGGATTTTGATTCTGATTCTGAGCGGCGGAAGGAAGAGGTAACAGGCTGATCACGGCTAGCAGCAGGGCGGAGGGCCAAACCAGAATCCATCGCGACGAAAACATTCGTGCCTCCTTGGCTCAAGTGCGGGTTTAACCGCGCGCGGCAGATTTAGCTGCGCGCTCGAAACAACATTTGAGGTGCGGATTAATTATCTACCTTCAAGAAGAAGATAAAGAATACATGGATGGCCGTATTTAACAACGTAGAGTGGTTCCCGGAGATTTTCAACTTCTGCTTGCGGTGTCGGCTGTCGACGAAACCAACGAGACAGGAAAGCTAAACAGCAACCAACCGTAGCTTCAAGTGACGCTTGATGTTCTACAGTTCGCGCAACGCGAGCGCAATCGGCCGGCGAGCCGCGCGAACGGCCGGTGGCACGCCTCCGGCGATGCCCATCAGGATCGCGAAGATAATCCCGGCGACCAAAAGCATCGGCGTGACTTTAAACGCGAACGCTAAGTGCGAGAAAGTCTGCATGTTCATCGTTCCGGTGGTGAAGCCGTTGAGAGGCAGCACGAAGATGCATCCCAGGATTCCGCCGATAAGCGCAATGATCATCGCCTCAAAGATGAAAGAAATGGCGATGCTGCTGCCGGCGAAGCCGATGGCGCGCATGGTGGCGATTTCGCGCGAGCGTTCGGAAACCGCGGAATACATAGTGTTGAGCGCTCCAATCACAGCGCCAATGCCCATGATCACGGCCACCAAACCGCCTAAGACAGTGATGAGCGTGGTGAGCACCTGCGACTGGCGCGCGTAATAATCGAGTTCGCGGTCGACCTGCACGGTGAGCTTGGGGTCGGCGGTGAGGTTGTCTTTGAGCTGATTGAAAGCACCCGGCGAAGTCATGCGCACGGTGAGCGACTGATAAAGATTTTCGGGGCGCTTGTAGACCTGATTCAACACCCGGCTGTCGGCCCAGACCTCAGAATCAAATGCGCTGCCGCCGGCGTCGAAAACTCCGACGACATTCCAAGTTTGGCCACCGAAATTGATCGACTTGCCGTATTCGAGATTCTCGTAGGTTGAAGCGACGTTCTTACCAATGACCAGCTCCGCGAGGCCGGGCTGAAAGAAACGGCCCTCAATAATTTTGATGTTCGGGCGGACCTTCAGAACCATGGGAGAAACGCCGCGCACCTGCACATTGGCGTTGGTCCCGGTCGCTTTTAAGTTGAATCCGGCAATCACCACGGCTTCGGGGCTGACCAGTGGCTGGCCATCTTCGCGAGCAATCCCGGGCGCGTCTTCGATCACTTTCACCTGATCGAGCGCCACGGAGCCGTCGAGCTCAGCGGAAGAACCCGCGCGGCGAATCAGCGCATTCTGCGGCGAGCCGGACTGCACCAGCGTGGCGTGAAATCCGCGCGCCAACGCCAGCATGGCGCAAAAAACCGCGACAGTCCCGGCGATGCCCAGCACCGCGACGATGGCCGAAAGCCAGCGAGCGCGCATGCTGCGCAAGTTGTAAACGATCGGGATGGCCATGAATCAAATCCTCCGAAGCGCGTCGACTACGCGCAGGCGCATGGCCGTGGTGGCCGGCATGATTCCGGCCAGCAGGCCGATGCCGATAGCGGCCAGAATTCCGAGCGCTATGGATGAGGTGGGCAGAAAGAAAGTCTGCAGCACGCCACCCGTGGGATCGCCGCCCAGCGTGAATAATTTTGCGAGGGCCAGGCCGATCGCTCCGCCGACGATGGCTACGAAAACTGATTCGGCCAGCACGATAAACAGCACGAAGCGGTCGGAGAATCCGACGGCTTTCATCGTCGCCAGTTCGCCCATGCGTTCGCGCACCGCGAGCGCCATGGTATTTCCAGTGACCAGTAGCAAGGTGAAGAAAACCACGCCGCCTACGGCCAGGATCAAGAATTCGATGTTGCCGGCTTGCTTGACCCACGACGCGGCCATTTCCGCCAACGTTTCCGTTTTGGTCTCGAACGGGGAATTGGCGAACATGTCGTCGATGGTCTTGATCACCCGGGTCGAATCGTCCGGCGAATCGAGCTTCACCGTGTACCAGCCGGTTTGACCTTTGCCGAAGGTGCGGCGCTCTTCCAGATACTGCTTCTGCAGCCAGAACTGGGTCAGGTCTTCGCCGTCGCGCGGACTGTTGTAGATGCCGCGAATATTGAACTCCCAGACGCCGCCGTAAATCGGGGCCTGCAGCGGCACGCGCTCGCCAATTTTCCAGTGGAAGCGGTCGGCGGTCTTTTTGCCGACGATCGCGCCTTCGCGGTCGCCCACGAAATCTTTCCATTGATCATCCGGCACAGCCAGCTCAGGGAAGACCAGGCGCTGAGTATCGGGATCCACGGCGAAACTGGGGAAGAAATTCTTGGGATCCTGGTAAATGCCGCCGAACCAGCTCTGATAGGTGACGTACTTCACTCCGGGGATGCGCTGGATCTGGTCGCGATAGGAAAGCGGCAGCGGCTGAATGATCGAAACCTTGTTAATGACCATCAAACGGTCGATGCCGACCAGGTCCACACCTCCGCTGAAGGCCCCGTGAATGATAGCCAGAAAACCAAACAGAAACAGCGCCACGATGAACGAGCCGACCGTAAGAGTAGTGCGCAGCTTCTTGCGCATCAGATTGGCGAAGATGAGTGGAAGATATTTCACGTGAGGCTCCCGGCGTGGGCGCTTTCCACCAGCACACCTTTGTTCAAGTGAAGTGTTGCTTGAGCTCGGTCGGCGGCCATCGGGTCGTGTGTCACCATCAAGATGGTCTTGTTGTGCTCTTTGGAGAATCGCGTCAAGAGTTCAAGTATTTCATCAGCACTCTTGCGGTCGAGGTCGCCGGTAGGTTCATCACATAGTAGAAATGTCGGATCGGCGACGATGGCGCGGGCGATGGCCACCCTCTGCTCTTGTCCGCCGGAGAGCTGGCGCGGGTAATGGTTCATGCGATCCTGGAGGCCGACGATGGTCAAAGCGGTTTCGACGTGCGCCCGGCGCTCGGACTTCGA
>CAWIEL010000111.1:0-12665 GCA_963835025.1 uncultured Acidobacteriota bacterium
TATCACTCTGCAGCATGCGCGCGCCTTCCGAATCGCTGGTAATTTTCTACTACTGAGTCATCAAACGTGTCAACGGGACAGTGGACTGCACGCCGCGGACTTAAAACCGACGTAGTAAGGTACAACCTCGCGTGCTCCGGTTCAATACCCCTTATCCAATCGGCAAAGTGCCTCTGAGATTACAAAATTCACGTTAACGGCTCTGTTAAAATTAATTCAGGAGTCATCCCTCAGACCATGGGCATCTTTGGGCGAAAGAAAGGAAAACCTGCGCGCCGCAAGACCGACCCGAGACCGCCGCGCGCGGGTGCGCACTCCAATGGCGCGCGCAAACTCGCCCCTGAAAAAACCGTGGAGCACCGCCTGACCAAAGATCTTTCCCGCGCCGAAACCCTGGCGACCATGCTGGCTCAAAGCCGCGCCGCGCAAGCCATCGAAGTTTCCGACCTGCTCGCCGGAATGTACATTTACGACTGGGAGCGCCTTTCGAAATATTGGGAAGACGAAGTCAAAATCGAAGAATACCTACAGCAGATCTGCCGCATCAGCCCGCAGCGCTGGCATCACTGGATTCAGTTCTACGACCACCAACGCAATGGCGACCCGCAACCGGGCCCCTGGAAATGGCTGCGTCCCTCAAAAAACGTCAAAACCGTCAGCAAGGACTTGGCGCCATCAGCCGAGCTTCGCGCGATTTTTCAGCGCGCCGAAGAAATCGCCCCGGCCCACGATCTGATCGAAGACCGCCTCATCCCAATCCTCACCTGCGAATGTCTGCTGCTGGCCATGGCCCAGAAAACCGACTCCGAAATCGGCCACCGCCTCGTTTCTTCCGGCATCGACGTCATCACTCTGGAACGAGTGGCCCGCAACCCGAAACACGCGCCATTGCACTAGGCAGTTTCGTTTTCTTCAGGACACGGCTTCAGCCGCACCAAAGAATGCGCCACAACGAGCGGCTTCAGCCGCTAAGCACCGTCTTCCGTCAGCCGAACGGCGAACGATCCTCTTCTCCTAGCCTGACAGTCCTGCCAACCACCCGTACTTGGCCGTCGTCCAGAGGAGCGCTCTTCGCGACGAAGGATCTCCTTCTTGCCCAGCCTGAAACGCGAAGCCAGCGCTCCGACCCGACTCAAATAATCATCTTGAACTTCGCCCAAAGCTCCGTCAGCGGCGCCACCGATCGACGGCAAACCCAAACATGTACGTTCCGCTCCGCCACCGCCGAATACGAATTCGTAATCGTCCCAGCAAACTTCGACTCCGCAAAAAGATCCTTAAACTCATCCGCCCGCTCGCCAAACACAATCACGCACTCGCCCGTATACTGCCGCGGCCCCCAGTCAAAATAACTGTTATGCCCGCTGATCGCCTTCGGCAGCCCCAACGCCGGACCATACATGTCGATCGCGCCCGCTTCCCCATAATTCCCCGCCAGAATCGCGCAATTCTCGCGCTCGCCAGGCGGCAAGCCTTTGTAAACGCGTGCCACTTGCCGCGCCATGTTGTCCCAGCCAAACATATCGGCATAAAGCTGCGGCAATTCGGTCGGCTCATCGCGCTCGGTCTTCACCGACTTCGCGTACGGCAGCAAATTCGAATAGCGAATGAAAGTGTTTACCGGCAGCACCGGCACGCCAAACGGCAGCGTGAACGCCCCCACCACGATCATCAACGCCGCATAACCCACCGCCTGCCAACGCCGCTGCGCCCGAGCCGCGAAATATCCTTCGAACGCGACGCCACCCGCCGCCACCAAAACCGGATACACCGGCAACGCGTAGTACGACTTCCCATCGAACGCGATAAAAATCGCCATCACCAACAGATACGCCCAGCCCAAAAATCGAAACGGCTTTCCCGCCGCGCTGAAAAAATACCAGCCCAGCCCAGCCAACCACACCGGCAGCGCGAGCGGCTGCATGAAGAGAACCTGCTCAAAGATAAATTGCCAGATGGAAATGTGCGCGATCTTGAAAGCCTGCCCGTTGCGCACCACTTCAATCTGCGGCCAGCCGTGATGCGCCTCCCACAACAAGTTCGGAAGAAACAACGCAAACGCCAGGAGCCCCGCAATCCATATCCATTTCGACGCGAGCATTCGCGCGTGCCCGGAAATCGCCAGCCCCGCCACCAGCGCAAACCCAAAAACCAGCATGGTGTGCTTGTTCTCCAAGCCCACGCCGGAGATAACGCCGAAGGCCAGCCACCACCTTGGGTCGGCGCCCTTCACCATGCGAATCGCGATCCACGCACACGCCAGCCAAATTAGCGGCTCAAACGCGTTCATCGAGAGAAAGCTGTCGAACGCCAGATACGCCGGCGCCAGCAGCATGGTCAGCGCCGCCAGAAATTCCGCCAGCGCTCCACCGCCGAGCTCCCGCGCCAGCCGCCCCGTGGAGTAAACGATCGCTGCCCCGGCCAACGCCGAAAACAAACGCGTAGCGAACAGCGAAGTCCCAAATGATGAATTAAAACCGAGATGCCGCGCCGCCCACGCGACCAGCGCGATCAACGGCGGCTGATCGACATACCCCCACGCCAGATGTTCGCCGCAAGCCATGTAATACAGCTCGTCGCGGAAAAATCCGTAGTGATTGATGCCGGCGAATTGAATCAGCAGTTTGCAGATCGCCAGAAAAGAAAGAACCAGGCTGGAATTTCGCAACGAAGGATGAAAGCCGCCGGCTGCTTCGATAGGTGTCGCCGGAACGGATGGCTCAGACACGCGTGCGACGTCCAAGCCATCCGTTGCGGCACAAATTGAGGAAAGTCTTCAATGCGTCGTTCTCGCCCAAGCGCAATCGACAATCTAACTAATCGTCGCCGAGGTAATACGATCGAGCTTCGGAAAATTCTTGTCCAAATATTCCTTGCCCAGCGCGGTAATCGAACCCTGGTCCGGAGCTTCGCCGTAGCCGCTGTGAATTTTCTTCACCACATCCATACCGCTGGTCACCTGCCCAAACGGCGCGAATCCCATGCGGTCGAGTTGCGCGTTGTTGCCCAGATTGATGAAGAGCTGAGTCGTGCGCGTGTGCGGCCCCGCGGTGGCAAAAGTAATGAAGCCCGGCTTGTTGCTCTGGGTCACCGCATCGTCCTTGATATTCGCGCTGCGCCAGTGGCCGCCGATCTTCGGGTCCGCGTGCAATCCAAATTGCACCACGAATCCTGGCACCACGCGAAAAAAGGCCGCTTCATTGTAAAAACCGTGCTTCACCAAATTATAAAACCGGTCCGCTCCCAGCGGAGCCCACGCGCGGGTCACATGCACCGTGAAATCCCCGGCCGTCGTCTTGAAATTTGCGTCAAAAGTTTCCGGCGCCTTGTCGGTCAATGTGGCGGGCTGATGCAAAGAAGCTTCTGTGGCCATAGTTTCTAATCTCCTGGCGACGCTATGGTCGCAATTCCCATGATGGCTGCAGGGGGCGAAGCCCCTGCTATGACGCGTTCAAACGGCGAGCCAAAAATCTCGCCATTACAAAATGGCTCTTACTGCGGAGTGCTGGTTGCAGCCGCCTTTTTGGCTGGGGTGGTGTGATGCACCGGCGCAGCTGGCGCCGGCGACGTCACCGTAGCCGAAATAATCCGATCGAGCTTCGGGAAGTTCTTACTGAGATACGCGTTACCGTCTACCGCGATGTCCCCTTGGTTCGGAGTTTCCCCGTACCCGCTGTAAAGTTTCTGCACGACGTCCATGCCAGACGTTACGTGCGCAAACGGCGCGAAGCCGTCGGAATCGAGGCGCCCGTTTTCGCCCAAGCTGATGAAAATCTGCGTAGTTCGGCTGTCCGGAGGTCCGCTCGGCTTCGCATAGGTTAGAAAGCCCGTGTGATTGCTTTGCGTAACTGGATCGTCCTTGATCGTCGCCTTTTCCCAAACAGCATTCACAGTCGGGTTCGCGTTCATTCCAAATTGAACCACGAAGCCGGGCAAGACGCGGAAAAATGCCGCGTCCGTAAAATAGCCATGTTTAACGAGATTATAAAAGCGATCGGCGCCTATCGGGGCCCACGCGCGCGTTACCGTCACGACGAACTCCCCAGCCGTCGTCTTAAATGTGACCTCATAGACATCCGGCGCCGTTGCCTTCAGCATCGCCGGGTGCATCAGTGCCGGATCGATTTTCGCCGCCGCGGCGTGGTGCACCGGAGGCTTGGCCGTCATGGCCGTGCCCGGAGCAGGCGCGGAACCGGTCTGCGCCGAAATGACCGCCGGAAAAATTGCGGCGATACCGCAAAACATCAGAATTGCAGAAATGCGCTTCACGATTATCTTCCTCCCAATTGGCGTGCCGTAGCTTCGACATCCTGCATCAACCGCAGCGTGTTGCCACCCAGAATCTTCTGAATGTCCGCCGGTGAGTAACCTTTGGCCAGCAGCGCATTCGTAATCTTCGGCAAGTCCGAAGCGTCTTCCATACCGTAAGGCATGTCCGCACCGTCGAAATCTGAACCAAGCCCGACATGATCCGCGCCCACCAATTTCACCGCGTGATCGATATGCTCGATGATCTTGGTCCATTCGACGCGTGGCAGCTTGCCCTGTGCCACGTAATCGCGAGTGATTTTATCCGCTTCGATCAATTCGCAGGCTTCGTCGCCGTTGCAACGCTTCTTAGCTTCGGCTTCGATCTGCTTGCCCAGCTCCGGATTGGCCTTTGAAGCGTCCTGAAATTCCTGGCTCAGAAATCCCACGTGGTAATTGATCTGAATCACGCCGCCCTTCGCTGCCAGCGCCTTGATCATTTCGTCGGTCATGTTGCGCGGGTGGCTGCACAACGCGCGGCAGGATGAATGCGAAGCAATCACCGGCGCCTGGCTCGTAGCCAGCACGTCGTAAAAAGTTTTGTCCGCGACATGCGAGATGTCGACGATCATGCCCTGCTTGTTCATCTCGGCAATCACTTTCTTGCCGAACGGAGTCAGCCCGTCGTGCGCCGCCTTGTCCCCCGACGAATCCGCCCACTCGGTATTGACCGTGTGGGTCAAAGTCATATACCGAACCCCGAGCGTATAAAACTGATCGAGCGTGGCCAGGCTGTTGTTGATCATGTGCCCGCCCTCAACGCCCATCAGCACCGCGATTTTGTTTGCCTTCTTCGCCGCGCGAATCTCATCGGCCGTCGTGCACAAAACCAAATCGCTGGGATGCCGATCGACCGCTAAGCGCACCGCCGCAATCTGATCCAGCGCCCGCCGCACCGCCGTGGGACCAGTCACCGTCCCGGGAATCCAGATCGAAAAGAAAATCGCATCCAGGCCGCCGGCCCGCATGCGCGGAATATCGATGCTGCCGTCGGCGTGCTTCGCCCCCAGATTAAACTTCGGGTCCAGCAGTCGCTGGGTCGTATCGTCGTGCGTATCGACCACGATCGAACCGAAGTGCAAATCGTGAGCCTGCTGCGTTACGCTCGCGTCCGTCCCCGTGTTTTGCGCGCCACTCGCCAGAATCGACAGAGTTCCTCCCAGCAAAATTCCAGTCACCAGCAAACCGCTACGGAACATCACACCCCCAATTCCCTCGGGATTCTACGTCACCCCAGCCCGAAACTGAATCCACACGACTCGCCTCGTCGCGGCATTCCCATTTAGCCAATCATGTTGGTTAGGTTTGAATCGAAAGTGCGGCCGCGAAGAACTCGCAGCCCAGCGCTACTTGCCAAAAATAAATGACTTCACCGCGTGCCGCAGCACCTGGCCGTTCACCGCCGCCAGCGATTCCGTCAGCGGAATTCCTTTAGGGCAAACTTTCACGCAGTTCTGCGCGTTATCGCAATCTTCAATCCCGCCCGGCCCCATCAACGCTTCGAGGCGCGGTCCAGCGTGCATTTTCCCCGTCGGGTGCATGTTAAACAGCCGCACCTGACTCACGATCGCCGCCCCCACGAAGTGCGAATTCTCATTCACCTTCGGGCAAATTTCCAGGCAGTTCCCGCAGCTGATGCACTGCGAAAGTGCATAGCCCACTTCCTGAGTCTCCGCCGACATGCGCGGCCCCGGCCCGATGTCGTAGGTCCCGTCGATCGGAATCCAGCACTTGGTCTTCTTCAGATTTTCAAACATCGACCCGCGGTCGACCTGCAAATCGCGAACCAACGGAAATTTGGTCAGCGGTTCCAGCCGAATTGGCTTTTCCAGTTCATCGACCAGCGCGGTACAAGCCTGCCGAGGCTGCCCATTAATAATCATCGCGCAAGCGCCGCAAATCTCTTCCAGACAATTGGCGTCGTAGGTTACCGGAGAAGATTCTTTGCCATCGCGGGTGAACGGATGCTCCGCGATATCCCGCAGGCAAATAATCACGTTCATGTGCGGCCGGTACTTCAGCTCGAATTCTTCCCAACGCACGGCCTCGTCGGCCCGTTGCTGGCGCTTGATGCGAACCAAGAATGTTTTATCGGCCACTGGCCCTCACTCGCTTGCCACTACCTTTTTGATGCACACCACAACGGCGCGAACCACCCTTCGCCGCAATTTCTTGCACCTACGCCGACGCCGTGTATTTCCGCTCGCGCAACGCCAGCAACGAAGTGTCCACCGCTTCGTAGGTCAACCGAATATCCCCGCCGTTGTAACTGGCGATGGTCGTCTTCAGGAAATTCGCGTCGTCGCGGTTCGGAAATTCCGGTTTGTAATGCGCACCGCGGGTCTCGTTGCGTGCCAGCGCGCCCAGAGTGATCACCTTCGCCAGCACGATCATGTTTCCCAGTTCGCGCACGAAATTCAGCGTCTGATTGGCCCACTGCGTACGGTCCTGCAGATTGATCCGCGTGAATCGTTCGGCCAACTCGTCCAGCTTCACCAGAGTCTTCTGCAGATTCGCGTTGTAGCGGATGACAGTCACGTTCTCGGTCATCACGTCACCCAGCTCCCGCCAGATCGTCAGCGGATTCTCGGTTCCGGTGTGCTGGTTCAACAGCGCATCCGAAATGTCCTGCTGCCGGACGCGTTCGCGCTCGTAAATCGCCGGCGATGCTTCGGTACAGCCGTGCTCCAGGCTCTGCGCATAACGCACCGCCGCCGGCCCCGCAATCCCGCCGCCAAAAATACAGCTGACCAGCGAATTCGCGCCCAGCCGGTTGGCCCCGTGATACTGGTATTCGCACTCTCCCGCCGCATACACGCCCGGAATGTTGGTGGCCTGATTCTCGTTGTCCACCCACAGCCCGCCCATCGTGTAATGCATCGCCGGGAAAACCTTCATCGGCTCCACGTGCGGATCGACACCCACGAATTTTTCGTAAATTTCCAAAATGCCTTCCAGCTTGCGTTCCAAAATTTCGCGCGGAATGTGCGAGACGTCCAAATACACGGCCGGCTCGCCCACCAGCCCCATTTTCATCTCGTATACAATCTTATGAATCGCGCGCGTAGCCACGTCGCGCGGAACCAGGTTGCCGTACTTCGGATACCACTCTTCCAGGAAGTAGAAGCGCTCGTTTTCCGGAATATCTTTTCCCCGCCGCGGATCCTGCGGCGTCTTCGGCACCCAGACCCGGCCGCCTTCGCCGCGCGCCGATTCGCTCATCAACCGGCACTTGTCTTCGCCCGGAATCGCCGTCGGATGAACCTGAATAAATTCGCCATTCGCGTAATACGCGCCTTGCTGGAACAGCGCCGACTGCGCCGATCCGGTGCAGACCACCGAGTTGGTCGACCGCCCGAAGATCGCGCCGACGCCTCCGGTGCAGAAAATCGCCGCGTCGCAGGGGAACGTCCGGATCTCCATGGTCTTGAGATCCATGGCGCAAATGCCGCGGCATACGCCGGCATCATCCAGAACCGCGGAGAGGAACGTCCAGCCTTCGTACTTCTTAACTTTGTCTTCCGATTCGAACCGCCGAACTTGCTCGTCCAGCGCATACAACAATTGCTGCCCGGTCGTCGCTCCGGCAAACGCGGTGCGGTGAAAAAGCGTCCCGCCGAATCGCCGAAAATCCAGCAAGCCTTCCGGCGTGCGATTGAACATCACGCCCATGCGGTCGAGCAGGTCGATAATCGCCGGCGCCGCTTCGCACATGCGCTTTCACCAGGGCCTGATTCGCCAGGAAATCGCCGCCGTAAATCGTGTCGTCGAAATGCTTCCAGGTCGAATCGCCCTCGCCCTTCAAATTCTTCGCCGCGTTGATCCCGCCCTGGGCGCACACCGAATGCGAACGCTTCACCGGCACGATCGAGAAAAGTTCCACCGGCACGCCGGATTCGGCCACGCGAATCGTGGCCATCAATCCCGCCAGACCGCCGCCCACAATAATTATTTTTGGCTGGTGTTTCATTGCACGTAGCCCCCGAGCGGAAACTTGCCGTAATGCAAGCCCGAGGACGATGGCGATGCCCATCAAGGTAAATGACAGGCCCACCGCAGCTCCAAAGAATCCCGCCGCGCGTTGCGCCCGCACGCTGACCGCGATGCCCCACTTACAGGCAAAATTCCAAAGCCCGTTGCCCAGGTGAAATGAAGCCGCCGCGATGCCGACCAGGTAAAAAGTGACGAACCATGGATTCATCATCGACGCCTGCACGTCCGCATATGCGGTCATGCCGTGTCCGATGTAGCGTTCGGTGTACAAATGCCAGATGATAAACACGAACGCGATGATCCCGGTCCACCGCTGCAGCGTGTACATCCAGTTCGACATCCATGGATGACCGATCACATTCGATTTGCCCAGCCACCAGATGTACATCCCGTACAGGCTGTGAAACAGCAGCGGAATGAACAGCACCGCGCATTCCACGAAAATTCGCCACGGAATCAGCTGCAATTCGCTGGAAACATTGTCGTAGCTTTTGGCGCTGACCAGCGCATAGCTATTCGACCAGAAATGCTCCGCCAGGAATGCGCCAATTGGGATTACGCCACTAAGGGATTGCAGTTTGTCGAGGATGTAACTGGTTCGGCTATGCGAGGCTGCGACCGACATGCACGCTCCGAGGTTGAGTCACAGAAACTCCAGTATAGGCAGGAGTTGCGGTGTTTGCAATACGCGCCAAATGCGATTTTTAATTCGAAAATTCCGGCGCGAACGAATCATTCGAAGCCGTCCGCGACCGGACCTCGACACTCGCAAAAATCATCAACTCAATCCAGTTCTCCTCACCCCGGCACGGCTTAGCATTTTGGATACAGCACCCCCTCAGAACGGTTTTCGTCTTTTCGGCAGATGATAAACTGATTGAAATCGACGCCCATACCAGCCCATGCCCAGCGAGCACATTTCCGAGCTCAAGAAGTGGGTCGCCGAAATCGTTCGCCAAAGCAATGGCGGCGACTTCGTCGGCATGAACCGCATTGTCGATCTGGTCAGCAAGCATTTCGCGGTGCAACCGCACGAAGTCGCGGTCCTGACCATCACCAGCGACGACCGGTTCTTGCGCTTCGTAGTCCCCGAAAAGCTCCAGAACGTAGGCCAGATTCCGCTGACCAGCACCAATTCCCTGGCCGCCCGCACCGTCCGCGAAAAGCGCCCGGAAGTCATCAACCACTTTGCCGTGGTGCCCCACTCTTCGGTATTCGAAGCCGTGCCCATCGTCCAGGAAGAGCGCGGCGAGCCGATTCAGAAAATCATGAGCGTGGCCATCACTCACGACAAGAAAATCATCGGCGTGCTGCAGATCTCCCGTAAAGGCAAGAGCGCGGCGGAAGCCGGCGCCGACTTCACTCACTCGCAGCTTCGCGAACTCAAGACCGTCGCCGATATTCTCGCTCCGTGCCTTCCCCTCTTCACCCTCGCGCGCGTCTAGCCTTGCCTCGCCCCAACTGCCGGGCCCGGAAGCACTGCCTAGACCGGCCCAGAAGCCCGCTGCAACTATTTCCACCTTTTCGTGTTGTATTCACTGGCCTGCAACTCTGCGCGCGCAGTCCTCATCTGATTTAGGGTTAGCGCACCATTTGATATTTGATAATTCGCTAACGTAAACGGCCAGTACGAAACCAGGCTCGTCTAACCGAACTGGGAGGTTGGGACAATGCAGAATTTTTCTAAGAAACGCTCCACCCGCGACATGCTCGCGAAGCTTGGCCTTGGCGCTCTGCTTTTGGGCATGACGCTCGCGTCGCCTTCGGCCTTCGGCCAACAGAATCCGCCGCCACAAGATAATTCGGCGCAGCCGCAGGATCAGCAGCCGCCTCCGCCCGACCAGACTCAGGACCAAATGCAAGGGCAGCCGCAAGGACCAGATCAGAATCAGAACGCGAATCCGCCGCAGGACCAAGCCGCGCCCCAAGATCAAAACGCGCCGCAGAATCAGGGTCAGCCAGATCAGATGGCGCCGCCACCGCAGGATCAAGGCTCTCCTCAAGATCAAGGCCCGATGAATCCTCCGCCGAACAACAACGGGAACAACAACGGCAATCAGCAGCCCAATAATGGCTCGCGCGCCGAACGCCGTCCTCCTCCGCTGGCGCCGCCGAGCCTGACGCTGCCTGCTGGCTCCGTCATCCAGATCCGCACCACCGATTTTCTTTCCAGTGACAAAAGTAAAAAAGGCGACACGTTCGTCGCCACTCTCGCCCAGCCCATCGTCATCGATGGCTGGGTGGTGATGCGCCGAGGCCAGACCATTACCGGTACGGTTACCGACGCCGTCCGCGCCGGTCGCGTCAAGGGCGTTTCGAAATTGCAAATCGATCTCAGCCAGCTCACCTTGGTCGACGGCCAGTTGCTGCCGATTCAAACTCAATTGCTGAATGCCACCGCCGGTCCTTCCAAGGGTCGCGACGCGGCAGCCATCGGCCTGACCACCGGCACTGGCGCCGCCATCGGAGCCGCCGCAGCCGGCGGACCCGGAGCAGCCATCGGCGCCGGAGCCGGATTCGTCGCCAGCGTCGCGGGCGTGCTCGTCACCCGCGGCAAACCGACCATCATCACTCCCGAAACTTTGCTCACCTTCAAACTCGAACAGCCCATTTCCATCAACACTACGCGCGGACTGCTCGCGTTTCGCCCGGTAACTCAAGCCGACTACGCGCCGCAACCCCGCAATGTAAACGGCCGCCCGATGCTGCGCCGCCCGTATCCTTACGGCTACTATGGCCCCGGATACTATCCGCCGCCTCCGCCGCCGTACCCGATCGTCTACCCGTACTGAGCTGACGCGCGCAACATCATCTAGAAATAAAAAGGGGGCTCAAACATCGAGTCCCCTTTTTTTTCCGCGCGCGCGTGCGCATTCGCCGCGCCACAAATGTTACGGAAATGTGAAAATGAAATCCAAATCACGCCGCGGCGCTAGCCGTCTCCGCGCGCGTAATCGTGAATTCCATTGACATCACCGCGCACGCTTGCTAATTTTCGGTGCGTTTAAATTTTCCGCTGTTTTTGGAGGCACCGCAGCTCGGTAACCACATGGCATTCGTCGCGAAGAAGATTTTCCTCACGAAAGGCGTTGGCAAACACCGAGAGCGGCTCTCCAGCTTTGAATTGGCCCTGCGAAATGCCGGCATCGCGGCCTGCAACATCGTCCGCGTCTCGTCGATTTTCCCTCCGCACTGCAAATTAGTCTCCCGCAGCGAAGGTTTAAAACACATCAAGGCCGGCCAGGTCGCGTTTACCGTCATCAGCGAAAATCAAACGCGCGAACCGCATCGCCTGATCGCCGCCGGAGTCGGACTCGCGCTTCCCGCCGATAAGTCCATGTTCGGATACTTGTCCGAGCATCATTCATTCGGCGAAAGCGAAGAAATTGCCGGCGAATACACCGAAGAACTCGCGGCCGAAATGCTGGCCACCACGCTGAACGTGGAATTCGATCCCGATCTCTCCTGGGACGAAAAAAAAGAAGTCTACCGCATCTCCAATCGAATCGTCCGCACCATGAACATCACCCAGTCCGCCGTGGGCGACAAACGCGGCCTCTGGACCACGGTCCTGGCCGCC
Organism: uncultured Acidobacteriota bacterium; assembly: GCA_963835025.1. Classification (GTDB taxonomy): domain Bacteria; phylum Acidobacteriota; class Terriglobia; order Acidiferrales; family UBA7541; genus Palsa-295. The sequence continues at coordinate 11,882 of CAWIEL010000111.1, forward strand.
GCCATCCTCATCGGCGAAGACGACTAATCTCCGTTTAAAAATCTCCAAAATAAAAAAGAGGGCAAGGAGCAAGCGCCAAGCGCGCAACTCTCCGTGCCCTCAAGTTTTTCTCTGTGTTAAATCTTTCCCTTATTTCTTCATTTCTTCGCCCGTTTCCCACCCGCAGCCGCGAAGTCGTACCCAATCCGCTCCAGCACCGATCCCACAATCAACGGCAAGGCCACCGTAGCGTCATCCAAAACTTCCGCAAACCGCCCGCCCTCTTCCTGCGGCACAAACTTCCCCCAAGAAACCGCTTCCGTATAGGTGCTCCCCGAAAGCCCGCCCCAATTCACCGGCTCCGGACAAATCCTCAATCCATAGTTATATCGCTTCAAAGGAATCTTCTCGTACCCCCGGCGCGCCAACAATTCCGCATAAACTCCAAACTGCTGCGCCCAATTCCGCGGCACGCCGCCGCCAATCGTAAATATGCCCATGCGCTTCGTCGCCAGCATCGTCGCCGCATAGTGTTCGAAATCCAGATAAGGATCAAACAGCAACGGCTTCTTGTTCTGTTTTTTGCGCAACCGGTTAAACAGCGCCAGATCGATCCCCAACTCCGAATCCGTGAACGCCGGCACAAACACCGGCACGTTATGCTCCACGCACGACTTCAGAATTCCCCGCCCTTTCGCATGCCGCGCCAGATACTCGCCCATCGCCCGATTTAATTTCCAGCTGCACAAAGTCTCGTCCGGATTCCACCGTTCCAACACGTGATCGACCACTTCTTCGACGGCAT
>CAWIEL010000112.1:0-15448 GCA_963835025.1 uncultured Acidobacteriota bacterium
CCAATGAATACCCGAAACGCCTACAGCTTGCTGCAACTGCAACCCGGCGTGCAATCCCAGCTCGGTAACGATCTTTTTTTTGGCAGCGATAACGCGGGAGCGGTTTCGGTGAACGGCGGCCGCGGCCGTGCTAACAACTATATGGTGAACGGCGGCGACGGAAACGACATCTTCGTCAACGCTCCCGCGATTCAGCCGTCGCCCGACGCGATTGAAGAATTTCGTGTTTTAACCAACACGTTCGATGCGGAGTACGGGCGCAACTCCGGTTCGGTGGTGAACGTGGTCACCAAATCCGGCACGAACGCGATACACGGCGATTTTTATGAATTCCTTCGCAACAATGCGTTGAATACGAGGGGTTATTTCGATCCATTTTTGTTGGATTACAAGCAGAACCAATTCGGAGCGACTTTGGGGGCTCCGATCAAGAAGGATAGGACCTTTTTCTTTGTTTCCTATGAAGGGAACCGGTTGATCCAGGGCATTTCGTCCGGAACGGTGTTGCTGCCCAGCGTCGCCGAAACAATGGGAGATTTCTCTAACGGCTTCCTGCCCGGCGATCCGAATTTTGTGCCGTTCGCCGGCGCGACAGATGCGAATTTTGCGGGCGTGCTGAACAGCCGCCCGGGCTGCACGGCGGGGATTACGGCGGGAGGTGGTATTGCGCCGAGTGCTGGTACGGCGTACTCCAGCATTTTTCCCAAGGATGTAATCCCCACCTCTTGTTTTGATCCGACGGCGGCGGGCGTCTACCAACAGTACGTTTCACCTTTCCAGTCGCAGGCTGACGCCAGTGGAAATTTGATTTCCAGCGGCAACCGGCATTTGCGCACCGACCAGTTTACGGTGCGCTTCGATCACAGCATCACGGCCAATCAGAAGTTCACCGCCTATTACTATTTCGAGGACGATGGCCGGACCGACCCCTTTTCCAACTTTCAAGCCGCCGGCGCGACCCTTCCGGGCTTCGCCGCATTGTTTGCGACGCGCGACCAACAATGGAATCTGGGTCATACCTGGACCATCGGCTCCAATGCGGTCAACGAATTCCGGTTTAACTATTTCCGCGAGTCGCAGGAAAGCCAGAACCACCCAGTGCATACGTTCAACAGCGTGCAGGATTCCTGCGTCGTGATTCCTGCCTCAACTTGCTTCACGGACCCGACCAATCCCTCGATCGGGATTACGACGGATCTTCCGGGCCGGGTTGGGCTTCCGTTTATCAACGTCTCCGGCGGGTTCGCCATCGGAAACAATTTCGAAGGCGAGCTGCCGCAAACCGGAAACACTTTTCAATGGATGGACAATTACACGCGAACGATTGGCAAACACACGGTCAAAATCGGCGCGGACGTTCGGCGACAGCGGTTCGATCAGTTCTTGTACTTTGAAGTGAGCGGAAACTATTCCTTTATCAACCAGGCGAATGGGGATCAGATCGCCGGCAACGATGCGTATCCGAACTACTTCCTGGGCGCCGCCGACTCCTACCAACAGGGATCGGCGCAGGGCGAAAATGTTCGTAACTCGGCGCTGTACCTCTTCGCGCAGGATAGCTACAAGGTTTCCAACTCGCTTACGCTGAACTACGGCCTGCGGTGGGAACTCAATACTCCCTACTATGACCGAGGAAACCGAATCCAGACCTTCCGCCCGGGCCAGGCCACGACGCAATACCCTTGTTACCTATCCACCGCGAACGCCACCAACTTGGGACTGCAGCCCGGCGATTGCGGTCAGGCAACCACAAACGGAAACAATGCAGTATTTCCGCTCGGGTTGGTGTTTCCGGGCGACGCCGGAGTTCCTCGTGGATTGACCACGACCTATTACAAAGCTTTCGCTCCGCGCATCGGTATCGCTTGGAGCCCGGGCGCCACCGACGGATTGATCGCCAAAATCACCGGCGGACCGGGAAAGCTGAGCGTTCGGGCGGGCTTCGGGATTTTCTATAACCCAATCGAACAGTTGGTGCTGGAACAGTTCAGCGCGGAACCGCCCTTCGGTGGCAGCACATTTCTTTCGCAGACTCAATTCAATACGCCATTTGAATTCCAGAGCGGCGGGTCGGCGCCAAATCCGTTCATGGGCGTAATTAATCAAACCCCGAAGACGCCTTGCGCCGTCGACGCCGGAAGCCCCGGGCCTGCAGGTTGCGTCGATTGGTCGACGTTCCGTCCGCTCTTGCTTTTCGGCGAGTTTCAGCCGCATCTGAAATCGCAGTACTCCGAGCAGTACAACCTGACGATTGAGCGCCAACTGACCAAGGACATGCTCTTCCGCATTTCCTACGTCGGAACACAAGCGCATCACCTGCTGGCGTCGCGCGATCTGGATGCCGGCAACGCCCAGACCTGCGCGGAAATCGGGCAGATCTATAACAACGATCCGACCGGGACGCTCAATGGCTTGGGATGCGGTCCGGTTGGCGCGGATGGGGAATATCAGATTCCCACGACCTACAGTGACGGTTCGCCGGTGATTATCCCGGCGTACAACGCTCCGACCCAGCCGTTTAAAGTGCCCGCACCGACCTGCTCAGGACTGCCGCTACCTTACAATGCCGGCTCCGGCGGAAATTGTATCCCGGCGGGAACGAATCTGGCGACGAGCGGTGCTGCTCCCAACGGCATCACGTTCGTGGGGACCCGGCCGTTCTCGTCTCCGAATTGCCAGCCGCTTTCCGCCGGAGCGGTCGGTTGCCCGGCGGATGGAGTGCCGGTCTTCAGCAACATTTTCGCTGAAGATACGATCGCCAATTCCAACTACAACGCGTTGCAGGTTTCGGTGGAAAAGAGCTACACGCACGGCCTCCTGTTCCAGGCGTCGTACACCTTCAGCAAGGCGATCGACCAGGGCGCCTCTTTCGAGCAACAACTCAACCCGCTCAACTTCAACGCGACCCGCGGACTTTCGCTGTTGAGTGCGAAGCACCGCTTCGTGTTCAGTCCGGTGTGGGATCTGCCGATTCCCAAGCAAGAAGGAGTGGCGGGTAAAGTCGCGAACGGCTGGCAAGTATCGGCGATCATCACCTACCAGAGCGGATTTCCGATACGCATTGAAGACCAGAACGACGGGGAGCTGGAGAGCAGCTTTTTCTTTGAGGACGCCAACACACCTACCGTCGACGGCAAGGTTCAGTTCGTCAACCCAAAGAAAAATGGAGGCATTTACTTCAACTCGAATAATTTCACCGACCCGACTTCGCCGACCAACCCTTCACCGCTGGGCCAGTTTGGAAATGTGCCGCACTCGCTATGCTGCGGGCCGGCCATCAGTAACACCGACTTCGTGGTCAGCAAGAAAACACCGATCAACGAGCGATGGAACACGGAGTTCCGCGCGGAATTTTACAATTTGTTCAACCATACTCAGTTCTCGCAACCGGACGGCAATTTCACCGACGGGCCGGCGGGCAGTTTCGTTCCGGGGCAGTCGCTTCCCGGGACTTTTGGAGTGGTATTGAATACGCGGGAATCGCCTCGCGTGTTGCAGTTTGGCTTGAAGTTTTTGTTCTGAGATTTGCTTTTGAAGACCAAGGCGAGGGCGCCTCGAAGGGGAGGCCCCTCGCTTTGTTGCGTAGTGCAAATTAAATGTTACAGGGGCCAAGTAGATATGAAAATCGTGGTGCTGGGGGCGGGTTTGATGGGCCGGGCGGTGGTGCATGATCTGGCCGGCGCGAGGGAAGTGGATTCGATTGTGGTGGCGGATTTCGACAGCGCGCGCGCTGCGGAAGTCGCCGGAAAGTATGGCCGCGGCAAAGGGCGCGGGGCGACGGCGGATGTGCGCGATGTGCCGCGGGTGGCGAAACTGCTCCACGGTAGCCACGTAGTAGTGAACTGCACGCAGTACAACTGGAATCTGGAGGTGATGCGCGCGGCGCTCTCCGCCAAAGTCCACTACATGGATCTGGGCGGCCTGTACCACATGACCAAAAAGCAGTTTGCGCTGAACAAGGATTTCCGGCGAATTGGGAAGCTGGCCATACCGGGCATGGGCGGGGCGCCGGGAATTACGAATGTGATGGCGCGCGCGCTTGCCGACAAGATGGACCGCGTGGATTCAATTCGGGTGTACAACGCGGGGGCCGACCAGCAGAAATACGATTCGCCGATCGCGTATTCGTTTTCGATTGCGACGATTCTGGACGAGCTGACCATGCCGCCGATTCACTTTGTGGGCGGGAAGTACGTGGAGAAGACCATGCTTTCCGAGCCGGAGGCCGGAACGTTTCCAGCTCCTATCGGGAAAATTACCTTGCGACATTCGATTCACTCGGAGCTGGGCACGCTGGCGGAAAGCTTTCGCAAGAAGGGCGTGCGCGAAGTGTTTTTCAAGATTAATTACGATCCGAAATTGGTCGACCTGGTTCGGAACCTGGTGGACGCCGGATTTACGAGCCGCGAACCGATTGCGGTAGGCGGAGCCCGCGTGGTGCCGCGGTCGGTTTTGCTGGCGCTGCTGCAAAAGAAGGCTCCGGCGAAAACCCCGCTGGACGTTGAAGCGTTGCGGGTGGTGGTCACCGGCAGTGCGCGAAAGAACGGCAAGAAAACTCCGGTCGGGCTGGCGATGGAGATGTGGGCGGACCACACGCCACGACCTCAGTTATCAGCCGTGGCACGCGATACTGGTTTTCCGGCGGCGATTGCGGCGGTAATGCATGGACGCGGTGAGATTCCGGGTGTGGGGGTGCAGGCGCCGGAAAATGTGGTGCCACCCGAACCTTTTTTTCGGGAGTTGAAGAAGCGTGGTTTCACCTTTCGAAGATGGAATGTGAAATCATAGTACGTTGACCAGTACGTCGAGCAGCAAGTCGAGCTAAATCTCAGGGCCGTGCGTCGGCCACAGTACCAGCATTTGGAGGAAGTTATGCACGAAGGACTGCAGCACGAGATCGCCACATACGAAAAGCGCACGCCGAAATCGAAAGCGGCGCACACGCGCGCGGAAGGGCGCTTGCCGCTGGGAGTCGCCAGCAATTATCGCGCTTATGATCCCTATCCGATTTTTGTGCGCGACGGCAAAGGCGGCCACATCCACGACATCGACGGCAACCAGTACATCGATTTCAATCTTTGCTTCGGCGCACTGATGGCGGGGCACTGCCATCCGGGCGTGGTGAAGGCGGTGCAGGGCAAGCTCGCGACCGGAACGATGTTCGGCATGCCGCACGATCTGGAATGGGAATTGGCTGAGGAAATCTGCAAGCGGTTCCCGGTGGAAATGGTGCGGTTCAGCAATAGCGGCACGGAATGCACCATGCATGCGGTGCGCTTGGCACGCGCGGCGACTGGGCGGGACAAGATTATCAAGATGGAGGGCGGGTATCACGGGCTGCACGATTCGGTGCTGGTTTCGCTGAAGCCGAAGGCGACGGAAGTGGGCGACGAAAAGTTTCCGAACTCGGTGCCGGGTGGCGGTGGAGTGCCAAAGGCGACGGTGGCGAACACCCTGATCGCTCAGTTCAACGATGTCGCCGGCGTGGAGCGTTTGTTTGCCAAGTATCCTGGTGAGATTGCCGCGGTGATCGTGGAGCCGATCATGATGAACGTCGGCATCCTGATGCCGAATGACGGATACCACAAAGCTTTGCGCGAAATTACCCGGAAGAACGGCGCTTTGCTGATTTTCGACGAAGTGAAAACCGGCGCGAAGCTGGCTTACGGTGGCGCGTGCGAATACTTCGACATCAAGCCGGACATTGTTTGCCTGGCGAAATCGATTGGTGGCGGATTCTCTTTGGCCGCCTTCGCCTCTACGCGCGAAGTCATGGGCCAGATCTCTGACCACAAAGTCTTCCACGGCGGGACCTACAACACGAATCCGGTAGCGATGGCGGCGGGCGTGGCGACTTTCAAAGAAGTGCTGACGCGCGACGCCTACACCCACGTGACCAAGCTGAACAAGAAGCTGGTCGAAGGCTACAACCGCGAATTGAAGAGCAGCGGCCTGGAGGCGTACGTGGTCAGCGCCGGGGCCAATGGCGCGCTGATGTTCTTCGACAAGCCGATTCAGAATTATCGTGATTGGCTCAAGGCCGACACGGAATTGTGGCGGCACTACTGGTTCGCCATGGTCAACCGCGGCGTGATGGCTCAGCCCTATTGGTGGGACGAGCAGTGGACCATTTCCGTGGCGCACACCGAGGCAGATATCGACAAGCACATCGCGACGTTTGCGGAAATTGCTCCGGCGTTGGCGAAGGCGCAGAAAGAGCCGCACGTAGCGGCGGTCTCCGCGCACTAAGCCGGCGCGTAGGCGAAAGGCATCGTGGGTTGGGTCGCCGCATTCCTGGGCGGCCCGAGCCCGCCCACCGAAATTTCGAATCTTTGGAGAGATTGCTTGGCCGAACCGCTTACGTCTTCTCCAGAAACCGTTCACCTAAAGCGCTCCTTGGGCCGTTGGGATCTGATCGCGCTATTCGTGGTGGCGGTTTTCAACTTGAACGTGGTGCCGAGTATCGCGGCAAACGGCGGCGTAACCGTTTGGCTCTGGCTGATTTCGCTAATTCTGTTTTTCTGGCCTCAGGGGATTGCTGTCATCGAATTGGCGCGTCGTTATCCCGGTGAAGGCGGAGTTTATTTGTGGGCCAAGGAAGTCTTCGGCGACTTTCACGGCTTTCTATCGGGATGGTGCTACTGGACCAACAACATGATGTACGTCCCGACGGTGATGCTGTATTTCGTGGGCGTTTCGGTTTTTGTTTTGGGACCGGGACACGCCGCGTTGGCCGACAATAAGATTTTTACCGTGGTTGCTTCGGTCGGCCTGATGGCGCTGCTGGTAATTTTGAATATCGTGGGGCTGGGCGTCGGGAAGTGGATCAACAATCTGGGCGGCATTGGCACCGGGGTTGCGGCGGCGGTGCTGATTGGGCTGGGCGTTATCGTGTTTGCGCGTTTCGGCACTACTGTGACCGCGGCCGATTTTCAGATTCCACCGAACCCGCGCTTTGTGCTGAATTCGTTTGGCGTGATTTGCTTCGGGCTGGTGGGCTTGGAACTTGCATCGGTGATGGGCGATGAGATCAAAGACCCGCAAAAAACTTTGCCCGGTGCGGTAGCTTGGGGCGGAATTCTTTCCGGCGTCATGTACATCGCGACGACCCTAACTTTGCTGATCGCGGTCAGCAAGAATGACATCAACGTGCTGCAGGGAATCGTGCAGGCGGTGAGTCACATGGCCGGGCGCGTGCACGCCGATTGGATCGTGGCTCCGTTTGCGCTGATGCTGAGTATTTCGATTGCGGGCATTGGTTCGGCTTGGCTGGCTGGTTCGGCGCGGATTCCGTTTGTGGCCGGGCTGGATTCGTACATGCCCAGCTGGTTGGGCAAGACGCACCCGCGTTTCGCGACGCCGTACGCTGCGTTGATCGTGCAGGGTGTGGTGTCGATGATTCTGGTTTTGGTTAACTCGGTCGGTTCCGGCGTGCAGGAAACGTTCCAGCGGCTGCTCTCGCTGGCGGTGGTGCTGCAGCTGGTGCCGTTCCTATATATGTTCGGCGCGCTGCTTAAGATTGCGGCCAGCCCACGTTTTGAGCGGGGACTGTACAGTAGAACCACACTGCTACTGAGTGGTACTAGCGGGCTGATTACGACGATTCTCGGTATCGTGCTGGCCTTTTTCCCGGCGCAGCAGATTAAGTCAGTGCTTTCGTACGAGACGTGGATGTTTGGCGGAACGCTCTTTTTCATCGGGCTGGCTGTGTTCTTTTTCTACGTGTACGGCAGCCGCAAAGTTCCGGTAGCGGTGGGTGTGGTGAAGTAGATTTCCGAGAGGGCCATTATGGCGACAAAAGTGAAAGCGAAACATTCGAACGGGACCAAAGGTTCGGCGGCGGCCAAGAAATACAAGATGTACATCAACGGCGAGTTCGTCGAGGGCCACCGTCGCACATATTTTTCGGTAGTGGATCCTTCCACTGAACAAGTTATCGCTGAAGTGCCGGATGCTGACGAAAAGGATGTCGACCGCGCGGTCGCGGCGGCGCGAAAGGCTTTCGATTCGGGGCCCTGGCCACAGACGACGGCGCAGGAGCGGGGGCGAATCCTTTTTCGTTTGGCCGAACGGATAAAAAAAGAGGCCGCGCATCTGGCGGAGATCGAATGCCGCAATTCGGGCAAGCCGATTGTCGAGGCCGAGTACGACATCGCCGACGTAGCGACCTGTTTTGAGTATTACGCCGGAATGGCTACGAAAGTTTTGGGCCACGTGAATCCGGTACCGGACAACGCTTTGAGCCTTTCGATGCGCGAGCCGATAGGGGTCGCCGCGCAAATCATTCCGTGGAATTATCCGCTGCTGATGGCGGCTTGGAAGCTAGCTCCGGCCATCGCTGCGGGGTGCACCTGCGTTTTGAAACCGGCCGAACAAACACCGCTCACAGTTCTCGAATTTGCCTCGTATCTCACTGACGCCGGCTTGCCTCCCGGGGTGGTGAATATCGTTACTGGATTTGGTGAGAGTGTAGGTGCTCCGCTGGTGAAGCATCCGGATGTCGACAAGGTGGCGTTCACCGGCAGCGGGGAAGTGGGCAAAGCGATCGTGAAAGCGGCGGCCGATACTTTGAAGCGGGTGACGCTGGAACTTGGCGGTAAATCTCCGAATATCTTTTTTGCCGATGCGGATTTTGAATCGGCCATCGATGGCGCGCTGTTTGGGGTGTTCGTGAACCAGGGGGAAGTCTGCTCGGCGGGCAGCCGGATTCTGGTCGAAAAGAAAATCTACTCGAAGTTTGTGGATGCGATGGCAGCGAAGGCCAAAGGAATCAAACTCGGTCCGCCGATGGAACGGAATACGAAAATGGGGCCGCTGGTCAGCAGGGAGCAGTTCGAGCGCGTCCGCGCCTATCAGGAAATCGGCAAGAAGGAAGCGAAGGTTGCGGCGGGCGGCAATCGGGTGGCGAAAGAGCCAGTCGGTTACTTCGTCGAACCCACGATTTTCTACAACGTGGACAACAACGCACGGATCGCGCGCGAAGAGATCTTTGGTCCGGTGGCGACGGTGATTTCTTTTAACGACGAAGCGGACGCGATCCACATTGCTAACGACACGAAATTCGGCTTGGCGGCGGCAGTGTGGTCTCGCGATATTTTCAAAGCGTTCCGGGTGGTGAAAGCGCTGCGGGCGGGGATCGTTTGGGTCAATCACATGCAGCCGACGTATGTGGAAGCGCCGTGGGGTGGCTACAAACAATCCGGGTTCGGGCGCGAATTGGGGCCGAACGGAATCGACGAATATCTTGAGACGAAGCAGGTTCACATCAATCTGAATGAACAACCGATCGGATGGTACTGACATGTCATCCATTCAACTGAAGACAGCAGTTCCCGGACCAAAATCGTTGGAGCTGATGCGCCGCAGGGAAGCGGCGGTGCCGCGGGGCGTGGGACATGCGACTGCCATTTTTGCGGCGCGCGCCGAGGGTGCGGTACTCGAAGACGTCGATGGGAATCGTTATCTCGATTTCGCCGGCGGCATTGGCGTTTTGAATGTGGGCCATCGTGCTCCGGGAGTGGTCGAGGCGATTCGCAAGCAGCTCGATGAGTTTATTCACACCTGCTTCAGCGTCGCGCCATACTCCAAATATGTGGAGCTGGCCGAAAAGCTAAATTCGCTGACGCCAGGAAAGTTTCCAAAGAAGACGCTGCTGGTGAATAGCGGCGCTGAAGCCATCGAAAATTCGATCAAGATTGCGCGGGCTTACACGAAACGCCCGGCGGTTATTTGCTTTGAGGACGCTTTTCATGGTCGCACCTTGCTGGCGATGTCTCTGACCAGCAAAACTCATCCGTATAAGGCGGGGTTTGAGCCGTTCGCGACGGAAATTTATCGAATTCCTTACGCGTATTGCTATCGCTGCTCTTACGGTTTGCAGTACCCGTCTTGCGGAATGTTCTGCGCACATCGTCTGGAAGACGCATTTAAGCGCGTCGTGGCCTCTGAGTCGGTTGCGGCCGTCGTGGTCGAACCGGTGCTGGGCGAGGGAGGCTTCGTTGCGCCGCCAAAGGAATTCTTTCCGATCATCCAGGAGATATGCGCGCGGCACAAAATCCTGCTGATTGCGGACGAAGTGCAAACAGGATTCGGGCGCACCGGTGCGATTTTCGCCAGCGAGCGCTACGGGATTACGCCGGATATTTTGGTGAGTGCTAAATCGCTGGGGGCGGGCATGCCACTGGCTGCGGTGACTGGCCGAGCGGACGTGATGGACGCTGCCGGCGTGGGCGGGCTGGGCGGGACGTATAGCGGAAATCCGCTGTCCTGCGCCGCGGCGCTTGCGGCCATTGAAACCATAGAGAAAGAGAGTTTGGCTGCGAGGGCGGGTGCGATCGGCAAAATCTTCCTAGATCGGGCGAATGGCTGGGCCAAGCGCTGGGGCTTGATCGGAGACGTGCGAGGGCTCGGAGCGATGTGTGCGATTGAACTGGTTCGCTCCCGCGACAAGAAAGAACCGGCTAAAGAGGAAACTGAGCAGATTCTGCGTTACTGCCATAGCCATGGGTTGATTCTGATTTCGGCGGGGAGCTACGGCAACGTGCTGCGATTGCTGGTTCCGTTGATCATCACCGATGAGCAACTTAATGAGGGCCTCAACGTTCTGGAAGCGGCGATGGCTAGCGTCGCGGAATCGAAAGTCGAAGCTACGGTTCGCAGCTGAATTTAATTTGTTTCGGCTGGCGTGGATTTTGCGGGGAAGATCATTGACGCTGCGATGGTCGCGGCCAAAATCGCAGCGATGACCGCGAGCGACCACGGCGCGGAAACCGTCACCCACTCGCTTAGCACCATCTTTCCACCAACAAAAAAGAGAATCGCCGCCAGCCCCTGATGCAGGAAGCGGAACCGCGGCAGCAGCCCGGCGAGCGCGAAATACAGCGCGCGCAAACCCAGGATGGCGAATGCGTTTGAGGAATAGACGATAAAGGTATTCCGCGTAATCGCCAGGACAGCCGGGACCGAGTCGACGGCGAAGACGATGTCCATCGCCTCTACCGCGACCAGAGCCATGAAGAGCGGAGTCGCACTCAGGCGGCCGCTTTGTTTCACAAAAAAATGCGAAGCGGTGGGATCGTCGGAGTAAGGCATGAACCGGCGGGTCAGGCGCACCAGCCAATTCTGGTTGGGCTGGGTGGTTCGAGTGGCCGGCAAGACCATCCGGATACTGGTGAAGAGCAGAATGGCTCCAAAAACGTAGATGACCGAGTGAAAGTATTGCAGCAGTTCAACGCCGGCGACTACAAACAGCGCGCGCATGACCAGGGCGCCGATGACGCCATAGAAAAGGACGCGGTGTTGCGACTTTGCGGGAATCTTGAACGACTCAAAAATGATCAAGAACAGGAAAATGTTGTCGAGGCTGAGAGACTTTTCGACCAAGTAGCCAGTTAGAAATTCCAGAGCTGCCTGATGACCCTGCGAGTAGTAGATCCAAACGTTGAAGAGGAGTGAGACCGTGATCCATCCCAGGCTCTCGAGCAGCGCTTCCTTGAGCTGGATGGTGTGGGATTTCCGGTGAAAGACTCCCAGATCGATCACCAGAGCGGCGACGACCGTCGCGAGGAAAACAATCCAAAGATGGAGTGGGGTGCCTAGCATCGAGAGCGCTGGGAGCGTGGCGACGAGTCTAACCGCAGCGGCGGAGAGAAAAAAGCACGTTATCGCACACGATTTGAGTTAGTAGTTGCGGGGTCTTTCGGGATGGCTGATAATCACCGTCTAGGGTCGTTTTACAGCCGTCTAGGCGGCTTTTCTTGATCAATTGCCCTCACTGCACGACGGTCAATCCCGATTTCGCGGAATCCTGCTCTCGCTGCGGGACGCCCATGCCTATGGGCGAATCCGAAACGATCCAGATGGTGGATGCGACGGTCATCGCCCCGGGCAGCGACTTCGGGCCGCGATACCGCATTGAAGCACTTCTGGGCCAAGGCGGGATGGGCCGGGTTTATAAGGCCTATGATAAGGATCTGGACCGCACCGTAGCGATTAAGGTCGTGAGGGAAGGCGCCATCGGGCAATCCGATGCCCTGAAGCGGTTTAAGCAAGAATTGGTTCTGGCCAGCAAAATTTCCCACAAAAATATTCTGCGCATTCACGACATGGGCGATGTCGGTGGCCTGCGTTTCATTTCGATGGCCTACGTCGAAGGCCAGGACCTGCAGCACATCATTCGCGACAATCCGAAGATGCCGCTCGACCGCGTGCTGAAATTTACGCAGCAGATCGCGGAAGCGTTGGCGGCGGCGCACGCGGAGGGTGTTGTCCATCGCGACTTAAAGCCGCAAAACCTGCTGGTGGATAAGAACGACCAGATTTACGTGTGCGATTTCGGGCTGGCGAAGTCGTTCGAGGAAGGCGCGATCGGCATGACCCGGACCGGCGCATTCTTGGGCACACCCCGGTACATGTCGCCGGAACAGGTGGAAGGCAAACCAGCCGATGGGCGCGCCGATCTTTACGCGCTGGGCCTGATCATCTACGAAATGACGACCGGCGACGTCCCGTTCACCGGCGAATCGACGCTGAAGGTAATGTATCAGCGGATTCAGGAAAAACCGAAAAGCCCGAAGCTGCTGAACCCTGATCTGCCGAACTGGCTGGTGCGCCTGATTATGCGCTGCCTGGAGCGCGAACCCGACGCGCGTTATCAGAACGCTTACGAGATTCTGGCGGACCTGCAAGGCTCGAATTCGATGAACATGTCGCGCTCAGGCATGTCGCGCAGCGGCATTTCGAGATCCGGTTCGCAGAGCGTCATTATTCAGATTCCTGAATTCGCGAATCGAAAATGGGTTTGGGCGGTCGGCGGCGTTATCGCGCTTCTGCTGCTGGCGCTGGCGATTCCGCCGGTGCGGCATTTGATTCCCGGCTTAGGGAAAGGAAGCGGAGCGGGCGCGGGCGACACTTCCAGCGCATCCGGTATTCCGCCTATTTCCAGCGGCCGGTTCGTGGCTATTCTGCCGCTGAAGATTCTTGGGGATGAAAACCAGCTCGGATATTTGGCACAAGGCATCGAAGAAGCGCTTTCAGCGAAATTATTTCAGCTGAAGGGCGTGCGAGTCACTTCGGCGGATGCGGCGAGCAAGGTGGATCAGAAGCAATCGCTGCAGAAGATCGCGCGCAGCCTGGGCGCGAACATGTTGATCCAGGGCATGGTGCAGGGCAACGGAGACAAAATACGCATCATTTTGAATTTGGAGGACGTAGCTAACGGCAAGCGCGTCTGGAGCCAGCAATTTGATGGCGTCCCGGCCGACCTGTTTACATTGGAGGATTCGATCTATTCGCAGGTGGTCACCGCGATGGACATCAACCCGACCAACGAGGAAACCGCCAATGCCTCGCTGCGACCGACGCAAAACGTAGCCGCTTACGACCTCTACCTCCGCGGACGAAGCTCGCTGCGGTCGAACGACGTGAAGAGCATCCAGTCCGCTCTTGATTTTTTTGATCAGGCGCTGAAGCAAGATCCGAAGTTCGCTTTGGCCTATACCGGAATCGCCGACGCAAGCCTACGGATGTACGGCGCAACCAAGGAAGGCTTCTGGACGCAAAAAGCGTTGGGTGCCGCCCAGGAAGCCGAGCAATTGAACGGCAGCCTTACTGAAGTTCACTCCACCTTGGGCAGCGTCTACAGTACGACCGGAAAGTACTCAGAAGCGATCGCCGAACTGCAACGCGCCATCACGCTGGCTCCCAATTCTGACGAAGGGTACCGCCGCCTGGGCGACACCTATCTTTCGAGCGGCAATGCCCAGCAAGCCATAGCGAATTTCCAAAAGGCGGTGGAGCTGAACCCTTATTTCTGGGTCAACCAGGATGAGCTGGGCAACGCGTACTTCCAGCTCGGCAATTATCCGAAGGCGTTAGAAGCGTTTAAGCAGATCACAGTCCTCGAGCCGGATATCGATGCCGGCTACGAGAATGTCGGAAACGTCCTGCTTACCCAGGGGAAATACGAGGAATGTATCCCCTATTTCCAAAAGGCGCTGCAGCTCCAGCCCATTTCTTCGACCTACTCGAACCTGGGAACCGCCTACTTTTTCTTGAAGCAATACCCGAACGCCGCCGGAATGTTTGAGAAAGCGGTGGCGTTGACGCCGAATGATACCCAGACGATGGTGAATCTGGCGGACGCCTACCGCTGGTCCGATCAGCCGGATAAGGCGCGTGCGACCTATGAAAAGGCAATCGCGCTGGGATTCAAGGAATTGCAGACCAATCCGCAGAGCGCCGACGTCATGGCCCAGATCGCGCTTTCCTACGCGAAGACCGGGAACATTCAGCAGGCGGATGACTTCATGCGTAAGGCGCGAGGAATCGATAAGGACAACATCCAGTACATTTACGATCAGGCGGAAATTCACACCATCGCCAAACGGTTCCCTGAGGCTTTGAAAGCGCTGCAAGACGCATTGGAGAAGCATTACCCGGCCGAATATGCCGCGGGAGATCCGGAATTGGGACCGCTGCAGAAAGAGGCCGAGTTTCAGAAGCTAATGCAGAAGTACGGCGCGAAGAAACCTTAGCGAAGCAGCAGCGCCATTTTCTCGTCAGCAAAGTCGATCCCACCCAATAATGGCATCCGCGTCGGGCGAGTCCGTCTTTGGTGATGCAGCACGTGAGAGGCGACACGCGGACGTCGAGCTCACCGAAACATCGAACATCCAGCCAAAAAAAAACGGCGTCCCGGTGGGGACGCCGTGAAAACCAAACGTGATGCTTGGGTCGGCTTAGGACTGCAGCGCAGCCGAACGCTTACGGCTGAAAACCGCTAGCGCCAACATGCCGCCAAGAAACAGGACAACCGTGCTGGGCTCAGGAGCCGTCAGGTTCGCGGTCGCGCCGTCGGGAAAGCCGAGGCCCTGAACCGTGAACTCAGTACCCGGAGCGATGAAGCCCGGGCAGTCGCCACCAGCATTTCCGTTGCTTTCACAAGGACCAGGGCCACCCATGAACAGGAACAACTCGGTAACCGTTCCGGTATTCACGCTGTAGCAGTTGGTAAAGATGTCGCTGAAGCAGTTGTAGAGATTGCCGACGACACCCGGGAACGTAATCTCAAAGTTGGTGATGGTTGCGGTGCCACCGACATCGAAAGTGGTCGTGGTGTCCAGGTTGATCGACACCGTCTGACCCTGCTCGATACAAACCACCGTCGGGTCGGCCGCTTGCGCGTCAGCACACGAAGGATCGGTCCCACCGACCGGTTTATTAATCTTTACCGTCGGGTCGGCTCCGTCAGCGTGGGCTACTGCAGCAGTCATCCCCAGCGACAGAATCAGGGCCGCCGTTCCAAATAGTCTCGAAAACTTCATTCGCGCACCTCCGCGCATTTATAACTGTTGTGCACTCTGCACGTTGCCTACCGTTTGCCGTTCTTAATCGTAAATCTAAGAGTTTTGTTTTCAACTACTTGAGCCTGGCCTGTTCAGCTTGGGTT
>CAWIEL010000113.1:0-14336 GCA_963835025.1 uncultured Acidobacteriota bacterium
TCGCCGAGGCGAGGAGTTGGATTATTGGAGCGCGTCACACGGCCCGGCGATCGTGTCTGGAACGACAGATGCACTTAGCTTCTAAACGTCCCCCATTCCGCCGGACGGCTACTGCTTCGGCGCTGGTTTCGCGATTCCCTTCGCGATCGCATCGTCGATCAGGGATTTGATTTCTTTTTGCGCCTGATCCGCGGATTTTTCTTGTTCCTTGGCCAGTTCTTCCTGGGTCCGGCTCAGCGCTTCCTGTTGTTCGCCCAATTTTGACTGTTCGGCGGAGAATTTGGCCATTGCTTCGTCCACTGATGCGCGGGCCTTGCTCATGGCCTCCTCCATGGCCGCGGTATCCGGGCCATGCAATGTGCCGGCGTGCACCTGAATCTGGGCCTCGGCGATCTGCTTACTCGCTTTTTCGATCTGGGCTCTCATTTGCGCCATATTCGCGCGCAGCTCGTCCATGTCCTGGTCGCTGAGCGTTTGGCTTAGTTCTTTGGACATTTCGCGAACGGATTGCATCTCGCTCGAAATGTCCGGCATTTGAATTTGGATGTCCGGCACGTTCGTCTGCAGGTCTTCCATTTGCTCGCTCAGGGCGCCCTGCTGCTCGCCGAGCATGCCCTGCAATTCGCCCAGGGACCCGATGCGTTCGCCGAGTTCGCCTTCTTTTTCCCCGAGCTTGGACTGGGCGGCGAAGGCCGCTTCGGCGCGTTGCACTGTGGCCGGGTCGGTGATGATGTAGGACTTGCCGTCGCGTTCGAACCAAATGAAATCGGTGTTCATTTTTTTACGCAGCGCTTCCAGCTGCCGCATGTCGTGCGGGCCAAACGAGCCGCTCATGGTTGAAGATTTTCCGCTGATGATGGCGTAGGAGTCGTCGCCGTCGGTCGTGATTGAAAAAGAATACGACGGAGCCGGAGGAGCAGGCGGTGCTTGCTGCACCGGCGTCACGAATGCAAGCGCGCGTGGCGCGGGATCCGCAGTGATCATCGGCCGCACCCTAACCCTGGGCGCCGCTTCCGTATCCGAGTCAACAACAATGACTGGCGAAGGCGCAGCGACCGGCGCGGGAAGCGCGCGCGGCACTGGCGCGACCGCCGGAACCGGTAACACCGGCGCCGTAGGCGCGACCGCCGGTGTAGCAGGAGTTGCAACAGTTGGCGGCTGCGGAGGCGCAGCTTGCTGAGCGCGCACCGCAGGGTATCCAGCAAGTTCAATCTGGTGGCCCATCAGGCGCGGGTGCAAGGAAGCGGCCAGCAGGACGACTGGTACGCTGGAAAAGGCCACCAATGCGATCAACGATTTATGCAGCTTGCTGGTCATAATCATCCTCCCGTTCAGAATGCGTTCGAGCCGTTTTTCCGCGCGCCCCGCCTGGGCCATGGCGACTCCCTGCCAGTTGACCCGTTTTGCGCCACAACTCAGATCGTTCAAAAATCCCAGAAGAATTTCGGCGTATCTGGAAGGTTCGGTCCCGGCGGCCAGCGCGGCTTGGTCGCTTGCTTCTTCGGCGAGGTCGGCCAAATGTCGCGGCAACCACCAGGCCAGTGGGCTGAACCAGAAAAAGATGCGATGCACCAGGGCGAGGCGCTCGGTCAGAGCGTCGCGACGGGCGACGTGGGAAAGTTCGTGCGCCATCACGGCTTCTAATTTCTGGGTATCCCAATCGCGCCAATCCGCGGGAAGCAAAACCGCAGGACGGGCCACGCCGCAGGTCAGAGGTACGGCGAGGCGTTCCGAAGCGGCCAGAGCCGGCAGCCGTCGCAGACCAAAAGAAGCGGCGAGCGATATAAAACGTGTGTTCACGAAGGGTTCCTCGATCGCTGCAGAGGAGCGCCGCAAGCGTTGAGACAAAAACCACCCTACAGCCAAGCGAAATGCGAGGCAGGCAGCGATCGCGAGGTATAGAATTTCCGCAACTCGCAGCCACGGAATCGACATTCGCCGCGATGGCGAAGGAACTGGAACCTTGTTAAATTCGCGCGCCGCTCTCGGGGCCGGGGAAACAATCGATCGTGGGAGCGTGTGATTTTGCTGCTGAATAATTGGCGAAGTGGCCGCCGGTCGAAGTTCAGTCTGCAGCTTCAACAGGTTATTGAACTCGGCCCACCGATTCGCAAACGGCATCGTGATTTGCAGCGGAGGCAGGCACGCCGCCAGAATCGGCATGGCCAGCGCTGCGCATACGACGATTTTCCAGGCGGAGAGCCGCAGCGAAACGCTTTTCGCGCGCGTCAGCAGCAATACCAGCCCAACCAACGCGCCCAGCACAAGCGAGCGAACCGCGGGATCGATGAGATAGATGAACAGTTTCGGATTCATGTCTGCTATCCGATACGCCAGCGCGGTGCCCAATGTTCCGAAGGTCACTTTCCACCTTCCTTGGTCTTCCCTGCCTCGTTGGACTTGCGGCGGATGGATTCGCCGGACTTTTTTTGTTCGGTGATCCGGCGGGTCAGGCGTTCGAGCTGTTTGCGGTCGAGGACTTCGTGATCGACCATGCCGATCAGCAGTTCTTCGGCAGAGCCGCCGCAAAAACGGTCAATGATATTGCGCACGGCGCGGACCGCAACGTTCTGGCGATCCTGCGAGGCCCGAAAAATAAACGTGCGGCCTTCGGTAGTGTGGGAGACGTAGCCCTTCTCTTCCAGGCGGCGGAGGACGGTGCGGACGGTGGATTCTTTCATCGGGCGCGTGTCGGCCAGCGCGGCGCGGGCGTCTTCGGCGGTGCAGGGGCCCTTGGCCCAGACGTGTTCGAGCACGGCCTGCTCGACTTCGCCGAGGTTCTTGGGACGCGGGTTTGGGGTGCGAATCATTGTAACGTTACACGTTGTAACAGTTGAGGCCGGTGTCCGTCAAGAGAAATTTTCAGGTTTTTAGTTTTGTATGCCGGGTTGGCGGCTCGTAGTGATTTTTAAGAGCTGGATCACAGCATCCATCCACCGGTCACGTTGAGGACTTGGCCAGTGATGTAGTCGGCGGAATCGGAGGCGAAGAATTTTACCGCGGCGGTGATGTCCTCGGAAGATGGAGGACGGCCGGCCGGCGAGCGGGCATCTTTGATCCGGCGCGCTTCTTCTACGGTTAGTTCGCGATCGTCAATGTTGGCTGGATTGACTACGTTTACGGTGATTCCGTTTTTGGCTTCTTCGATCGCTAGCGAACGCGAGAAGGAAACTACAGCGGCTTTGGCGGCGGCGTAAGCGGAAATCGTTCCCTGCCCGAATCCGCGCTCGGCGCCTACTGCGCCCAGGCTGATGATGCGGCCCCAGTGCTGGCCACGCATCACCGAGAGGACGGCTTTGCTGGCGTAGAACGCGCTAAAGAGATTTGAGGCGACTACTTGTTCCCATTCTTTCACGCCGGTTTCGGCTACGGTTTTCCAGTTAAATTCGCCAACGTTGTTGACCAGGATGTCGAGGCGGCCGAAACGTTCTACGACCTTGTCGATTAGGAATTGAATTTTGTCGGGGTCGGTAGCGTCGGCTTCGACGGCGAAGCAATCGACGCCGAAGGATTGGACGCTGCGCAAAGTGGCCTGGGCCGCAGCTTTATTCTGGCGATAGGAGATGGCGATGCGCACGCCTTCGCGCGCGAGACCTTGCGCGATTCCCTTCCCGATGCCGCGGCTACCGCCGGTGATAAGCGCTACTTTGTCGCGAAGTGGCAATTCGAAGTTCCTCCAGCGTAGGGACAGTATACGGAAAAATGGGCGGTGGCAGTATGGTGGCGATTGGGAAAAGTGCGAGGGGTGAACGTGGGGCGAGTGTCAGGTGCGCGTGCGGTTTTAGGGCAGATTCCGGTTAGCCCATGCGGGCTACTACTACAGTGATGTCGTCGGCTTGTTCTGGGGAGCCGGCCCATTGTTCGGCGGCGGCGATCAGGTTTTCGGCGATGCGGTCGGGGATGTTGGCGCGCTGGCGCATGATTTCTTCTTTGAGGCGTTGCGAGCCGTATTCTTCGCCGTAGACGTTTTCGGGTTCGGTTAGGCCGTCGCTGAAGGCGACCAGCAGGCTGCCGGGTTCGACGCGGATGGTTTGCTGGGTGTAGGGATATTCTTCGAAGAGGCCGACGACCGTGCCGCCTTCGGTTAATTCTTTTACGGTGTCGCCCTCGACCAGGAATGGGCCGAGGTGGCCGGCGTTGGTGTAGGTGAGCGTGCGGGCTTCGGCATCGTAGACCGCGTAGAAAAAAGTGGCGTAGCGATCGTCGGACGTGTTGCGGAAGAGATGGCGGTTGAGTTTCTGGACCAGTTCGGCGGTGCCGCAGTTGGTATCGAGCGCGGCCTGGCTGCGCAACGTGGCTTGCAGGCTGGCCATTAACAGCGCGGCGAAAATTCCCTTCCCGCTGATATCGGCGAGGGCGATGCCGACGCAGTCTTTGCTGGTGAGGATGAAATCGTAATAGTCGCCGCTGACCACGCGGGCGGGGCGGCAGATGGCGGCGAGTTGCAGGCCGGGGACGGAGGGCAGCGTCTGAGGAAAGAGCTGCGACTGGACTTCGCGGGCGATGACGATTTCGTTTTCGAGTTTTTGGCGCTTGGCTTGTTCGTCGATCAGCTCGGAAATGGAACTGGTCATTTCGTTGAACGAGCCGCCAAGGGCGCCGAGCTGGTCGCGCTGGTGGACGCGGATGCGCGGGCCAAAGTCTCCGCGGCGAACGCGGACCGTGGCTTCGTAGAGATCGTCGACGGCGCGGGTGATGGTGCGAGTCATGACCACGCCCGTAGCGAGCGCGGCGATTTCGATCAGCAAGAACACAACGCCGACGGCGAGCAGCACGGTGATCAGCACCGGACCGATGGCGCCTACCGTGGTGAACAGACGGCGGTTCAGTGCGGATGGCCGCAGCGAGAAAGATGCCAACACCGGGACCGTGTTCGCTTCTTTGCCGCCCTCCATATAAGTCGCTTCAAAAACGGAGAGGCCGCTGACTTTGAAATCCAGCAGGCCTGTGGAGGCGCTCAAGGCGCGGTTACGGCTGACGATGCTTTGTCCGGCTACGTAGTTGCGGTCGGCACTGGCGTAGCGCAAGCCTCCAGAGGGTTCGCCGGGCTTGGCGGGACGCCAAAGCACGACTTCAATCGGCCCGAGCTCAGAACGGAAACTATCCAGGAGTTCGGGGGTGAGCGGCGCGGAGACGACCAGAGTGAACGAGCCTTTATCGGTATCTCTTTTTTCGGCGGCGGCGAACCAGAGTTTACTTTCCTGTTCGGCGAGACCGGAGAAGCGCTGGCCGTTCCCTGCTTGCAGCAGGCGCTGGCCGGCGTTAAAGCGCACGCGCAGATCCGGCCATTCGGTTTTGGCGGCCAAGATCAGTTCGGCGACGCGCGGCCGCTGGAGCATGGCATCGTCGACTTTGTTGACGCCGGCTTCGTCGGCTTCGTGAGCCACGGCGTTGGCGATGGATTCGGATTCGGTGGCGATGATGCTGACTCGTTCTTGCAGATCGTCGTGAAGGAGGTGCGCGCCGAGTTCGAGGTAGAGCAAGTAAGAAGCGACGCCGACCATGGTGAGCAGCAGGATGACCGGGACCACGGCGATGAACACGTAGGCGACCAGCAGGCGGTTGCGGAGGGTCCACATGAAAGTATTGCGGACCCACGGGATCAGGCGCACGAGCAGGTAGGCGACGGCGAGAAAGCTGAGAAATCCGACGAAACCGGTGAGCGGGACTGGTTGGGCTACGGCGGAGGCCACGCGCATGACGACGTAAATGAAGAGGACCGCGAGCGCGATGCGGTCGAGCGGCGAAAGACGCCTGAAGAAAATTGCAATGCGGCGAAACGAAAATGGAGTCACGAAAATTGTTCCTGAAGTCTCGAAGGACGAATCGGGCACAGACGCAACGCTGGCCCTGGAATCACGCCCCGTACGGCTCGCAATTATTCGCGGCTGTTCTGCTGCACGCGGCTGTGATGGCGGCTGTACGCGAAATAGATTACCAGACCAATGGCCAGCCAGATGATCAGGCGGGCCCAGTTGACCCAGCCCAGATTGATACATCATGTAGACATTGATGGCCACGCCGAGCGCGGGAATCAGCGGAACCAGCGGCGTGCGGAACGGGCGAGGTTGATCGGGATTGGTGCTGGCGCAGAACGATGACGGCGACGCAGACGATGACGAAGGCCAGCAGCGTGCCGATGTTGACCATGTCGCCGATGCTTGTCGATCGGCGTAATGCTGCCGACGATCGCGGCCACAAAACCGACCAGAATGGTGGTCTTGTACGGCGTGCGGAACTTCGGATGAATCGCGGCGAAGAATTTGCGCGGCAACAGGCCATCGTTGGCCATGGAGTACAGCACGCGCGTCTGGCCCAGCAACATGACCAGCATCACGCTGGTGAGTCCAGCGAGCGCGCCGGCGGTGATTACAGTCGAAGCGGTGCTCAAGCCGTGATCGAGAAAGGCGACGGCCAACGGCGCCTCGAATGTTGACGGACCGCCAGGGCACCATGCCGGTGAGCACGAACGCCACCATGATGTAAAGAATGGTGCAGGCCACCAGCGAAGCAATGATGCCGATGGGCAGATCGCGCTGCGGATTCTTGGCTTCCTGGGCAGTGGTGGAGACCGCGTCGAATCCGATGTAGGCGAAGAAAATGTAGGCAGCCGCTCTCCAGACTCCCGTGAAAACCCATCGGCGCGAATTCGGCCCAACTGTGGCCGATGTTGGTGCTGTCCACGTATTTCAGGCCGAGGGCGATGACGAAGAGCACGACGCCGACTTTGATAACCACGATCAGCGCGTTGAAGTTGGCGCTTTCCTTGATGCCGACGGCGAGGACGGCGGTGATGATCAGCGCGATGACGAATGCCGGCAAATTGAAGCCGAAGTCGAAACCGAAAATTTGCGGGGCGTTGACCAGAGCATGAGCCTGCTGGAGCAGTGCAGCCGAGGGCACGTCGACCAGCGCATGCACCAGGTCGGAGAACGCTTTGGAGGTGACGCTGATTCCCGGGTTGGCGGCCTGAGCCTGAGCCCGGGCGATGATATTTTCGGCGGTGGCGAGGGCGGTCCAGTGGTCGTAGGCCAGCCACAGTGGAATCTTCAGGTGAAAAATCTGCAGCAACTCGATGAAGTGGTTGGACCAGCCGGAGGAGACGGTGCTGGCGCCCATGGCATATTCGAGGGTCAGATCCCAACCGATGATCCAGGCGAGCAGTTCGCCGAGCGCGGCGTACGCGTAAGTGTAGGCGCTGCCGGCGAGCGGAATCATCGCCGCGAATTCGGCGTAGCACAGCCCCGCGAAAACGCAGCCGATGCCGGCAACAACGAAAGAAAGCGTGAGGGCGGGTCCGGCGTAGGTGGCGCCGAGGCCGGTCATGACGAAAATTCCGGCACCGATTACGGCTCCGACTCCGAGAGCGGTGAGCGAGACGGGGCCGAGAGTGCGTTTGAGGGTATGCTCGCCGGTTTCTGCTGCTTCGCTCAGCAGCACGTCCATGGGTTTCTTTTTGAACAGCGGATTGCTCATTCGCAATCTCCTCCGTTATCGAAAAATTCGGTTGCGCCCACTGCGGCCGGAATTACGGCGCGGCGGGCGAGGACTTCCCTGCTTGCTTCCACAACCAATACACCGGAACGCCGAGCAGAACGATGATCAGGCCCGGCCAAGTGTACTGCGGCTTGTAACGCAAAAGTTGAATTTCGATGAACACGGCCATGGCCAGGTAGAGGCCGGGAAGAAACGGGTAGCCGAAGGCGCGGTACGGTCGTTCCATGTCCGGGCGTTTCCAGCGCAAGATGAAAAGTCCGCTGAGGGTGAGGATGTAGAAAATCAGCACGGCGAAAATCAGGAAGTCGAGAAGTTGGCCGTAGGTGCCGGAGAGACAGAGCACCGCGGCCCAAATGCATTGAACGATCAACGCCGCGGCGGGGACGTTGTGATTATTTACTTTGCCAACGGCGTGGAAGAACAGGCGATCTTTCGCCATAGCGTAGTAAATGCGGGCGCCGGAAAGAATCAGGCCGTTGTTGCAGCCGAAAGCCGGAAATCATGATGGCGATAGCGACGACTATGGCCCCGGCTGGACCGAGCGCAACTTCGGC
Source organism: uncultured Acidobacteriota bacterium (assembly GCA_963835025.1). Lineage (GTDB taxonomy): Bacteria > Acidobacteriota > Terriglobia > Acidiferrales > UBA7541 > Palsa-295. Next base: position 8,052 of record CAWIEL010000113.1, read on the forward strand.
GACGGCGGTGCCGACGCGTCCATCGGCGGCGAATTCGATGCCGCGGGCGATGGCGGTGGCGCCGTGCGGATCGCCGGAGATAGGCAGCACGCGCAGATAGGCGACGTTGGCCAGGGTGTAGAGCAGGATGACGATCCCGGTGCCGAGCGCGAGCGAGAGCGGCAGGTTGCGGCTGGGATTTTTTACTTCGGCGGCGGTGAAGGTGATGTTGTTCCAGGCGTCATCGGAAAATAGCGAGCCGACCATGGCGACGGCGACGAGCGTGATCGTGCCGATATTCCACAGCGGATTATCGGCGGGATACGGATGCATCACCGAGAGGCCGGCGTTGCGCCAGAAATCGGTGAAATTGATTTGGCGGGCGATCTGGGTGGAGGACCAAAGCCGAGCAGCACCAGGCCGGCGAGCGAGCCGACTTTGGTCACGGTGAAAATATTCTGAACGACTTTGCCGGTGCGCAGGCCGCGAGTATTGATCCAGGTGAGCAGGACGATGGAAAGAATGGCGAGAAGATTCTGGCGGTTCAGGCCCACGTTGTAGGGTCCGAGCGAGCCGAACCAGAATTGCCAGGGGCCTAAGGTGCCGATCTTCCAAATCCATGTTTCAGCGCTGAACCAAGGAATGATCACGGCGGTAAATTTGGCGAAAGCGATGGCCACGGCGGCGATGGTGGCGGTCTGAATCACCAGCAGCATCGTCCAGCCGTAGAGAAAACCCCAGAGCGGGCCGAGCGATTCGCGGAGGTAAACATATTGACCGCCGGCGTTGGGCATGGCTGCGGCGAGTTCTCCGTAGCTGAGCGCGCCGATCAGGGTCATCAGGCCGGTGACGAGCCAGACGGCCAGCAGCAGTGCGGGGCTTTGGACTTGATGGGCGATATCAGCGGAGACGATGAAGATGCCGGAGCCGACCATCGAGCCACAAACAATCATGGTGGAATCGAACAGGCCGAGACCTTTGACCAGTTCGGCGGATTCCGTTGCGGCTAGCGATGATCGCGGAGTTTCTGGCATGCACCTCGGCCTTGTGGCGATTCGCTTCGTTTTTTACGGACGCTCGTGCACGAACGGAGCCGCGATTTCCAGATACTCTCGAGCGCGCTCGCCAGGATCGGCGGCGGCTTTCAAATCCCCAATTACGGCGACGGAGTCGGCACCGGCTCGAAATATGTCTGGGGCGGACTGTAGAGTGATCCCGCCAATGGCGACAAGGGGTTTTCGTAATTTGTCGGGCCTGCGCAAAAAGTCCAAGTCCGACAACGGGATCGGGATTTTCCTTGGTGGCCGTCGCGAAGATAGGGCCGACAGCGATATAATCCGCGGAAGTGGTGTCGGCGGCGCGGAATTGCTCGATGTTGTGTGTCGAAACGCCGACCCACGCGGGATCGGACAGATCTTGCGGGCGTCCTGCACCGGTAAGGTCGTCCTGGCCGACGTGGACTCCGGCGGCGCCGGTCAGGGCGGCGATGTCCGGGCGGTCATTGATGATGAAGGTGACCGGCGGCAGCGCGCGATAGGCGGCTTCCACGCTGCGAATCATTTCGGTGAAGACCTGCGCGAGTTCGTAAATCTGGCGCGAAGCTAGATTCTTGGCGCGAAGTTGAATCAATTGCACTCCTGCATCAGCGAGCTATTTCCGCGACGGTGAGCGTGGCTGAGTTGTAAGGATTGGATCGAGGATCGCGTAGAGTGCTGGGAACAACCCGCGCCTCCAGCTACTTCCCCGTTCCGGCGGTCCAGGAAGTGCGTATCGAACTTCCCGGCGATGAAGTCGGGTCGGCGAGGATTCTTTTGTGCAGGGGGATCGTGGTCTTGATGCCTTCGACGACGAATCCATCGAGCGCGCCGTTCATTCGCGCGATGGCTTCGGCCCGGTCGCGGCCATAGGCAATCAGCTTGGCAATCAGCGAATCGTAATAGGGCGGAATCACTGCGTCGGCGTATGCGGCCGTGTCCACGCGAATTCCCGGACCGCCCGGAACGCGGAATGCGGTAATGCGACCGGGGGAGGGGACAAACGTAACAGGATCTTCGGCATTGATGCGGCATTCGATGGCATGTCCGCGGCGCTCGACGCAATCCACGACTATCTTTCAGCTTTTCGCCAGCCGCAAGACGGATTTGAGATTTCACGAGGTCTACGCCAGTGACCACTTCGGTGACAGGATGCTCCACCTGAATCCGCGCATTCATCTCGATGAAGTAGAGATTTCCCGATTCCTCGCGTAGGAATTCGACCGTTCCGGCGCCCGAATAGCCTATTTTCTTTAGCGCTTCGACAACCTGCGTGCCAATGCGCTGGCGCGTCGCTTCGTCCAACACAGGCGATGGGGACTCTTCCAGGAGTTTTTGATGACGGCGCTGCAGCGAGCATTCGCGCTCGCCAAGGTGCATCACGTCTCCATGGTTATCGCCGAGCACCTGAAACTCAATGTGGCGAGGCCGCTCGATGAGCTTTTCCATGTAAACATCGCCGCAACCGAATGCTTGTTCTGCTTCGGCGCGCGCGGTTTGGTACGCGGGAATCAATTCTTTCGCCTTGCGAACCACGCGCATTCCGCGCCCGCCACCGCCTTCCGCTGCTTTGATCATCACGGGATAGCCGATTTCGGCGGCAATAACTTTTGCGGCGTCTTCGTCAGGAACCACTCCCGGGGCTGCCGGGAATTATCGGAAGACCTGCGGCGGACATCCTCTGCGCGCGCGATCTTTTTCGCCCATCATGCGAATCACTTCGGGCGAAGGACCGATAAATGTGATGTGCGAGGCCTCGCAGACCTCGGCGAAATTGGCGTTTTCGGAGAGGAAACCATAGCCGGGATGAATTGCGTCCACGTTGGCGATTTCCGCGGCGCTGATAACGTGGGGAATATTCAGATAGCTTTCGCTGCTGCGCGGCGGTCCGATGCAAATGGCTTCATCGGCAAAGCGTACGTGGAGGGCGTTGCGGTCGGCTTCGGAATACATGGCGACGGTTCGATGCCGAGTTCCTTGCAGGCAGTCAGAATCCGAAATGCAATTTCGCCACGATTGGCGATCAGAATTTTTCGGAACATTTATGTAGGGATCGCGTCCGGCAAGAGCTTACTTTTTTTCTGGCTCGTGCGGATGCCGAAGAGCGGTTCGCCGTATTCGACCGGACTGCCATTCTCGATGAAAACACGCACTATTTCGCCCGCCACGTCCGATTCGATTTCATTCATCAACTTCATCGCTTCGATGATGCACAGGGTTGGCCCTCGTCCACTTTAGCCCCGACCTTCACAAATGGTCGGCGCCGGGCCTGGCCGCGGCGTAATAGGTTCCGACGATTGGCGATTTGACGATGTGCAGGTTCTCTTCGGAGCGCGGCGGCGCTTCCGCAGCCGGGGCGGCTTCAGACTTGGCGGCCGCGGCTTCGCGACGCGGCGCTGCCACTACAATTTCCGGCGGCGGTAACGTTGCATAGCTTGGGGCGTAGGCGAGCGGCCCGTGCTTCGAGGGCTTTTTCAGCCAGATGCGCAGGCCCTTGCGTTTGTATTCGAATTCCTCCAGGCCGTGCTTCTCCATGAATTGGAGCAAGCGTTCGACTTCGGCGAGGTCCACGCCCTCGGAGGTGCTGAGGGAGCGCGAGCGAGTGATGATCGGTGCTTCTGTTTTCGGTTTTTTTGCCATTTATAGTTCGAGAAAGTCCCTGGTTGCGCTGGTTAGTTGTTCCGCACCTGTTGCGGTGACCACCACGTCATCTTCGATTCTGATTCCCCCGAGGCCCTCAAGGTATACGCCCGGCTCGACAGTTACCACCATATTCTGTTCCAACACGAAACGCTCGCCGCGAGCCAGTCGCGGCATTTCGTGCACTTCCAAGCCAAGCCCATGACCGGTGCTATGGGTGAAGTATTTTTCCAGCTTATGCTGCCGCAGAATTTCGCGAGCGGCCTGATCCACTTCCCCGGCGGTTACACCCGGTCTGATGACGGATATTGCGGCTTGCTGGGCGTCCAGGACGGCGTGATAGAGCCGCCTGACACGATCGGAAGGCCGGCCCAGGAAGACCGTACGCGTCATGTCGCTGCAGTAGCCGCGCAGTATAGCACCCTGGTCCATCACCACCAACTCGTTTTTCCTGAGTAGCTTGGAAGTGGCCCGGGCGTGGGCCCAGGCGGAGCGAGCGCCGGAAGCGACGATGGTTTCGAAGGAAGGGCCAGCGGCTCCGGCCAGTTTCATGGCGTATTCCATTTCGGCGGCGACCGCAAGTTCGCTCTGGCCGGGCTTCATCTGGCGAACGGTTTTGGTCCACACGTTGGAGATGAGTTTGGCGGCGGCGCGCATCTTGGCAAGTTCGTCTTTGTCCTTCACGGCGCGCAAGCGCTCGACTTCATTTGCGCCCGACGACCAGCAGACCTTAGTGCCGGCGGCGGAGCCGAGGACGCGTTTCTGGGCGACGCTAACCTGCCCGGCGGAGTAAATCAGCTCGGTCTTGCCGCGGAGGCTCTTGAGACGGTGTCCTACGGCCCGGACCAGGCCGTGGGTGGCGATGTGGACTTCTACGGCGGAGACTTCCGCACGGGTTTGGTAGGTGTAGCGGCTATCAGTGAAGAGCGTGGCGCGCTGCTGTTCGACCAGCAGCAAGCCGGAGCTGCCGGTGAAGCCGCAGAGATATTGAATATTGGGGAGGTGGGTGACCAGGATGGCGTCGGCACCGGCGGCAGAAAGCAAAAGCCGGAGTCGACTGAGTCGACCCCGGCGTGTTTTCAAATGGACCGAGCTTTTATCCACGACCGCTTAAACGCCCCTAAACTTCGTGCGATTCTTCTCGAAACTATCCCGGCAGGATGCGCGGGGTCAAGAAGAACAGCAGTTCCTGGGCGGTCGAGCTGACCGTAGTGTGCTTGAACAGGTTGCCAACGACCGGCAGGCTGCCGAGCAGAGGCACTTGCTGAACGTCGGTACGCTGCTGGGTGACGATGACGCCGCCGATTACGACGGTGCCGCCATCAGCGATCAGCACTTTGGTATTCGATTCCTGGGTGTCGATAGCCGGGATGCCTTGAACGCGCGGGATGGAAGAATCGATCGCGTCGTTCTTGACGTCCACGTCCATGTAGATGGTGCCGTCCGCGGTGATCTGCGGAACGACGTCCAGTTCCAGCACGGCGTCGACGAATTGGACCGAGACGGTGTTGTTAACGATGGTCTGCACCGGGATCTTAGTTCCCTGCTTGACCACCGCTTTCTGGTTGTTCTGGGTGATGACCTTCGGCTTGGAGATGAGCTTACCAACACCGCGTTCTTCGGCGGCGGTGATGATTTCATCCAAGGCAAACTGGCCGTTCTGGAAAGCGTAGCTCAAACCGCTGGTCGGGGTGGTCGCTCCCAAGTTGGTCAAGAGCGGCATCTGGCCCGAAGTCGGAGGCGCACCGTTGGTGCCACCGGCTCCGACGAAGAGCGGAGGAGCAGGCGTGTGAGTGATCGGGCTGGTGCCGACCGCGGACGCGCCGCCGACAACGCTGTGGCCGGAGGCTAGAGCGAGAGCCAGCTGGGTGCCGATTTCACGAGAGAACGAACGGTTGGCGGCGACCACGCGCGCTTCGATTTCGACCTGCTGCGATTTGCGGTCGAGCTGGCGCAAGAGGTTGTCGAGAACCGGGAGCACGTTGGGCACGTCGCGAATGATCAAAGTGTTGGAGCGGCTGTCGGCCAAGATGTCGCCACGGGAAGAAAGGAACTTTTTCATGGTGGGGACCAGGTCTTCGGCTTTGGCGTAGCTCAAGACGCGGGTGGTGGTGACCACGTCGGCGGCTTCAGCCTGGGCCCGAGCGAGTTCACGATTCTGATCCGCTTCTTTCTTCAGCGTATCTTTGGTCGCGATGCGCAGGACGTTGCCGTCGAGCTGCTTATCGAGGTCGTTGTTCTTAAGTACGATGTCGAGGGCCTGATCCCACGGTACATCGTCGAGAACGATGGTCAGCGAACCCTTGACGGCCGGGTCGACGACGACGTTCAGGCCGCTGATTTCGTGAATCAGGCGGAAGAAGTCGCGCAGATCGACGTCCTTCAAGTTGACGGAGATCGGTTCACCGGAATAACGGCCAGCCGGAGGAGGCGTGGCGGCCTGCTGCTCAGTGGCCGGACCGGGAGTGGTGACAGCGATCACCACGTTCGGCGCCGGTGACGTTTCGGATTTGGTCTCGGACTTCGGTGCAGGTTGGGCGATTGCCGGCGAAGCCAGGGCGGTGCTGCTGCCGGTCAGAGTTGCGGGCAAGGAAGCAACCGGGGCCGGAACCACGACGGCCGGGGCCGGAGT
>CAWIEL010000114.1:0-16512 GCA_963835025.1 uncultured Acidobacteriota bacterium
ACTGCGCATTTGCGCGGTTGAAACCCCGCGCGTTCCCTAATAGTCTGTTCATTCGCAAAGGCAGACTTACCTACACATGCCCGTACAACACGGTTTTTCCATCGGCAAGATTCGCTTGGGAGGCGGGGCGCCGCTGTTCCTCATCGCCGGTCCCTGCGTCATCGAAAGCGAAGATCACGCCATGACCATGGCCGAGCGGCTCGCCGCGATTACCACCGAACTTGGCGTGCCGTATATCTTCAAAGCCTCTTACGACAAAGCGAATCGCTCCTCTGGCTCTTCCTTTCGCGGTCCGCAAATCGAAGAAGGCCTGCGCATCCTCGGCAAAATCAAAGAACGCACCGGCCTGCCCATCCTTTCCGATGTTCACGATATCGCTCAGGTCGGCCCCGCCGCCGAAGTCTGCGACATTCTGCAGATCCCTGCGTTTCTCTGCCGCCAGACCGATCTGCTGCTCGCCGCCGGTCGCACCGGCCGCGCCGTGAACATCAAGAAAGGCCAATTCCTTTCGCCGTGGGACATCGGCAACGCCGCTGAAAAAATCGCCAGCACCGGCAACGAAAAAATTATTCTCACCGAACGCGGCGCGTCCTTCGGCTACCAAAATCTCGTGGTCGATATGCGCTCGTTCCCGATCATGCGCAAGCTCGGCTATCCCGGTCGTCTTCGACGTGACCCACTCCGTGCAACTCCCCGGCGGCGAAGGCAAATCCAGCGGCGGCCAGCCTGAATTCATCGAGCCGCTCGCGCGCGCCGGAGCGGCAGCGGGCATCGATGGCATGTTCCTCGAAGTTCATGACAATCCAGCAAAGGCTCTCAGCGACGGAACCAACGCGCTGCCTCTAAGCCAGTTCAAGCCGCTGCTCCAAAAAATTCAACACCTCGCTGCGCTCGCCCGCGAGTGGGACGCTCGATGAGCCTAGCAGTTGCCGAAACGCGTTCTGCGCATCGAGGCCGAAGCCATCGCCGGCCTAATCGCCCGCCTCGATCAGCGTTTCGAACAAGCCGTCGAACTTCTCTACAGCTGTAAAGGCCGTGTCGTCGTCACTGGCCTGGGAAAATCCGGACTGATCGGCCGCAAAACCGCCGCCACATTCGCCAGCATCGGCACGCCATCACTTTTCCTGCACGCCTCTGAAGCTTTGCACGGCGATCTCGGCATGCTCACCGGCGATGACGTGCTGCTGGCGATCTCGTCCAGCGGCGAAACTCAAGAACTCATCGAACTGGTCGAAGCAATAAAGCGTCTCGGCGTGAAATTAATCACGCTGACCGCGAACGCCAAATCCACCCTGGCTAGCGCCAGCACCATCGTGCTCGATATCGCGGTCCAAGAAGAAGCCTGCTCGCTCAATCTCGCCCCTACCGCGTCCACCGCCGCAGCTATGGCCATGGGCGACGCCCTCGCGATTTCGCTGCTCGAGCGCCGCGGCTTCAAAGAGGACGATTTTGCCGCGCTGCATCCCGGCGGCCGACTCGGCAAAAAATTGCGCCGGGTCGAATCGCTGATGCACTCAGGCGATGACGCTCCGCGTGTGCCGCCCACCGCGAAAATGCCCGATGTGATCTACGAAATGAGCCGCAAAGGACTGGGCCTCGCCGCCGTCACCGACGCGGCCGGCAAGCTGCTCGGTATCATCACCGACGGCGACCTCCGCCGCGTGATGCAGCAGCGCAAAGAAAACGTGCTGGAGCTGACCGCAGCGGATTGCATGACAAAAAATCCGGTCACGCTGCCGCGCACCGAACTCGCCGCCAGCGCCCTGCGCCGCATGGAAGAAAAAAAGATCACGTCGGTCTTAGTGGTCGACGAGCAGGGTAGGTTGGAAGGCGTGGTCCATGTCCACGATTTGTGGACACTACAGCTTTTCTAGTTCGTATCCAGGCTGTGAAAACGGGGGCGTGCTCGTCACATGCGGATTCGCGAAATCGCTTTTCCACCGAAAGTTCTACGCCGCGCCAAGAACATCCGCGTCCTGCTGATGGACGTTGACGGCACGATCACTCCCGGCTACGTCTGCCTTCAAACTTTTCCCGACAACAGCGTCGCCGAAATGAAAATGTTCAACGCCCACGACGGCGCCGGCATCAAGCTGGCCGGAATCATGGGCATTCGCACCGGGGTCATCACCGGACGCGATTCGCCGGCCACCACCCGCCGCTGCCGCGAATTAAATATGGAATTTGTAGCGCAGGGCCAACCGAAGAAGCTCGAATCCTACAAAGGAATTCTGCTGCGTGCCGGAGTAACCGACGAAGAAGTCGCCTACATCGGCGACGATTTGCCCGACCTGCCTATCCTAAAGCGCGTGGGCTTGGCAGTCGCCGTGGCTGACGCCGTCGTGGAAGTAAAACGCGCCGCACATTACATCACCACAGTTAAGGGCGGCGAGGGAACCGCCCGCGAGGTCGTGGAATTAATTCTCAAAGCGCAGGGCCGCTGGGAACAAGCCATCCCGCAAGCCATCGCCTAGGTAAAATGAGCTGCCACGGAGCAGCTCCACACTAATAGTTGTTCTTCTGCTGCTCCTTCCTCATCTGATCAAAAATCTTCTGGGTCCAATCCGGCAGCTCCGGACCTTTGTCCTTCTCAAGTTTTAGGTTCAGCGCAATCTTCCATTTATCCAGCCAGGACATGCCTTCGCCCACGTACAAATCCGGCGTGGCATACGCTGGGTCCGCCAGCGCCTGATCGAGTGAAATAAATTTATACCCGCGCCTTTCCAGCTTGGTCAGCACCGCGTCCAGCAATTCCAGGTTGATCTCGTTGTCGTGGACCAGAAAAACCTGCGGGATCGGCCGGTTGAAATCGGTCATCGCCACTTTCTCGAAATAATCGAAAACCTGGTCGACATAATCCAGATACGCCTGCTTGGCGCGCGCTTCGAGCTTTTTGTCTTTTTTCTCCCGCGCGTACGACAGCACGTCGTTGAACGCGTAGTCGCCGTCCTCGATGGTCACCGGAGCAATGATGTAATTGCGATCCTTCAGGAATTGTTCGAAGCCCGCTTTGTCGGCGGCGGTCGCGCCGGTGTTGAGGTAGGGATGCCGGAAATATTTCTCAGTCTGACCGGCGTTTTTCATGAGCACCCGGGTCACTACTTCGCCGCGGATGGTTTCGTCTTCGAACTTCTGCAGCGTGGTGAAATTGAAGCTGAGGTGTTCGTAGGTGTGATTTCCCAGGGTCAGTCCATTGTCCAGCCACATCTGCAGCAGTTCCGCGCGCGCGTCGCGCTCGCCCCACACTTGCAGCTTGCGCTCGTTGACGAATCCCACCGCCCACGCATGGTGCGCCTTGATTGTCGCGGGAATTCCGCGGTTGATCTTCTGCAGCACTTTCAAATCGCCCACCGCGTAATCGTTTCCGGGCAGTGCCCCCGGCAAATCGTCCACCGTCACCACGAGCGTCTTCTGCGTGTCGGCCGCGGCCTGCTGCGGCGCAGCACTTTTCACCGGTCCAGTCGCCTTCGAGGTAGCGGCGTACCCAGCGGCCAGCGCGAAAATCAAAACAAACGTAACCAGCAAAAACCGTTTCATGGGGACCTCAATTCACTCGACGATTAACGAATCGCGGCGTTCCAAGTTTTACCGCGCGCGTATTGTGGCGTAAATCGCCGAAGGTTCAAAAAGGAATCTGCAGGTGGGAAGGGAAGCGGTCCATCGAAAAGGACGAGCGCGGCGGCGTATCGGCTCTGGCGCCGATCCCGGGCTGCCAACGTCGCGAGAAAACCATCACCCCAGCTTTTCAGTCACGCCATCCACTAGCGTCCGCAGCAGCGTGGCCGCATCCGCGCAGTGCGCCAGTCCCGCGCTTTGTCCCGCCCACAGAGCGAGCAGTTCAGTACGCCCCGCCTTCTGCGCCGGCACGGCCAAATTCCGCATCAGCCCGCGTTGCAGCGGGTACGGCAGAATCGCCGCACCAGGCCGGTTCATTTCTTCCAACAATTGATTTTGAATGCCGCGCGCCAGGCGCCCGGTAAATCCGCGGGTCAGCGAAGTTCGGTTCGCACCGCCACTCAAAATCGCCTCGCGATGTGCCGGGCTTGCTCCCGATTCTTCGCAGGCCAGAAACGCCGTCCCAATCTGCACGCCTTCGGCCCCCAGCGCGAAGGCCGCCGCGATGCCGCGCGCATCCGCGATTCCTCCCGCCGCTACCACCGGGATACTCACCGCGTCCGCCACTTGTGGCACCAGAGAAAATGTTCCAGTCAACGAATCTTCCGACGACCGCAGGAACGATCCGCGATGCCCGCCCGCCTCGAATCCCGAAGCCACGACAATATCGACTCCGGCCTGCTCCAAGGCCACCGCCTCATCCTGCGTCGTTGCCGTGCCCATGGTGACGATGCCTTGGCGCCGGCACTCTTCCAAAATTTCTTTTCGAGGTATGCCAAAAATAAAGGAAAAGACCGGCACCTTGGCATCCAGCACCACCCGTACCTGATCCTCAAATCGAATCGCCCGGTGCGGTGTGTACTTCGGCCGGCTCGCACCTAGCGCATCTAGATGCGGCGCGATAAGCGCAAGAGCTCGTTCAAACGCCGCGGCATCGGACGCCGCTGCGCCTTCGTCCTCCACCGAAACCCACAAATTCATGGCAAAAGGTTTGGATGTGAGCGCGCGAATTTCGGCGATGACATCCCGAATCGCCGACGGTTCCAGCCCAATCGCACCGAAAGAACCCAATCCTCCAAAATTCGAAGCTGCGGCCACCAACCGCTGCGCCGAAAATCCTCCCAGCGGCCCCTGAATAATCGGATACTCAATCCCCAACTTCTCCGCCACGCGCGTCCTGTTCCACTCCGAAGTCCGATTCGCCATGATTCCTCGCGCCGCTAACAACAACGCGGTCCTCTTATGCCTCAGATCCTAGACAGTGTGGTCGAAAAACGTGTTCTATTTTATCGGGGAGGGAATCGACTTGCTAGGCGTGCCCTGGCGGGGATTAGAGAATTGGAGGCGCGGGGCGGAATCGAACCGCCGATAAGGGTTTTGCAGACCCTTGCCTTACCACTTGGCGACCGCGCCTTAAAACCAAGCAACTAAATCGAATCGAACCGCAACTCCGGGTCCGCGGCTGTATAACTGCCCCAAAATAAAAAACCCACCTGCCAATTGTGATGGCGGTGGGCCTTGATTAACAGAACCGAAGTTGCGATTGCGATTCTAGTCGATCAGGCCCCTGCACTCCAGCACACACACCCTGCTCTACAACAACAGGCTTGCGTCGCCGAGTGAAGGGCCGATGACATACCTAAAGCCTAGGCCAATGGGCCGCAACTCGCAAATCAATGTTTTGAACTGTTCCCATAACTGCGGCTTATAGCCCGACCGGCAAGCCGCTGGTAACACGCCACTTCGCGCCAGCCTAGGCCGGAGGAATCGTTCCCGGCAAAGCCAATTCGCCTTCCCAACGCGCGATCACCGCGCACGCCAGGCAATTCCCAATCACGTTCACCGCCGTGCGGCCCATGTCCATCATCGCGTCGATGCCCAGAATCAACAGAATCGGCTCGGTGGGCAGATGAAAGGTGCCCGCCGTGGCCAGCAGCACAACCAATACCGCCCGCGGGACTCCGGCCACGCCTTTGCTCGTCAGCATTAAGGTAAAAACCATCGCGACCTGCTGCGTCCAGCCCATGTGCATCCCGGCCACTTGCGCCACAAAAACTGAACCCACCGCCAAATAGAGTGACGACCCATCCAGATTGAAGCTGTAGCCAGCTGGAATCACGAACGCGACGATGCGCCGCGGCACGCCAAACGCCTCCATCTCCTCCATCGCCCGCGGCAGCGCCGCGCTCGAAGTGCTGGTCGCAAAGGCGATCAGCGCCGGCTCGGCCAGCGCCCGCAGCAAACGTTTCAACGGCAGCCGCGCAATCATGGCGATCGGCAGCAACACAAAAAGAAGAAACACAATCAGCGCGACGTACCCAGTCAGCAGCAATTTGGCCAGCGGCACCAAAACTCCCACACCTAAATGTCCCACGCCGTAAGCCGCTGCGGCCCCGACGCCAATCGGCGCGAAATACATCACTATATTCGTGAACGCGAACATCGCTTCGGTCAGCGACTCAAAAAAACGCATCATCGGCGCGCGTTTCTCTTCCGAAAGCCGCCCCAGTGCCAAGCCAAACAAAACGGCAAACACCGCGACTTGCAGGATTTGGTTTTCCGCGACCGACTTAGCCAGATTCTCGGGAAACACGTGCACCAGGAAATCGTCCCAGTGCAGGGGCCCCGCCGCGGGCATCATGCTGGCTGGAATCCCGGACGGGCTGGCGACGCCTACGCCCGCGCGGCTGACGTTAATGGCCACCAGCCCGATGACGATCGCCACGGTAGTGACCACTTCAAAATAAATCAGGCTCTTCAGCCCGATGCGGCCAACCGACTTCGCGTCGCCGTGCCCGGCGATTCCAGTAATCAGCGTGCCCAGGATCAGCGGCGCCACGATTACCGTGATCAACCGCAGAAAGATATCGCTGAAGATCCGTAAATGCTCGCCGACATGCGGCCAATCGAATCCAATTTCGCCGCCCGCCAGCATCGCGAAGAAAATCCAGTAGCTAAGCGAAGTTCGACGAAATCCTCCCGCCGCGATCACCGCCAACCCCAACCAGCGAATCGACTCCGACGCGCCAAGGGGAATCGGCAACAACGCCCCCACCAAAAAAATGCCGAAGCCGGCCAGGGTAAGCACGCGCAAGGATGGTTCGCGGCTTTCTTCGGTCAAATGATTGTCAGGTTTAGAGGCCATTCGATTTGTCTGCGCTTCGCAACAGCCCCCAGCGCAGCGCCGTGATACTACCGATTTTCCCCAACTTCTCGAAACCTATTTCGCATCCGCGCCATCTGTTATCTTCGACACCATGCCCAAAATCAAAAATCTCGAATGCTCGCGCTGCCACGAAACTGTTTCCGCCGAAAACCCGCAGACCCTCTGCCCTAAATGCAAAGGCTCCCTCTACGTCCGCTACGACCTGCAGCACTTGCGCGGCACTGCCGCCCGCGACGCCGTTATCGCCCGCGACTCCGCAAAATCCCCGTGGCCCGGCATGTGGCGCTACGCCGCTGTCCTGCCCGGAGTACAACCGGTCACTCTCGGCGAAGGCTGGACCCCAATGCTACGCAGCAAACGCCATCCCGGCGCTTTCCTGAAAGACGAAGGCACCAACCCCACCGGCAGCTTCAAAGCCCGCGGCCTCGCCCTCGCCGTCACCATGGCCCAACACTACGGCCTGCGCAAACTCGCCGTGCCCTCCGCCGGAAACGCCGCTGGTGCGCTAGCCGCTTACGCCGCCGCGGCCGGCATTGAAGCCAACATCTTCATGCCCAAAGATGTGCCGTTCGCGAATTACGTCGAAGCCGTCGCCTACGGCGCGAACGTCACTCTGGTCGACGGCCTAATTTCCGATTGTGGCCGCATGGTCGCCGAACGCAGCAAAGCCGAAGGCTGGTTCGAGATCTCCACCCTGAAAGAACCATTTCGCGTGGAAGGAAAAAAAACGATGGGCTATGAACTGGTCGAACAACTCGGCTGGGAATATCCCGACGCCGTTTTTTATCCCACTGGCGGCGGAGTAGGCCTGATCGGCATGTGGAAAGCCTTCGCCGAGCTCGAAGAGCTAGGCTGGGTGCGCCCCGGCAAGCGCCCAAAAATGATCGCGGTCCAATCCGCGGGCTGCGCTCCGGTAGCCAAAGCCTTCGACGCCCACGCCACCGTCAGCGAGATGTGGCCCAATGCCGCCACCTTCGCCTCCGGCCTGCGCGTCCCGAAACCTTACGGCGATTCGATCATGCTGGAGATTCTGCGCGAGTCCGAGGGGATCGCGCTGGCCATACCCGACGCCGAAATCTTGGCCTCGCTCCTGGACTGGGCAAAAAACGAAGGTATTTTTCTGTCGCCCGAGGGTGCCGCAGCCACTGCCGCCTACGATCGCCTACTGGCCAGCGGCTACCTCAAACCCACAGACCGCGCCGTCCTCTTCAATACCGGCGCGGGCCTGAAGTACACCGACATAACCGCCCAAGCCATGGGCCTCCACCATCCAAGCAGCTTGGTCACTAAAAGATGAATTTAGCTCCCAGCTGAATATGACGCGAGCCGCCGCTTCCAGCACCGGATTGGACGCGGCAACGTCGGGAGTGAATTCGGCCAGTCCTGCGCTCGATCCCGCCAGCTCGCCGTCGATTCCCGCGAAGTTGGGGTGATTGATAATGTTGAAAAATTCGGCGCGCAATTGCAGCGTGAGATGTTCGCCGAGTTTGGTGTTCTTGCTGACCGAAAAGTCCACGTTTGCGAAACCGGGGCCTTTGAAGATATTCCGGCCGCTGTTGCCGAAGGTACCGTTGGCGGGCGGCGTCAGCACGGTCGAGCCCGAAACGTAACACCCACCGAACGCGACGAGTTGCGCTTGCTCCGCGGGATCGGGCCCCGCAGCAGCGATACAGCGCGGATCGCTGGCATCCACGAATGGAATGGGCGTGGTCGTTGACCAGTGAATGTTGTTGGGACTTCCGGTGATATTCCAGCGATCGTTGAATTCACCGGTGAAACTGAAGTCGTCATCGAAATCGTTTAGCGAGTAGGGAAATCCGGTCTGCAAGATCAGGATGGTATTCACCTGGTAGCCCTGCAGCAATTGCGCGAAACTTTTGCGACCAGGAATCTCATACGTCGCGGCGAAGGTGAAACGATGACGAATATCGAAGTCACTGTTGCCGCGTTCGGCCCGCACGTCCAGACTATTTTGCGCGCTGAAGTGCCGGTTGCCGCTGGCTTCATCGATGGAGTGCGCGTAAGTGTAGCCAGCCACGATATTGAGGCCTTTCCAGCCGCGTGTCTTGTAGGTCGCTTGCAAGCCGTCGTAGCTGGAGCTTTCGGCGTTCGCGAATTGGGTGTTTTGGCCCATGAAGGGATACAGGTTGAAGAACGGGCGGTTTTCCTGTTCGCAAGTCGCCGAATCTCCACCGCCCTCAACACATGCGAGCGGAGGCGACCGGGTCCGGCTGATTGTTGTCCAGCAAGCTGAAAAGCTTTACGCCGCGTTGCCCCACGTATCCCACCTGCAGCGAAGACCAATTTCCAATGGTTCGCTGCACGTTGAGGTTCCAGAATATGGTGTACGGCGTACTCAGGTTATTTTTCACCGAGGTAATGCTGCACGGTTCCGACGGGTCGCAACTCGTCCCTTGTCCTAAGAAGGGGAAGACCTGCGCTGGAGGTGAGCCCCAGTTGAGCTGATCGCCGGCTGGGAACAGCACAGCGGCAAAGATCGATCCGCCGCCCGGCGTTACACCTGCGGCTCCAGTCGGAATCGCGTTGAGCCCAATCCCGCCGCCGGCCGTCTGGCCGATGAAATCCGAAATGGGAGCAGTCTCGTAAATCATCCCGGCCCCGGCACGAATCACCGTTTTTCCGCTTCCCCATGGATCCCAGGCGATCCCCAGGCGTGGAGCAAAGTTGTCGTGTTGGGTGTGATAAGGACTCGAAATCTGCTGGCCCACCTGCGCAAAGCCGATGTTGGGCTCGAAATTCGCCAGCAGATCGTGCTTGGCGTGAATCACTCCGGAAAGATCGTAACGAAGCCCGGCGGTGATCGTCAGCTTTGAATTGTAGCGGAACTCGTCCGCTACATACGCGCCGAAGGCGTTCTGGGTGATCAGTCGGCGAGTGTCGCCGACCAGCACTTCTCCGCTATCGGGTCCGCACGGATCTTCCACGCAACCGGGATCGACCGACCCGGCTTCCAGAAAATCCTGCAAGCTCTCGAAGAAAATTTCGCCTTTGGCGTGCCGGTTTCTGGTGTTGTCGACCGCGCCGTGGCGCAACTCCACGCCAAAGTGCAAGTTATGACGGCCTTTCAGATAGCCCAGAGACTCCGTGAACTGAAACGTCTCGGTCGGCGTGGTGAACAACGGATATCCGTTGCCGCCGCCCAACTGGAAGAACGGTCCGACGTCAATCTCCGGAAGCCCGAAGTTCAGCGGATCGGTGACCCCCGTATTGATTCCGTAGGTCATCGGATCCACGTTGTGGTCCGCCGAAACAATCTGCTGGGAGATGCGGTTGTATCCGAAACGCGCTTCGCTAATCCAGCTGCTGTTGGGTGTGAAGACCCAACCTGCGCCGACATTCTGCGGACGCGAGAGCGCCTGCGACAGCCACTGCGGCGCCAGATAGTCACCGTCTTCTTCCGACTGGGTGCTGTCCGCAAAAAAGTAATGCCCCGAAAAGTTGTTCCGCGGTGAAAAATGATAATCGACCTTTACCAGCAAATTGTCCGCGCGGTTTCGGTTGGCCAAATCTTGAAACAGCAAGCCGGGACCGGCGGCGCCGGTGTTCGTCGGGTACAACATCGCCAGGTGTGCGCTCAGCGGATTGATCGCGCAGGTTGGAATGGTTGCGCAGTTCGCCATCACATCCGGAATGCTATTCGTCAAATCGCCGCCCGCTGCAACCGTGGTGGGAGTGTTGGCGATCAGCGGATTGCCTACGATGGCGCGCACGCCTTCATACGCCGCAAAGAAGAACAGCTTGTCCTTCACGATGGGTCCGCCGACGGACCCTCCGAACTGATGGAGAATTAGGGGCGATACCGGATTGCCCACCGTATCGAAATAGTTTCGCGCATCGGCCGCGCTATTTCGCGCGAAATAATAAGCCGACCCGTGGAATTGATCGGTTCCGGACTTCAAACCGATATTCACCACCGCACCCGGCTTCCAGCCGTACTCCGCCGTCGGATGTTCTTGGGTGCTGAATTCCTGAATCGCGTCGATCGGCAGCAAACTGGCCGGAGTGCCGCTCACGCCTTCTTCATTCAGCACCGAAGTGCCGTAATAAAGGTCGTTGTCGTCCGTGCCGTCCACGATGTAGTTGTTGTCTTCAGGACGCGCGCCGTTGGAGATGATGGAATGAAAACCTCCGCCGGGCGTGCGGTCGACGCCGGGAAGCAGCATGACCAGGTTTTGCCAGTCACGCCCTTGCAGCGGGAGCTCGTTGATCTCTTTGTTGCCAAAGGCGCCGCCCAGGGCGGGCGAGAGATCGATCAGTGGCGCGGCATTTTCGTTTACCACCACGGTCTCAGTTACCGCCCCAGGTTGCAGCACCAGGTCGATACGCAGGTCGGTAGCGACTTCGAGTCGTATCTCGTTGCTGGCCGCCTTCTTAAAACCCGGCGCCTCCGCCGTAACCGTGTACAGGCCGGGCTCCAGCGCGGGCGCGACGTATTCTCCGGTTGAATTTGTAACCAGCTCGCGCGAGACCTTCATGCCGGTGTTGGTCACCGACACTTTGGCGTCGACAACCACTGCGCCGGACGAGTCACGAATCGTGCCTTGAATCCGTCCTGCGCTGCTTTGCGCCTGCGAATTCGCCATCACCATCAACAACGCCGAAAGCAACACGATTGGAAAGCGCACAGATTTCATGACCGGGCCCTCGCTTCTGCAGCTAGTTTGTTTGCGGGTTCTTACTTGGTGGCGGTAGCTTACAGCGGAATCGAAAAAAGGTGGGACCAAACTTGAACTACTTGCAATCTTGAAAATTGCTTTAAAGCTTTCGAATGACCTTTAGTCACGAGTCCATGCGTCACTCGCAGTGAAAGGCCGCAAGAAATAAAGTCGAGTGTTCGGCGCAGGCCTCAGTGCGCTGCTTCGACCACCAGTTTCTGCGCACGATGGAAAGAATCGACTCGGCGCTGCTTCAGGGCTTCCAACTCTGCTGGTGACATCGTAGCGGACTTACTTTCGATCAGCTTTGCCAGGCCCGCGCTGAATGTCGCGTCCATACCAGCGACTGCCTCCTGCGCCTCGGGCAAAACTTGGTGGAAGTGCTCGATCTCTTCCACGGCGCGTTCGGGGTGGTAGCCGAGCCGGTTGCCGGTTTGCATCGCGTCGATCAGCAGGTCGGGCGGACCGGAAAGCGGCGCCGCGGATATGGGCGCGGTCTGTTGCAGCGCGTCGTAGGTCGCGCGCAAGCGAGTCATGCGGCCGGCGAAACCATCGAGTTCGCTGCGACGCGCGGTGAGGCCTGCGGCCCGGCGTACTTCGATGGTGACTTTCGACGCCTCGCTTTGCGGTGGCACCGGAATTATCGTCGTCAACGTGTTTCCGACAAAAGACCAGCCGCTCTCGCCGACGGTCGCAGCGCGCTTCACCACTGCTCCATTCACGGTGACCGCTTCGGGCGGCCAGTCAGCGGGCAGGCGCAACTCATAGGCGCGCGCACGACGCATCTCCGCGAATTTGCCTTGAACCGGACCGATCTCTACGCGAAGCGTATCGCCGGACTGGGTTGCCTTGATCGGTGTGCGAGCAAAAACACCTCGCTGGTATTCGACGGCCGCACCCGAGTCCTCGTAGACGGCGTACGTGGAACTGGACCCCGGCTGCATCGGCCAGATGTTCACAATTAGCGGATCGACGGGCCTTTCGCCGGTGTAGCGCATCGGCGGTTGCATCGGGACGATGGCGCCCGCGCGGAGATACACCGGAACCTGCTCCAACGAAAAATTTCGAGGGAAGCTAGCGCCGGCTTGGTCCGTAACGGCGAAATGTTTTCCAGTAGGCCACTCGATCCATTCGCCCTTGGGCAACCAGACATTTTCGGCCGAGAGGCCGGTAATTTTGTCGGCGGCGGTCGCCACCGGCGCCACCAGCATCTGATCACCGAAAACATATTCGCCTTTACTAGTGTAGGCCGCTTCGGCGTCCGGCCAGTCGTAGTACAGCGGATGGAAGAAGGCGGTGCCGGTGTCGAAAGTTTTCCGCGCTTCGGTGTAGGTATACGGCTCGAGTGCGTAGCGCAACTGGTAGGCGGAGCGCAGGACATCTGAGTACGGCTCGGGCAAAGCCCAGGGCCGGCGGTCGGCTTCGGGGTTCATCGTATAGTGCGTGCGCAAAATCGGACTGAACCCGCCGAACTGCACCCAGCGCGTGACCAGCTCCGGATCGACGACGCCGGGAAGATGGCCGCCGATGTCGTGGCTCCAATACGCGAACCCGACATTCGCCGCCGTGGCGGTGAACCAAAACTGAAACCCCAGCTGTTCCCACGAGGAATTCGTGTCGCCGGAGAACGCGACCTGATAGCGATGGTTGCCGAGGCCGCCCCAGCGATGCAGGATCATCGGTCGTTTGCCTTCGCGCTGCTGATCGGTGAAGTGAATGTAATTCAGCCACCAGGTTGGTTCGACGTTGGGCAACGAGCTGACTTGATCCGGCTGCCATTTTTGCCACCACCAGTCCATCCAGAAAAAGTCCACGCCTTGCTTTTCCAGCGGGTGCAGCATGAAGTCCATGTAGTTGACGACGAATTTCTTGTCGGTCGGGTTGAAAGGAATGTATTTGCGGGTGGCCGGATCGATGCCCATGGCCCGCGCCATCTGCGGATAATATTTTTCCCACGGTTCAATTCCCGCCGCGGTATGCAGAATCACCGTGAGCTTCACTCCATCGTCATGCAGCCTTTTCACAAATTGATCGGGGTCGGGAAACAGGTAAGGGTCCCAGGTGTAACCGGTCCAACCGACCGGATCATTCTGATGTGATTGGTCCACCTCGCCGAGCGGCTTGAGCTGGGCTGCGCTGATATGCCAGGCCGTATCGAGGTCGATGACGTCGAGCGGAATGTCGCTTTCGCGAAATCCTTTGACCAGCTCGTCGACTTCCTGGTCCGAATAATCCCACCAGCGCGACCACCACGCGCCGAAGGCGTAACGCGGCGGCAGCGGGATGCGTCCGGCGACGCGAACGAAATCTCCCAGCGCCCGGCGATACTCGTGGCCGTAGCCGAAGAAATACAAGTCGGTGTACGAGCCGGGTTTTTCCTCGGCGGGCCGTTCGACGCCCCAGGGCCAAGGGCTCTTCTCACCCTCGCGAAAAGTGAAGTCGGTCGAATCGAAGAGCGGGCGCGTGGTGTCATCAACCACTGCCCAGCCGGAGCGGGAAACCAGACCCGGCTCCATCGGATCGCGGAGCTCGGTGCCATGCACGTTATCGAGCGAGTGCGCGGTGCCCAACAAATTTTCAGGATCGGCTTGGCCGGGATGCCACACAACTTGTTTGCCGGCGACGGTGAGAGTGATTTCCAGAGTTTCGGGAGTGAAACGATCGCTACCTTCTGCGAGCGGTTTCCCGACCATTGTCGCGGTTGGCGGCGTGTAGGTCAGCTTCAGCGCGTCCGTGACGATTGTCAGCGAGCTCGGGCCCATCCCGAATCCGTCGCGAAGGACTTTTTCAAACTTCGGGACCGGCAGCCGCCGATTGAGAAATACCAGCGAAGCTCGGTCTTCGAATTTTCCGCTGGCCGACCACTCCATCCGAATCAGTTGCGGCGTAAGCACGGTGAAACGAGCCTTACCGAACTGGACGATCGCTTTGGGATCGGCGACTGGATTGTAGAAACCCTCCGCCTCGGTAGCGTGGCCGCCGATATCGAGGACGCCGGGAGCCGGAACCGCAGAGGATGGGACGCTGTCAGCAATCGCGGTTTGCGTAGTCTGGGCCGCAGTCACCCAGTTCATGCCTGCCAACAATCCAACTACGACCAGACAACGATACGATGTAGGCAAGCTTCCCTCTGGGAAAACAGTTCGGACATTCCTGCAGTTTGAGCCACGACTTCCGTCGCTCTTGCACTCGAGCGCGACGGCAGATCGTGATTACCTTACCTCAGGCCGCCGAACGTTTCCCGGAGAATTTTCCAGTTCACCAAAGCTCAACTGCGATTTCGCGCCGCCATCCTCGAGGCCAAAAGCAGCAGCAGTTTCCGGTCTCGCGGGCTGGAACGTCCGAGATACTCGCGGAACTTGTTCAGGGCTCGCGCCTCCGCGCCCTTGCTCCCCCAGCCGACTTCATCGTTCGTTACCTCCGTCGGGGGAGGCGCTTTCTCGCCATCGTAGAACAGCACGTAGAGTGGCACCTCCATGGCGCAGGCCATCTTTTCCAAGGTGGTGATCACGGGCATCGCGTGTCCATTTTCGATTTTGCTGACGAATTCGCGCGAGAGCCCCGATTTCCTCTCGATGTCTCCCTGAGACATTTTCCGGGACTCGCGAATTTTCTTCAGACGATCTCCAATCAACATGCAGTCTCCTGGGCCGGCGTTCGGCCGGTGTAAACCCGAGTAAGCTTCTGGTCCGGCCTGGCGAATCGCGTGCCGTCAGGTCTCCTCTGAACGGTTCCGGTAAAAAAAACCGACCTGGGTTTTTGCGTCAAAAGTGGGAAGGGAGCCGGCTGGCCCTCTCGAGCAATCGTCCGACTGGAAGCGCGCTTAAACGCTGAACGCTAAGTTGAATTATTGGGGAGTGTTTGCGGAGGGAGGTGCGCGGCCCGAAGATGAAATCTGCAGCGCGTTCGGCAAAAAACCGTTGCGCGCAGGTTCAATGATTTTTGGATGTAGCGACAGATCGTGCCGGCGCACTCGGACGGCATCGATATGCGGTCGCGGTGGAACCGACTCTGCAATTGGCGCTCGATCCCTCTCCAAGGGGGTCCAAGCTGACTCTAAATTGTGAAAGGCGCCCGGAAACGCGTCCGCGGCGATTCGAGTAAAAACTCCGTGGCCATCGTTCAAAAGAATCGCGACCGGCCTGTGCAGCCAGGTCGTCGTCAGCACCAGGTCGAGGCTGTGATCGCCGTTCACATCTCGCGCCGCGATTTGAATCCCATCCGTCGCGGCGTTGACCGCAATCGATTGAGGGCCGGAACTCGAGAGCTGCAAGTCGATCCAGTACATGGTCCCGGACGAACTGCTTTCGCCCACCTGCACGCCTACCCGGTCGAGTTGGTGGTCGCCGTCGAAGTCGCCAATGGTGAACTGCAAACCGGGGCCGACGCTGTCCGGCGGGGAACTGGGCACGTTACGTGCTTGCGTGGCGCTGGGGAGGCTAACGAAGAGGAAGGCGAAGAGGGCGAGCCATCGCAGCCCAGCCGCAGCGCAATCTGGTCCACGGTACGAACCGGCAATGTAGGTTGGCTCGATCACGAACGTCGCTTCGAACCGCGACATCGTACAACGAAAGCCCCACCCACGAAACCGTTTCACATGAATGGGCTAAGCGGAGGAAGCGAGGTCTAGAGAGAATGGAGCGGGCGATGGGAATCGAACCCACGTCCGAAGCTTGGGAAGCTTCTATACTGCCATTGTACGACGCCCGCTCATCGACGCCGGACCCGATTATACACAACTGCAATCTTGAACGAAAAGGCTTAGCGTCCACATCGGACCCTGCCTCCAGCCGTCGAACGAAAACCAAACGCATGGCGACCCGGCCTTCGCACTGAAGAACAATCCCTATTCTGCCGATAATTCAAAGTGTCCGGGGCACTGCAGCTGGCGCTCGTCAGCCCCAGGATGCCGGAGGAATTTTTCGCGTGAGTGAGCGATCGATCGTCGTGACCGGTTCCAAAGGCGGGGTCGGTACCACCACTGTCGCGCTAAATCTTGCTGTCCACATGGCGCGGCTCTCCCAGAAACGCATCGCGCCGGCCTGACGCTGCGCC
>CAWIEL010000115.1:0-85248 GCA_963835025.1 uncultured Acidobacteriota bacterium
CCCAGCACGGCGACATCAACATTTCAGGGATTTCGGGAAAGGTCACGGCGACGACGCAGCACGGCGACGTGGAGGTTCACAACACCAATTCGGATGTTTCTGCGGAGTTGAACAAAGGCGCGGTGCGCATCAACGATATCGCCGGCAATGTGAGCGTCAACGGGCGCGGCGACGAAGTGGACGTCAGCGACATTACCGGGGATATGAGCGTGAATGGGGAGTTTTTTGGACCGGTGACGATTCGCAACGTGAGCAAGACCACGCGATACGATTCGCAGAAAGCGAATATTTCACTCGAGCGCATGAACGGACGGCTGGAGCTGGAATCGGGGCAAATTGAAATTTCAGACGTAATGGGCGCGGCGAGAATCCACACAAGCAATAAGGATTTGGACGTGGAGAACGTGGGCGGGCGGCTGGAAATTGCCGACGTGCATGGGGATATTAAGGTGGGATACGCGCAGCCTCCGACTCAGGATATTTCGATCAGCAACGCATCGGGCGAAGTAGAATTGACGCTGCCGGACAAATCGAATTTTCAAATTTCAGCGTCGTCCAAGGGCGGCGAGGTGGAAAGCGATTTCGACGGGTCGTCGGATACCCAAGGCGACACGCCGCGGTTCAACGCCAAGATCGGCACGGGAGTGCCGAAGATCACAATCACGACTACATTTGGAACCATTCATATCCGCAAGTCTTCGTAGTTGCAGGTCCTAAGTCCCGCCCTAATCCGCTGTCCCGCTCTCCGTCTGGTACCATTGGCGCGTTTACTCACCCTATGGCGCAATGCGCAAAATGTGGAAGCACACTCAGGCACAATCAGTGCCCGCGTTGCGACGACGCGCCAGAAATTCCGTGGCCAGTGTTCGATCGGGCCCTCCAGGTCATCTGGTGGGTACTCATTCTGGGCCTTGGCCGAGGTTTTCCGTTTTGACTCGAGATAACTCACCTGCTGCAAATTTGAATCTTTGGAAGAAGCGTCTGGGCGTGGTGCCGGAGTCCCTGTGGGAGCAGACTGAATTGGAAACGCTGGTTCTGGCGGATAACGAGCTGAAGGAAATTTCGCCGAAGATTAGGGCGCTGAAGAAATTGCGGATGCTGGATTTGGGGCACAACTTTTTGAGCGCGGTGCCGGAAACCATTGGAGAGTTGAGTGGGTTGACGGATTTTTTGTATTTGCATGATAACCGGCTGACGGCTTTACCTGCGTCGCTGGGGAAATTGACGGGGTTGCGGTATTTGAATATTGGGGAGAATCCGTTGGAGGAATTTCCGGAGTGTGTTTGCGAGATGGCGGGATTGATCGAATTGCGGGCTACGGATAATGGGTTGCGGGCGGTGCCGGCGGCAATTGGGAAGTTGGCGCGGTTGCGGGAATTGCATTTGCGGAATAACAAGTTGAGCTCCCTGCCTGGCGAGATTGGGTTGTTGCGGGAATTGCGGTTGCTGGATTTGCGGGGGAATCCTGTTACGACGATTGCCTCGAGGAGGTTGCAGGATTGCCGAAGCTGGAGAAATTGGATTTGCGGTGGGTGACGACGTTGGATGAGCCGGCGTGGTTTGGGGATTTGGAGGCGCGGGGCTGTGTGATTTATTGGTGATGGAGGTGTCGCGCCTACGGCGCTGGTTTTTTGCTGAGATGGCGCCCGACAAAAATGGCGCGCGGGACCTGGTGTGCGGAGGGCCCGGGCAAGAAGGAGATCCTTCGTCGCAGAAGGCGCTCCTCTGGATGACGGCCAATTACGGTTTGGGTGGTGGGACTCGTAGGCTAGGAGAAGAGGATCGACGTGGCGACGTGATGGCGGAACGGGCTGGCGGTCTAACGGACCGGTCGAGACCGCCTGCTACAACTGGCCGGACGTTTCGTGTGAGTCGCGTTTTTAACCCTGTTCGCTGCTGCGCTAACGTTTGTTCGCAAAGGCGGCGGCAAGCCGCCGCACTCCAAGGTAGGCTGGCTGGGCATCGGTCGAGGTGGCTGCGCGGTCGTTTGATGTCGGATTTAGGTTTGGGCGTCTTGGGATTTGGCGTCGCGGAGTTTTTCCAGGGTGGTGAAGAATTCGGGGAAGGAGA
The DNA here is from genome assembly GCA_963835025.1 of uncultured Acidobacteriota bacterium. Classification (GTDB taxonomy): domain Bacteria; phylum Acidobacteriota; class Terriglobia; order Acidiferrales; family UBA7541; genus Palsa-295. The sequence continues at coordinate 2,071 of CAWIEL010000115.1, forward strand.
CGCCGACGCATTCGGAATCGCGAATGACCGTGTCGCCTTCGGCGCCCAGGGCGGCTACGGCCAGGGCCATGGCGATGCGGTGATCGCCTTCGGGATCGATTTTTGCGCCACGCAGCTTTCCTGCTGACTTCCCTTCTACTCTCATGCCGTCGGGAAATTCTTCGACTTTGGCGCCCATGGATTTTAATCCGGCGCTGATGGTGGCGATGCGATCGCTTTCTTTCACGCGCAATTCCTTGGCGTCGTGAATTTCGATGCCGTGTTCGGTGTAGGGGCCGAGGGCGGCGAGCATGGGCAGCTCGTCGATCATTTCGGCGACTTGGGGGCCGGCGATGGCGCCGCCCCGGAGCGGGGCGTGGCGGATGGAAACGTCGCCGATCAGTTCGCCGCCGCGGAGCTGGACGGACGCGAGATTGATGGACGCGCCGATGCTGATGAGGAAATCGAGAATTTTGGTGCGGGTGGGGTTGAGGCCGACATTGTGCAGCATGACCGAGGATTCGGGCAGGACCAGCGCCGCGGCGATGAGGAACACCGAGCCGGATAAATCTCCGGGGACGATGAACTGCTGCGGCAACAGTTTGGGCCGGGGATGAATCTGAATTAGGCCTTTGGAAGTTTCGATTTGCGCGCCCATTTCGCTCAGAGTGATTTCGGTATGGTCGCGGGTGCGCACGGATTCGCGGACGGTGGTGACTCCGTCGGCGTAGAGTCCGGCGAGCAGGACCGCGGATTTGACCTGGGCGCTGGGAATCGGCGGGGTGTAGTCGATGCCTTTCAGCGCGGCGCCATGAATTTCGAGCGGGGCGCGGTCGCCATCCTTGGCGCGAATTTCGGCGCCCATCTGGCGCAGCGGTTCGACGATGCGGCGCATGGGGCGGCGCTGGAGGGATTTATCTCCGCTGATGGTGGTGGCGAATTTTTGCCCGGCGAGCACGCCCGCGAGCATGCGGATGGTCGAGCCGGAATTTCCGGCGTCGAGGGCACGTTTGGAAGGTTTCAGGCCGTCGAGGCCGCGGCCGGTGACGCGGACAAATTCCTTGGTGATATCGATTTCGACGCCGAGTTTGCGCAGGCATTCGATGGTGCTGAGGCAATCGGCGGAAGACGAATAATTGCGGATTTCGCTGGTGCCTTCGGCGAGCGAAGCGAGGATGGCGTAGCGATGCGAAATGGATTTATCGCCGGGAAGTTCGACGACTCCGGTGACATTGCCGCCGGGAGAAATGGTTTTTTTGGCCACGCAGGATTCTAGCATGAGGCGATTTGCTTCCCCCCAATGCGGCGGGTATCATCGAAGTTCGATGCCACTCGGCCGCTTGCGACGTTTCCTTCCTGTAGTTCCCTTCCTGGTTTTAATGACGATGATTTTTAGTTTGCCGATGCGCGGCGATGACGCGACCGCCACTTTTCCGTTGAAGGACGTGAAGGCGGGGATGAAAGGCGAGGTGTACACGATTTTTGAGGGCGACACGATCGAGAAAGTCGATCTGGTCGTGCTGGGCGTGCTGCAAAACGCTTTGGGGCCGAAGCAGGACATTATTCTGGTGCAGCTGCTGGGCGCGAAAGTGGAGCATACCGGCGTGGTGGCGGGGATGAGCGGGAGCCCGGTGTATTTCGATGGCAAGTTGGCCGGGGCGCTTTCGCTGAAGCTGGGGGCGTTCACCAAGGAAGCGATTGGCGGAGTGACGCCGATTGAAAATATGTTGAGTGTGATTGATGCGCCGCATCCGGTGCCGGGCGCGGCCACGCAAGCATCGGCAGAAAATGCGGGCTTCAACGCGCGCGTGGAGCTGCCTCGGGGATTTGCGGTGGGGGCCGGCGGCGGGAAAGTGGGTGCGGGCTCCGGCGAATTTCTGGTACCGATCGAGACGCCGATGATCGCCAGCGGAATTTATCCGGACACGATGGCGCAATTCAGCAAGGAATTGGCGGGCTGGGGCATGTCGATGATGGCGGGCGGGACGACGCCGGCTTCTCCGGACGATGCGCGGCTGAAACCGGGAGACATGGTGGGCGTGGAGCTGATGCGCGGCGACTTGACCATTACGCCGGGATGCACGGTGACGACGGTGGAAGCAAACGGAAAAGTGCTGGCGTGCGGACATCCGATTTTTTCGTTTGGAAACGTGGCGATGCCGATGGCGCGGGCGCACGTGATCATGACGCTGGCTTCGGCGCAGGCTTCGACGAAAATTATTTCGACGGGCGGGACGATTGGGACGTTGACGCAGGACCGGGTGACGGCGATTGGCGGGCAGTTGGGGCCGGAGCCGCCAATGATTCCGGTGTCAGTGGAATTGAAAACGCCTACGGAAGAGCGGAAATTTCATTTTGAGGTGATTGAGAGCCCGCAACTGACGCCGACTTTAGTGGCTCTGGCGACTTATAACGGGATTGTGGGGAGCACGGCGTACGGCGAAGGATTCACTTTGCAGCTGGATGGGGAAATTCAGATTCAGGGGCACACGGCGGTGGCGTTGAATGATTTATTTGCGCCGAGCGACATGCCGGTGCCGACGGGATTTTTCGCGGCGGGGACGGTGCAGGCGGCGTTTACCAAAATCTATTCGAATCCGTATGAAGTGGCCCACGTTTCGGATATTCGGATCCGGGTGACGGTGGTGCCGCAGCGGCTTTCGGCGACGATCGAGAATGCGTGGATCGAGAAGAACGAATTGGCGCCGGGAGAAACGGTGAACTGCAAGGTGCAGTTGCGCCCGTATCGCGGGGCGACTTTCATTCAGGAAATTCCGGTGACGATACCCGGCGCAGGCGGCGCGCGGGAATTTGCAGTTGGTGATCAGCGACGCGGAGACGGTGAATCGGACGGCCGAATCGGCGGCGGCGAGTTCGCAGGGGCAGCTTTCGGGATTGGAAGAGATGATTCGATTGATGAATCGCGACCGGGAGAATAGCCGGTTGTATGCGACGCTTTTGCAGCCTACGGCGACTTTGTTGGTGGAAGACAAAATTATGCCGAACGCGCCGACTTCGGAGATTACGGTGATGAATCACCGGTCGAATAATGGGGCGGTGCGAGTGGCGAATCAGTCGACGGCTGGTGAGTGGTCGGTGGATATGAAGCAGGTGATTTCGGGCGAGCGGAGTTTGACGATTACGGTGAAGTGAAGGTACGTGGCGGGATTTTGGCGGCGGGGAGAGCGGGATTGAGGAATCGCGGGATGAAGCTAAGCGGAAAAGTGGTGGCGGGAATTTTGGCGCTGGCGTGTTTGGGGCCGGCACTGGTTTACGCGGAGCATACGCGGATGTGGCGCGAGTCCTCGTTCGCGGATTTCGAAAAAGGGACGGCGAAGGGAGTGGCGATACGCAGCGACGGGAAACTGGCGCCGGCGGCGAAGTTTGCAGCGTATTCCGATCCGAATTTGGCGTACCTGTGGAACTTGCGGGCGGATTCGCGCGGGAGAATTTATGGCGCGGGGGGATCGGACGCGAAAGTGGTGCGGTTCGACGACCCGGCGAAGCCGACTACGGTATTTGAAGCGCCGGAGCTTTCGGCGCAGGCGATCGCGTTTGATGCGCAGGACAATCTGTATGTGGGGACTTCGCCGGATGGAAAAATTTATAAGGTGACGGCGGACGGGCAGAAGAACGTTTTCTTCGAGCCGAAGACGAAATATATCTGGGCGCTGGCGATGGACGCGCAGGGGACGCTTTTTGCCGGGACGGGCGACGACGGAAGGATTTTCGCGATCGGGGCGGACGGCAAGGGTGCGTTGTTTTATCAGAGTGACGAGCGGCACGCGCGATCGTTGGCGTTTGATGCCAAAGGGAATTTACTAGTGGGCACCGATCCGGATGGATTGATTTTGCGGATTGAGATTGCGCGGAAGGGCGGCGCGGCGGCGCTGCCTACGGCGGGCGCGACGTTTGTTTTGTATGAGACGGAGAAGAAAGAAGTGACGTCGCTGGCGGCGGACGCGGCGGGAAATATTTTTGCGGCGGCAATTGGGGAAAAGCAGCGGGCCGCGGCGCCTTCGACGGTGCTGAGCGGGGTGATTACGACGCCGCAGCAAGCTCCGGTGGTGGGGGCGCAGCAGAATTCGACGCTCACTTTGCAGGCGCAGCCGCAGCAGGCGTTGAGCGGGGCGGCGCCGTTTTCGTTTTTTCCTTCGACCACCGGTGGGTCGGAAGTGGTGAAGATTTCGGCGGAGGGTGCGCCGGAGACTTTGTGGACTTCGCGCGAGGATCTGGTATTTGCGATGAGTTTGGAGGCGAACGGAAACGTTCTGCTGGGGACTGGTAATAAGGGCACGATCGTGGAGCTCGAGAAAAATCGGGATTACGCGAAGGTGGCCAGCACGGCGACGGCGCAGGTGACGAGTTTGCTGGCGATGCGCGACGGAAGAGTGCTGGCCGGGACGGCGAATCCGGGGAAAGTTTTTACGCTGGGGCCGGGATACGAGACGGAAGGCAGCTTCGAATCAGACACTTTCGACGCGCGGATTTTTTCGCACTGGGGACGGATTACCTGGATGGGCGACGGCAATCGCGCGGCGGGGCCGGACGTGGCGTTTTACGTGCGGTCGGGGAATACGTCGAGCCCGGAGAAGAATTGGAGCGCGTGGTCGGGGCCATACAAGAATGGCGCGGGGAGACGGTGACGTGTCCGCCGGCACGATTTGTGCAGTGGAAGGTGGTGTTCAACAGCACAACTGGCAACGCGGCGGCGCGGCGCCGGCAGAATGCTTCGCGGATTTCTTGGGTGGACGTGGCATATCAGCCGGTGAATGTGGCGCCGGTGCTGGACGAAATTGCGATGCAGGATCCGGGCGTGCGAGTGCAGGGATTCGCGGGGGCTCCGGCGGGTGCGGCGACTCCTTCGCCGGTGCAGTTGAAGATTCCGCAGCGGCCGGGAGTGGCGGCGGCGCCAAATTTTGGCGTGCTATTGCCGGGGAAAGTGGATGCGACGCCGCAGGGATTTTCTGACAAGGGATATGCGAGCGTTTTGTGGGCGGCGCACGACGACAACGACGATGATCTGGTTTACGCGGTGTATTACCGCGGCGAGAGCGGAGACGACCTGGCACCTGCTGAAGGATAAATTGACGCAGCGATTTTATTCGTGGGATTCGACCACCATGCCGGATGGGGCTTACTACTTGAAGGTTGCGGTGTCGGATTCGCCTTCGAATCCTCCGGCGCAGGCGTTGAGTGATGAGCGGGTGAGCGAGCGCTTTGAGATCGCGAATACGCCGCCGCGGATTGAGAATATGCGGGCGGATGCGGCGGGGGCTGACGCGGTGAAGGTGAGTTTTGATGCGATTAGTCCGGCGGTGACGATTGCGCGGGCGCAGTACAGTGTGGATGCGGGGGAGTGGTTGACTGTGTTTCCTGTGGGGATTTTGTCGGATGCGCCTAAGGAAAGTTATGTGGTTGCGCTGAGTGGGCTGGCGCCGGGACAGCACATTATTTCGGTGCAAGTTTTTGATCGGTACGAAAACTCTACGGCGGCGAAGGTTATGTTTACGGTGCCGGGGCGGGCGACGAAGTAACATGCCCGATGCGGCGTGATGTGGTGTAGCTTACACCGATGACAACGTCCGCTCTTAATGAGGAGTGACCATCGTGAGCGAGCTAAATGAGAATCGCATCCATCACGTCCTGGGTGTTTTTGCCTCTCACCGCCTTTGTACTACTCGCCTCTCCATTCATGCCGCGACAGAGTGCGCCCCCTTCCGGTTCGCGGACGACCTCAAGTGAATATCGAAGCAATGGACTGGCTTATTTCCCTGCCGGCACTTTCAGTAAGCCCGACGGATCTCGCGACGACGACTCAGCCGCTTCTTGGGCCTGGTATCTTCGCGCTCGCGGTGAGCCTTCGCTGCTTCACGCGACCGACGATTTACGAAGAGAGGTATATCGGCTCATGGTCGTGGGATTCCCGGGAGCAAAGATTTGGATATTCCGGTTGCAGATTAGCAAGGACGGAACGGGAACGTTATTTACCAAGTTGACCCCTTTCAATAAAACAAGTTTCCTTATGAACGACCACCACGCGATTTCGGCGGCGGATATCGATGGCTTTCTCGAATCTGTTAAACGAGCTCAATTCTGGCAGCTCCCCACCACAAAGCGACCCGAGCCGGAAATGCCTGACGGTTCGTATTGGTTTTTGGAAGGGACACGCGAGAGCGAGTACCACATGGTTTACCGGCGAAACCCTGAAGTGAAACCCAGCGCTTTTACCGATATTGGGCGATATTTTTCAAAGACCCTTGCCCAGATCCCCGACTCAAAGATTCTCATTCCGCAGTCGATTCGACCGAATCACTAGGACGAGACGGTCAGTGACAGAGGCTCTGCCAACCGATGCGCTGGCGGAAACTGCGAAACACACGGTGGCTGGCGGCGCGGCGCGCTGAGGCGGCTACGCGATCGTTTAGCGATGCACTTTACGTTGCGCACCCTTTGCCAAAAACGCAAAGAGTGCGGCACCCGCAAGAGAAAGTTCAAAGACCCGTCAACTACAACGACAGCTAGCGGTATCCTCTGGCGATTCCCTGCCCTTTTTAGTTTCCCCAGACTCGGCCAGAGGTGATGCGCTCGAAGCGCTCGATGTTGGCGCCGACGCAGGTTAAACCGTGGTCTTCGTGATGGTCGACGTGGACGACTCTAGCTGTGCAGCGGACGTCTTCGGGGATGCGGCCAGTGAGTTCTGTCGGCAGAGTGAAATAGATTTCGATGGATTGGCCCAGGCTGACGCTTTGTGTGGATTTGAAACCTACGCCGCGTTCGGACAAGTCTATGGTGACGCCTTCATGCGGTTGCGTGGGCTTGGCGGCGCCGGAGGGCGCGTTTTTTTGTGCTACGGCGGTGTGCGGGAGGGAGCGGCCGGCGTAGGCGAATTCTTCGGCGAGGACAACGAAACGTATGGGCATGGCGTAAGGCTTGCGCGGAACGATGCGGCGATCTTCGTACCGAACAGGGGACGGCTTGGCGGATGGCATGGTCTTCCTCCTCAGGAGCGTGACAATTTGGATGTTGCTTCTGATTCTGGAAGGGGTAGGTTGAGAATCGCACCGCGACAAGATGCAGTCAACTCATTTACAGGCGGCGTGCCTGAACGGGTAGCAGAGCGTGCGGGTTGGGCGGGTGACGATGAAAGTGGAGAGCGAAGTGGAAACAAAAGTTGCGACTACGGTGACGTTGCGGGACATTCGCGCGGCGCACGCGCGGATTGCGTCGCGGATTCATCGGACGCCGGTGATGACTTCGCGGACGCTGAATGAAATTGCGGGGAGTTCCCTGTTCTTTAAGTGCGAGAACTTGCAGAAGACAGGATCGTTCAAGATTCGCGGGGCGACGAATGCGGTGTTTTCGCTGACGGATGAGGAAGCGAAAAACGGGATCGTGGCGCCTTCTTCGGGAAACCACGCGGCGGCGGTGGCGCAGGCGGCGCGTTGGAGAGGAGTTCCGGCGTATATCGTGATGCCCAGCAATTCTTCGGAGACGAAGAAGGAGGCGGTGCGGTTTTACGGCGGCGAGATTACGGAGTGCGAGCCGAATGTGGCTTCGCGCGAAGCGAAGGCGGCGAAGGTGATGGCGCGGACCGGCGCGCATTTGGTCCATCCGTACAACGATGCGCGAGTGATTGCGGGGCAAGGGACGGCGGCGATCGAATTGATTGAAGAGATTCCGGATCTGGATTTTATGATGACCCCGGCGAGCGGTGGAGGGCTTTTGAGTGGGACTTCGATCGCGGCGCATGGATTGAATCCTGCGATTCGGGTGGTGGGTGGAGAGCCTTTGAACGCGGATGATGCTTGGCGGTCTTTGCAGTCGGGGAAGATTGAGGACGCGGCGGGGACCGAGACGATGGCTGATGGGTTGCGGGCTACGCTTTGTCCGCTGACGTTTTCAATTTTGCGGGAGCATGTGGAGGAGATTTGCCGGGTTTCGGAAGATGAGATTGTGGAATCGATGCGAATGATTTGGGAGCGGCTGAAGATGGTGGTGGAGGCGTCGGGGGCGGTGGCGGCGGGGCCGGCTTTGTTTCGGAAGGTGGCGGGTGGGCAGGGCAAGAAGATTGGGATTATTTTGTCGGGTGGGAATATTGATTTGAGGAAGTTGCCATTTGGGGTGGGAAGGTAGGCGTTGATAGCGGATCGTTTGGTTGCAGTGGCTCGAATCAAAGACTTACCACAGAGAACACAGAGGAAGGCCGGAGAGCACGGAGACGGATGGGGTGGCGCTTCGCGCTGGAGCGTGATGTAGTGCGGGCGGCTTCGGAAAAGCGGCGGCAGAGCCGCCGCACTCCAAAAGTTCTCGGCGGACCCCGCTTCGCGTCGTGGCGGACTAGAGGTCGTCGGGGGCGCGCCAGTCGGCTGGGGGGAAAGCTATGTGCCAGAAATTTGGGCTGGGGGTTTCGAATTCGATGGGGGTGTGGAAACCTTCGGGCATGGATTGGGCGCTGCGGATGACTTTGCAGGGGACGCGTTCTTTGGTCCCGGCGTGTTCGAGAACCAGGCGAGTGTCGGTGGGCATGTTTTGCTTGACGATGATCATGGCGCCGTTGTGATTGACGCTCACGGTGGTGGCGTCGAAGGTGGTGGGCTTGCCTTGGACCGCGACGTGAATGCTGGTGCGAACGCGGAGGAAGACGCGTTGACCGCGACGGCGTTCGTCGGTGGCAACGCCAGCAGCGGCTGGAGCTGCGGCGGGTTTCATCGGCGGCAGCGGCTTCAGCGTAATCGGTTTCGCGGCGGCGGCACCGGCGGGCGCGGGCGTGGAAGCTTTTTGCGGTACATGTGCGGCAGGTGAAGCGGGCTTCGCTGCAGGGACCCTAAGAGATTCGAGTTTCAAAGTTCGACACCCCAGAAATCGTAGTCAGTTGCTTGTAATTCCACTCCGACATCCCAGCCATCGGCGCGTTCAGCGCCTTTCCAGACGACCAGTGCATCGGCCGAGCGGCGCGTGCCGAGATTGGTTACCCGCAGGCGTTGATGGAGCTGCGGCTCCGTTTTGGCGACCAGCAAACATCCGTTGGGGTTAACGACCCGGGTGAAACCGGTTTCGCTGTGCAACGCTTCGGGATTCCCCGCCCACTGAATGCTTACCGGAATTCGCGAGTTCATCCGAGGACCGCGGCGTTGCCGCCGGGAGCGCATATCTTTCGGCAGATTCGCGCCAAACGGCATGTCTGATTGACTCCCGCAAGGCCGGGGTAAGGCGGGAAACCAATCCCAAGGATGAGGCGAAGAAATTTCGTGCGGACAATTTCATTCGCTCGCGAATTCATCTTAGGTGTGGGGGATATTAGGGTCAATGGTACGAAGTGACAGGTACTTTTTTATTTTTAGTACAGGGCGAAAGTGTGGGGCGAAGAGGCGGGGGAAAAGTGCAGACGAAGAGAAAGGAAAGTTTCGCGAGGGCTTCGATCGTTTTGGTGGAGAGAGAGCGAGCAAAGATTTAACACAGAGAGCACAGAGAAAGGCGGGAAAGGACGGAGACGGCTGGAGCGGCGCGCCTCGCGGCAATGACTCTGAGGTCTTGCTAGCGGGCGGCGGGGGCGTCCAGGAACCAGAGTAGGCGGCCGTCGGTGGGGTGGATGCGGGCGGCGGGATATTGGCTATGCTGCGGATCTTTTTCGGCGCGGAGGGCGTCCAGGATTTGTTTTTTTTCTTCGCCGGCGGCGAGGAAATAAGTGTTGCGGCTGGCGTTTAGGACCGGGAGGGTGAAAGTTAGGCGGTTGGGGGGCTTGGCGGCTACTGTTACGGCTTCGACCCATTTGATTTTTTCGTTTAGGGCGGCCGAATTGGGAAATAAGGAGGCGGTGTGGCCTTCGGGGCCGATGCCGAGGAGAGTGACGTCGAAGGCGGGGACGCCGTCGCTGAAAAATTTGTGGAGGTCGGCGTCGTAGGCTGCGGCGGCGGCTTGCGGGCTGGCCAGCGTGGTGGGGGCGGGGTGGACGTTGGCTGGCGGAATGGGGACGTGGGAGAGCAGGGCCTCGCGGGTCATGCGGTAATTGCTGAGCGGATCGTCGGGGCCGACGAAGCGTTCGTCGCCCCAAAACATAAAAACCTTATCCCAGGGAGTTTCGGTGCGATATTTTTCGTTCTGGGCCCAGAGTGCATACATTTTTTCGGGAGTGTGGCCGCCGGAGAGGGCGATGACGAAGCGACCGCGGGCTTTGATGGCGTCGCGCATGTCGGACAGGACTTGTTCGAGCGCGTCGCGACTAAGGGATTCGATGTCGGGTGATACGCGGGTATCGAGTTTCATTCGGCGGCCTTTTTGGTGTAGCGCTTCCCTTCTGGATTTTTTCGCGCGCGTAATTCTCTTTCAGTCGGCGATGATGTTTAGTTTTTCCAGGTCGCTTTTCATTTGGGCGAAAGATTTGACCTGGATGGTGTGCATGCCGAGTTCCTTGGCGGTTTCGAGATTCAGGCCGCGGTCGTCGATCATGACGCACTCGGCAGGTTCGCGCTGGGTGATCTTCAATGCGAGTTTGTAGATTTCTACGTTGGGCTTACGCAAGCCGAGATAGCAGGAGCTGAAAAAGGCTTCGAAGTAATCGCGCAGGCGGAAAGTGTGAATGCGGTACTCGTTGAGTTCGAGCGATTCGTTGTTCAGCGAGGCGATGGTGTACTGGCGGGTCTGAGCGAGTTTCTTCAAGTAATCGAGAGCATCGGGAAAAGGTTGGGACTGGGCAAACATAAACTTTTTGAAATCGTCGATGGTGAAGGTGTGTTCGCGATAGAAGACGACGCGGCGGAGGTATTCATCGAGGGTGATGCGTCCGGTTTCGAAATCGTTGAGCATCAGCTCGTGACGATCTTCGAAATCGGCCCAGTCGAGTTTGAATTTATCAACGGCCGCGCGACGGGAGGTGCGGTCCCAGCCGTTGGTGAGAATTACGCCGCCGTTATCCCAGAAAAGAGTGCCGACATCCGCCATGAAGACCTCGTGGTCCGGCGGAAACGCGCCGGACGGCAACATTATCCTTAAGTCGGCGGCCGGGTCGAAGAGAAATTCGATGGGCTGGTCGAAATTAACGAGACGGCAACATTGTTATGGTGCGGATTGGTTGGTCGGAGAGCGGCGTTTAAAGATTTAAACACAGAGAGCACAGAGAAAGGCGTGAGGGCACGGAGACTGCGCGGATGCGCTTCGCGCTGGGGTGCGGGCTGCGGAGAACTGCGGCTAGTGCATGGGTGGCGCTTCGGCGGCGTGTTTGGGCGGGCGCTTCATGATGAAGGCTAGGGGCGCAAGAACACCCACGACGACGGCCATGACGGAAACGACATCGCCGTAGGCTAGAGTCGTCGCTTGTTGAGTGAGGAGGGCGGCGACGCGTCCGTGGGCTTGGTGTGCGGCGTCCGCCATGCTGAGGCCTTCGCTGTGCAGCGTGGCGGTGAGGCCGTCGACCATTTGGCGGTAGCGCGGATTGGACGGATTCATATTGCCGGAGAGGTAGGTCTGGCGCTGCTGGGCGGCGCGGGTGATGAAGGTGCTGATGAGTGCGATGCCGATGCTGCCGCCGATGTTGCGGATGAAACTGATCATGCTGGAAATTTGATTATTTTTGTCGCGGGGGATGTCGACATAGGAGAGGACGTTGGACGGAACGAAGATGAAGGCGAGGCCGGCGACTTGATAGACGCGGAGCATGGCGGCGGTGCGGAAGTCGATGCCGAGGGTCATGTGGGTGGACATGTAATAGAGCGAGGCGGCGGTGATGCCGAAGCCGAAGCACATCATGGCGCGCTGATCGAGTTTGCTGACCAGGAAGCCGGAGATGGGCATCATCAGCATCATGACGAAGCCGCCGCCGGCGAGGGCTTCTCCGGCGCTGACTGCGGAGTAGCCGAGGAGCAGTTGCAGGAACTGCGGGATGATCACGGTGGTGCCGTAGAGCACCATGCCGAGGACGAACATAAAAAACATGGCGGTGCGGAAATTGCGTTTTTTGAGCAAGGTGAGTTCGACGATGGGATTCGGGTGGCGCCATTCCCAAACGACCCAGGAAACCAGCAGCACGATTGAGAGGACGAATACGGCGGTGAGCCAATGGGTGGAGAACCAGTCAACTTCCTGACCTTTATCTAGCGCGATTTGCAGGGCGCCGATGCCGAGGGCGACCAGGCCGAGGCCGATGTAATCGATGCGGATCCCCTTCTGGCGTTCGCGCTCTTTTTGGAGGTACGGGGGATCTTCAACGAGTTTGTGAGTGAGATAGAGCGAGATGATGCTGACCGGAACGTTGATATAGAAAATCCAGCGCCAGGAAAAATTGTCGGTGATCCAGCCGCCGAAGGTGGGGCCGATGGCGGGGGCGACGACCACGGCCATGCCGTAGACGGCGAAAGCCATGCCGCGTTTGGAAGGCTCGAACGTATCGGCGAGAATGGCTTGCTCGCTGGGCTGCAGGCCGCCGCCCGCGGCTCCTTGCAGCACACGAAAGAAAATTAGCATGCCCAGCGTGGGCGCGAGGCCGCACAAGAAACTGCTGCCGGCAAAAAGCGCGACGCAGGCCATGTAGAAACGTTTGCGGCCCAGGCGGGTGGCGAGCCAGGCGCTGATGGGGAGAATGATTGCGTTGGAAACGAGATAGCTGGTGAGGACCCAGGTGGATTCGTCGGAGCTGGCTCCGAGGCCGCCGGCAATGTGCGGGAGGGCGACATTGGCGATGGAAGTATCGAGAACTTCCATGAAGGTGGCGAGGGTAACCGTGATGGCGATGAGCCAAGGATTATGGGCTGGGCGCCACAGGGCGTGTTCGGAAGGTAGCGCGATGGAAGCCAGAGCCGTCGTCTCCCTTGCTTAGCGGATGATTGTATTATATACATGCATGTATGTATCTGTAAAGCGGCCCAAGAAACGGTGCGTACCGAGATGAAACAAGCTGCGGCAAAACAAAATGGGATGCGGGTGGCGCGGGTCGATGGACCTGGCGCGCGTTCGCGGCAGCAAGAGCGTAGGGATGCCACGCGGCGGAAGTTGCTGGCCGCGGCGGAGCAGATTTTTGCGCGCAGTGGATTTGAAGCGGCGCGGCTGGAAGACATTGCGGCGAAGGCCGGATATACGCGGGGCGCGTTCTATGCGAACTTCGACAGCAAGGAAGATATTTTCTTCACGCTGATCGAAGGGTGGGTGACGGACACGATTGGATCGCTGGTGGCGAGCTTGCAGCTGCATGAAACTCGCGAGGCGCGTTCGAAGGCGTTGCGACAACATTACGTGGAGATTGCGAAAGACCGGAGGCTGGTGCTGCTATCGCTGGAATATAAATTGTTTGCGGTGCGGCATCCGGAGGCTCATGCGCGGGTCCGGGCGCGACAGGATCGGCTAAAGAAATCCGCGACGAAAATACTGGCGATGGTTTCAAGCGGGCCGCGGCCGGGGGGAATTTCCAACCGGGCCATCGGGACGGCGTTGGGAGCTTTGTCTCAGGCGTTGTTGCTGGAGCGGCTGGTGAATCCGGGCGTGCTGAGTGAGAAAGAAGTTCGGGCGCTGTTAGGATTGTTTTTCGACGCGTTGATTGCCCCATAGGAATAAGCTTCGCGTTCCCTTCCCCGTTTCTTAATTTCGTGGAACAGCATTCTCGGTTTGGCAAAGACTGATGGCGGTCTGAAGACCGCCGCTACAAAGGCGTGGCGTCTTTGTGCTTTGCGTTTTGAACCCTATTCCAGTGCAGACCTAACGAGAGTTCGTCAAGGCGGCGGCAAGCCGCCGCACTCCAAGGTAGGCTGTCGACCGTCGAGCTCGACGGCTACGCGATCGATTTTTTTTGGGTTGGAGATTCGGCACGAGCAAATCTAGGGGATGTCACGGCCTTCACCGGGATCTAGGGTCCAGAAGCGGAGGCGTTCCTTTTCTTGGTCCAGGGCGCGCTGGAGTTCGGTTACGGGTTCGTCTTCGCCGTCGTCGGCTAGGTGGAAGGTGCCGAAGTGGATGCCGATGCTGGTGGCGGCGCCGACTTCTTTGTGGGCGCGGACGGCGTCGCTCGGCGAAATGTGGACGGGGCCCATGAACCATTGCGGGCGATAGGCGCCGATGGGAATCAGTGCCAGGCGAATTTTCGGGAAGCGCGCGGCGATTTCGGCGAAGTGCGGGCCGTAGGCGGTGTCACCGGCGAAAAGGATGGTGCCGGAGGGCGATTCGATCACGTAGCCGGCCCATAGGGTGCGATTGCGGTCGCGCAGGCCGCGGCCGGAAAAATGGCGCGCCGGGACGGCGGTGATGCGGATGGAATCGGAAAATTGCGCGGGCTGCCACCAATCGAGTTCGGCGATTTGGGAATCGGCCGCGATTTTCTTGGAGACCAGGCGCGGAGCGACGCCGAGCGGCACGGCGAAATTCGGTTTCCACTGGGCGGCAATGCGGCGGAGAGTGGGCACGTCGAAATGGTCGTAGTGATCGTGACTCTGCAGCACGAGATGAATTTTCGGGAGATGCTCGAAGCGAATGCCGGGCGGGCGATGGCGTTTGGGCCCGGCAAAAGAAACCGGGCTGGCACGTTTGGACCAGATGGGGTCGAGCAGGACGTTCAGTCCTTCGAATTGCAGCAGCATGGTGGAATGGCCGACGAAAGTGGCGCGAATGGCACCGTTGTCGACGCGTTCGGGCGGGATGGGGCCGGGGGCTGCGTCTACCCATTTGCGCCAAGGGCCGGGCTGGCGATTGGCCAGCCATTGGAACAGACCGGCACCGACGCGCGGCTGGCCGATGGGAGGATTGTAGAAATGTTCGCCGTCGAAATGATCGGACGGAGGTCCGCTGTAAAATTTCATGCGTTGGCAGAATTATAATATCGAATCATCTGAGGCTTTGATGCGCGGGACGGTGCCGCGGACTCTGGGCTATTTTCGAGGGGAAACCTAAGTTGCACCCAGCTAGGGCACCTGGCGGCGGGAGGCGAAAACGCCGCTTCTTATTTTGCGGGGGTGCGATTATGCTAGGACGCTTCGCGGGCATCCGCGGCGGAGGATTCCGGGTTTGGACCAAATTGCCAGTAGCCAGGTGTCGTTAAAAGTAGCGGATGGCACGACGATGAATGCGTATGTGGCGCGTCCGGCGCGCGCGGCGAAGCATCCGGGGATTCTGGTGATGCAGGAAGCGTTTGGAGTGAATGCGCATATCCGCGACGTAGCCGACCGGTTTGCGAAAATGGGCGTGGTGGCGATCGCTCCGGAGCTATTTCACCGCACGGCACCCGGGTTTGAGGCGCCGTATACCGATTTTCCGTCGACGGTGCCGCACATGACGGCGATGACGTACGAAGGGAATATTGAAGATGCGCGGGCGGCGTATGAATTCCTGCGCAATGATCCGGGAGTGCAGCCGGACCGGATCGCGAGTATCGGCTTCTGCATGGGCGGGCGCGTTTCGTTTTTGGCGGCGACGACTTTGCCGCTGCAGGCGGCGATTTCGTTTTATGGCGGCGGGATCGCTCCGGCTTTGCTGCCGCGAATTCCGCAATTGAATGCGCCGATTCTGTTTTGCTGGGGTGGCAAAGATACGCACATTCCCAAAGAGCAGACCAAAGCGATTGCGGATGAATGCAACAAGCAGGGGAAGGCGTTCGTGAATGTGGATTTTTCAGACGCGGATCATGGATTTTTTTGCGACGCGCGGGCGAGCTATCATGCGGCTTCAGCGGCGCTGGCGTGGAGTTTGGTGGAGTCGTTTTTGTATTTGCATGTGAAGGAACCGCAGCGCCGTTCGCGCGTGAGGTAGAACATCCCTCGAAATTTTCTTTATGAACCCGAGCGCGTGTCGCACCTCCGGCGCTCGACTTCTACTTCTTAGTTTTCCCGGACCTTCCGGTCCGGGCTACCCTATGCCGCCCCTCCGGGGCCGGTCTTTTTCGGGCGTCAATTTTTTCGCGGCGGTTATGCGCTGGCTGCCAGATGAATCGCTGACTTTTCCTTCCAGATGCGGCGCGGCGTGGTGCCCAACTCCCTTTTGAACATGGCGATGAAGGCGCTGGTGCTGGAGTAGCCGACGTCGAGGGCGACGCTGGTTACGGAATCGCCGGAGGCGAGGAGGCGCAGGGCTTGGATTACGCGGAGGCGCTGGCGCCATTGCTGAAAGGAGACTCCGGTTTCGACGCGGAAGAGGCGTTCAATGGTGCGTTTGCTGGCGCCGGCTTGGCGGGCGAGGAGTTTTAGAGATTCGGACGAGGCTGGGGTTTGCTCGAGGAGCGCGGCGATCCGCTGAGCTCGAGGGTCAGTGGGAGTTTTGAGTTGCAGTGGGGCTTCGGCGAGGGCTTCGAATTGATCGAGGATGATGGCGATCATGCGGGCTTGCGCGGGAATGCTTTCGTCGAGGACGCCGAGGCGAATGGTGGCGAGAATTAATTCGCGCAGCAGCAGGGAGACGTTGACCGCGGTACATTCACGGGGCATGGATTTGGCGAGTCGCGGGATGAAGAAGAGTGAACGGGCGGCGACTGGGCCGGACATGATTTCGGTGTGTTCGATGCCGGCCGGAACCCAGACCGCGCGGTGCGGTGGAATGACCCAGGTGCCTTTATCGGTTTTTACGGTGAGGACCCCGTGAGTGGCGTAGGTGAATTGGTCCCATTCGTGGCGGTGGGCGGGGACCGTGAGGCCCTGGGTCCAGGTGACGCCGTAGGTGCGGACGAGGACGGAGCCGTCGAAACGTTTCGGGCGGCTGGCACGGGATTTGGAGGCTTGGCGCTTTCTCGACATTCTTTGGCAGTATAGAGCAAGACCGCCTTGCGCTAGGAAGACTATTCTCCGCTGGCGGTGGTTCTCAAATTTTAGGAGGACTGGCACGATGCCGAATGTGAGGCACTACTCAATCAACGCGGACGATTTGAAGCGAGCACAGAAATTTTACGGCGGAGTTTTTGATTGGAAGTTTGAACCGTGGGGACCTCCTGGGTTTTACATGATCAACACCGGCGATGACTCGACTCCGCAACTTTTGGGTTCGCTACAGGGCCGGCGGGAGTTAGTGCCAGGGCAGAAGATGACAGGATACGAATGCACGATTGGGGTGCCGTCGATTGCCAAGACGATCGCGGGGATCAAAGAGAACGGCGGAAAACTGGTGATGGAGAAGACGGTAATTGCGGGCGTGGGTAGTTTAGTTTTCTTTCAGGATACGGAAGGCAACGTGGCGGGCGCGATGCAATATGACAAACACGCGGAGTGAAGCAGGACGAGAGATGAAAAGCAATCGTGCGAAGGCCCGGCCGAATTCCGCACCTGGAAGCGGCCGGGTAAGAACGGCCGACGCCGAAAAGCAATTGCAGAGCTTCATCGATAAATTCGAGCCGGAGAATCAGGCGTTGATCCGAGCGGCGCGAAAGGCGCTGCGCAAGCGGTTTCCTGCCGCGAACGAATTGGCTTACGACAATTACAATTTTTTCGCGATGGGTTATTGCTCGACGGAGCGCCCGTCGGATTGTGTGGTCTCGATTGCGGCGGCGGCGAACGGAGTGGGGCTGTCTTTTTATTGGGGAGCGACGCTGCCCGATCCGCACGGGATTCTGCAGGGATCGGGAAATCAAAATCGTTTCATTCGGTTGGAGTCGGCGGATGTTCTGTCTCGTCCCGCAGTTTTGGAATTGATCGATGCGGCGGAGGCGCAGGCGAAAGTGCCGATGCCTGCGAGCGGTCGCGGAAAGCTGATCATCCGGTCGGTTTCGGCGAAGCAAAAGTCGCGGCGAAAAAGGCTGGATAAAAAGGGCAGTGGCTAGTGGCGAGTCGTTAGTGGCTAGTCGTTAGTGGCTAGCGGTTGGAGTTGCCGCGGATACTTCCTGATATTCGGGAACGTGCTGGCCGGTGAGCCAGGCGGCGAGCATGGCGTTGACGGCTTCGGGGGCTTCCTGCTGAATCCAGTGGGAGATGCCGGGAAAGACGCGGAAGGTGAGATTGGATACGTAATTCCCGGTGCCTTCAGTGGCGCGAAAATCGAGAGCGATGTCGGCGTCGCCCCAGAGAAATAGAGTGGGGACTTCTATTTTTGGGAAGCGCGGGCGGCGCTCGCCCTCTTCTCTTCTCGGTTCCCTTCTGCGGCGAAAAAACGCGCGATACCAATTCAACATAGCGGTGAGACCACCGGGCCGCAGAGCGTTTTCGCGATAGACGGCGATGACGTCGTCAGGAAAACGTTCCGGATGACGGGTGCCGCGAAACATGCGGCCGATCATGCGGGCTTGATCGCGGCGGAGTATGTATTCGGGCAATTTCGGAATCTGAAAGAAAAACATGTACCAGGATTTTCGGAGCTGGCGGGCGCGTTTGAGTTCGCGTTGGAAGCACGCCGGGTGCGGAAGATTGAGGATGACCAGGCGGTTGATGAGCTCGGGGCGGCGCATGCCGAGGATCCAGGCGAGCGCGCCGCCCCAGTCGTGGGCCAGAAGCAAAACTTGTTTGGCGCCGGAAGCGGCGATCAAAGCGGCGACGTCGGCGACGAGAGTATCGATGGCGTAGGCGTCGATGTCCTGAGGCGAATCGGTGGCGCCGTAGCCGCGCAGGTTGGGCGCCCAGACGCGGTAGCCGAGTTGGGCGAGCAGCGGCATTTGATGACGCCAGGAATAGGCGTGTTCGGGAAAACCGTGCAGGCAGAGTGCCAGACGGTCTTCTGAATTGCTGGCGGCAGGACTCGTGGCTGAGGCCGGCATAGTGGCGACTTCAAAATTAATTCCGTTCGCGGGGACGCGAATCATTTCCACGCTGGGCCAGTTCATGGGTTGGTTTCTTCCATTCACACTCCCCGCTTTCCTTTACTGACACTTCTTGACTTTCGCACGCGGCGAATGTATTTGAAGGCTGCAATCCGATCCGTTGCGCCGAATGCTTCAGGTTTTGCCGGTCCCTGCTCACGAGTTCATAGAATAGTCCGGAAGAGTTTGCAACCTCTTCCGCGCGAGGTCCGACGATGAATTGGACGCAAGTATACGATCCGTTGGGACACTGGTGGCTTTCGACGCTGGTGGCGGCGCTGCCGATCGTGGTGCTGCTGGGATTGCTGGCGGGAATTAAATTGCGTCCGCATTGGTGCGCGATCGCGGGGGCGACGACTTCGGTGCTGTGCGCGATTTTTGTTTTTGGAATGCCGGCGCGGCTGGCAGTGACGAGTTTCCTGTATGGCGGGGCGTTTGGGCTGCTGAAGATCGTGTGGATCGTGATCGCGGCAGTTTTTCTTTACGACATATCGGTCGAGACCGGGCAGTTTGAAATCATGAAGCAGTCGGTGGCGACGATTACGCCGGACCGGCGGCTGCAATTACTGCTGGTCGCGTTTTGCTTCGGGGCGTTCATTGAAGGCGCGGCGGGATTCGGAGCGCCGGTGGCGATCGCCGGGGCGTTCATGATTGGGCTCGGCTTCAAACCGTTCCAGGCCGCGGCACTGAACTTGATTGCAAATACGGCGCCGGTGGCGTGGGGCGCGATTGGAACGCCGGTGCACACGCTGGCGGCGGTGACGGCGCTGCCGGAGAGCGATTTGAACGCGATGATCGGGAGGATTCTGCCGTTCACCGCGGTGCTGGTTCCCTTCTGGCTGGTGCGGACCATGGTGGGGTGGTCGGAAACTTTTGAGGTGCTGCCGGCGATCCTGGTGGTGGGATTTTCTTTTGCCGGCGTGCAATTTTTCTGGTCGAACTATATGGACAGCAACTTGGTGGACATCGTCGCGGGCGTGACGTCGATGGTGGCGACGATTTTATTTTTGCGGGTGTGGAAGCCGAAGAAAGTGTGGAGATTCGATAGCGATGAAGCGGTGGGGGCTTCGAGTTCGGCGAAGGCGGCGGTGTTGAAACCGGCCGGTGCGGCGAGCGGCCCGGCGGTCTTGACGGACACGATGGGCGAGGAATGGGACGTGCGCAAATTGCAGTCGATGGAGCCGCTGACGGTGAAACACACGGGTGCGCAGGTGGCGAAGGCGTGGTTGCCGTTTGCGATTCTTTCGATTTTTGTGCTGCTGTGGGGATTGCCGACGGTGAAAGCTGCGATGGGACGGGCGACGACTCCGGCGTTCAAGACCGGCGGGTGGGAAGTTCCTTACTTGCACAAGGCGGTGTATCGGGCGCAGCCGGTGGTGGCCAAACCGACGGCAGAAAATGCGAAGTTCGATTTTAATTGGCTGACGGCGACGGGATCGGCGTGTTTTCTAGCGGCGATTTTTTCGGGGCTGATACTGGGCGTACCGTTGGGAAAAATGTTCCGTATATTCGGAGGAACGCTGCACCGGCTGCGATTCGCGATTGTGGCGATGACGTTCATGCTGGGGCTGGGTTACGTCACCAGATATTCGGGGATGGACGCGGTTTTGGGGCTGGCGTTCACGCGGACGGGATGGTTCTTTCCATTTTTCGGGACGTACATCGGGTGGCTGGGCGTGGCGCTGACCGGGAGCGATACTTCGTCGAACGCGCTGTTTGGCGGATTGCAGCGAATTACGGCGGAACAGTTGAATCTTAGCCCGATTTTGATGTGCGCTTCGAACAGCGCGGGCGGAGTGATGGGCAAGATGATCGATGCGCAATCGATTTGCGTGGCGACGGCGGCGACGAATCAGGTGGGAAATGAAGGGGTGATTTTCCGGTTCGTGTTCTGGCATTCGGTGGCGCTGGCGGCGATTGTGGGAGTGATTGTGATGATGTATGCGTATGTGTTCCCGCATTTGATACCGCATGGGTTGACGTTCGTGCGCTGATTGAGGATTGCCGCTGTCGAGGGATCGTGGGAAACTTGGCGCGCTTCGCGGGGTTGAGGCGAGGCTGGGATTCCCGGGGTCCTTCTGGCGCACGACATTTCCAATCCTTCTTCTTCTGTTCCGCGGAGACGCTGGCGTATTGCGTTTCTGCTCTCGCTGGGCGTGCTGGTTAATTTCTTCGACCGCGTGAATCTTTCGGTGTCGCAGGACGCGCTGCACTCCTCGTTTGGAATTTCGATGGTGGAGTTTGGGATTCTGTCGAGCGCGTACAGTTTGACTTACGCGGCGATGCAAATTCCGTCCGGCGTGCTGCTGGATCGTTTGGGCGTGCGGCGGGTTGGCTTGGTGAGCACGCTGCTGTGGAGTGCGGCGTCGTTTGGAGCTGCGATCTCAAGCGGGATCGCCGGATTTTTTGGGGCGCGTTTGCTGTTGGGCATAGGGGAATCGCCGACATTTCCAGCGAATGCTAAGGCGATTGGGTATTGGTTCACCAACGGTGAACGCAGTCTGGCCACAGCGATTACCGATGCGGCGGCGAAATTCTCCACGGCGATTGGGGTGCCGATTCTGGGTTTGCTCCTCCTGAAGTTTGGATGGCGGTGGAGTTTTGCGGCGACGGGGTTCATCAGCTTTTTGTACTTTGTGATTTTTTATTTTACGTACTTCAATCCGCGAGAGGACCAGGGGCTCACGCGCGAGGAATTTGAATTCATGCAGCGCGGCGGGGTGCAGCCGGAAGGCGCGGCGGCTCCGCGGAACGACGGGGCGAAGCTGGGCGTGAAGCGCGGCGCGTCGTTGGGATATTTGTTGCGGCAGCCGAAGGTGTACGGACTTGGATTGGGGTGGGGCGCTTATAACTATAGTTTTTATTTGCTGCTGACCTGGCTGCCGACTTACCTTTCGTTTTCGCATCATGAGGACATGATGCATTCGGTGATGTACACCAGCGTGCCGTGGCTGGTGGCGACGGCAACCGATCTGGCGGTGGGCGGCTGGCTGGTGGATGCTTTGATTCAACGCGGATTCGATGCGAGCCGGGTGCGGCAGACGGTGCTGATTGTGGGAACCGCACTGGGACTGGGGATTTTGGGCGCGGCGCACGCGCAGTCGCCGAGGGCAGCGCTTTTTTGGATCAGCATATCGCTGGGCGGGCTTGCGGCGGCGGCTCCGGTGGCGTGGACGGTGCCGTCGTTGATTGCGCCGCGGGAGAGTGTGGGGCGGCTGGGTGGCATCGTAAATTTTTTTGGGCAAGTGGCGGCGATTACCGCGCCGATCTTGACCGGGTTCTTGGCCAGCAAGACCAAATCGTTTTCTCTGGCGTTTGTTGCGGCTACGGGAATTTTGCTGCTGGGAATTGGCGGATATATTTTCCTTCTGCGAAGGATTGAGCCGATACCGGAGCCGACGGAATTGACGATCTAGGAGGCATGGGTGGTGCGGCGGCAATCGAAGAGAGATCCCTCTTCGCGAAAAACGCTCGGTCGGGATGACCACGAAAGGCTAGAAGGCCAAGTCACAAACATTTGCCATGGGTTACGGCGAGTAAGGGGGCTGGATGCAGCGAAGCGCGCAAAGTTTTGGGTGGTGGCTGACTCTGGTGGTAGTCGCGGCGGCGATGGGAATTCTTGCGCCGGGGGCAGCGGCGCAGAAGTATTTTGTGTACATCGGAACCTATACGGAGCATGGCAGCGAAGGGATTTACGTTTGCGATTTTGACGGGGAGACGGGTCGGCTGGGGCCTGCGGTGCTGGCGGCGAAGACCGAGCAGCCATCTTTTTTGACGGTCACCGGGGACCGAAACTTTTTGTATGCGGTGAACGAGACGGACAAATTTGGTGGTCAGCCTGGCGGAGGCGTGAGTGCTTTCGCGACGGATCCGGTGACCGGGCAGCTGACGTTGGTGAACTCGGTCTCTTCGCGCGGAGGCGGGCCCGCCTACATCGTGCTGGACAAAACCGAGAACTTCGCTTTGGTGGCGAACTACGATGGTGGCAGCGTGGCCGTCTTTCGATTGCTCTACGACGGGAGAATTGGCGAGTCGACGGCGTTCGCGCAGCACGCGGGCTCGAGCGTGAACAAGGAGCGGCAGGAGGCGCCGCACGCGCATGCGGTGATCATGTCGCCAGACAATCGTTTTGCGCTGGTGGCCGACTTGGGGATCGATCAAGTGCTGGTGTATCCCTTCGATGCGAAAAACGGAACGTTGGGCACCGCGCAGGTGGTGAAAACGGTTGCGGGTGCGGGGCCGCGGCATCTGGTCTTCAGCCCTAACGGAAAGTTTTTGTACGTGGTGAACGAATTGAATTCGACGGTGACCGCGTATGCCTACGACGCGAAGACTGGCGGATTGACGCCGGTGCAGACGCTGTCTTCGGGAGCCAGCGCGCCGAAAAACACGGCAGGAGAGATTTTAATCAGCCAGGGCGGCAAGTTCCTTTATGTATCGAACCGCGGAGCGGAAAATAACCTCGCGGTGTTCGCCGTGGACCAGAAGAACGGCCAGCTGAAATTCGTGCAGTCGGTGCCGACCAACGGGCAAACGCCGCGGAATTTCGCGTTTGACCCGACTGGACAATGGCTGATGGTGGGCAACCAGGATTCGAAGAGTGTGTATACGTTCAAGGTCGACCGGGATTCGGGGCGGTTGAAGCAGACCGGGCCGCCGCTGACGATCGATTCGCCGGCCATGGTGTATTTCGTGTGGCGGCCCAAGCAGTAGAAAGCCAGAACCGGCGACCGGCCAGCCGATCGTGAAAATTAATTCAGCAGGCCTTTGATGCGGGTGCCGAGCATGTCCTGCGCAGTTTTCTCCGAGATAAATTTGTTGAGCATGCCGAGATCGGCGTCGATGTGGATCTGAGTGTCGGTGACTTCGACGGTGCCTTTGATGGGCGTGCTGAGCAAGCCCATTTTGGCGGAGAGCACGAAGGTGAGCACCGAACCTTTCCAGGATTTTTCTTTGACCACGATTTTCACGGGCAAACCTTCGGCTTGAAACATATCCTGAAAGCCCTGGTCGACGGCGTCCATGATTTGTTTTTTGGTGCGATGATGTTCGAGAACTACTTTCATGTTTCTCCTTCGGGCCGAGATGCTGCTCCTATCGTACCGCAAGCGGGCTTTCCGGGCGCGTTTCGAGCGCCTTCGGTGACTGGACATCGCAGGCGCGGACAGGGAGAATCAGGGCCGCGATGACGTGCTCGTTTTGATTCGCGGTGAGTTTTTACAACGAGTGAGGCGCGGAATTTTCCCATGAAAGAGACATGGCGGTGGTATGGGCCGGAGCATGATCCGATTTCGTTGGAGCATGTGAAGCAGACCGGGGCGGCGGGCGTGGTTACGGCGCTGCATCATATGTATGGCGGCGAGGCGTGGCCGGTTGAGGAAGTATTGAGGCGGAAGGAACGAGATTCAGGCGCTGGGCTCGAGTGGTCGGTGGTTGAAAGTATTCCGGTTCACAATTCCATCAAACTAAGAAGCGGCCCGTTCCGGAAATATATCGAGAGCATGGAAGGAATCGCTGCGTCGCGATGGCGCAGGCGGGCGTGAAGGTGGTTTGCTACAACTTCATGCCGGTGGTGGATTGGACGCGGACGGATTTGAGGTGGAAGCTGCCTTCGACTGGTTATGCGTTGCGGTTCGATGCGGTGGATTTCGCGGCGTACGATTTATTTATTTGGCAGCGCAAGAACGCGGAGAAAGATTATCCGGCCGCAGCGAATCGAGGCGGCACGGGCGCTTTGCCGCGATGACGCAGGGGCGGCGGGCGCTGATCGAGAGAAATATTATCGCCGGGTTGCCGGCGCCGGAGGCTTCCTACGATCGCGAGGCGTTTCGGCGGCAGATGGCGGAATACGAAGGAGCGACGCCGGGGACCTGCGCGGCCAACCTGGGCGTATTTGTAAAAGAAGTGGCGCCGGTGGCGGCTGAATTGGGGCTGCGAATGTGCATTCATCCGGATGATCCGCCGTGGCCGTTTTTGGGTTGCCGCGGGTGGTTTCTACCGCTGAAGGATGTGCGGGCGATTTTTGGCGCTTCAGATATTCGCGGAACGAACGGATTGACTTTTTGCGTGGGGTCATTCGGTCGCGCGGAAAGATAACGATCTGGTGGCGATGGTGCAGGAGTTCGCGGCGCGGATTCATTTCGTGCATCTGCGGCAGGTGGCGCGGGAGGCGGATGGATCGTTCTATGAGGCAGAGCATTTGAACGGGAGCTCGGACATGGTGGGCGTGATTCACGCGTTGATGCAGGAAGAGCGCGCAGGCGGCGCGAGGCGGGGCGCGAGGATTGGGAAGTGCCGATGCGTCCGGATCACGGGCATCTGCTGGCGGACGACATCGAGAAGAAAACAAATCCGGGATATTCGTACTGATCGGGAGGCTAAAAGGATTGGCGGAATTGCGTGGGGTGGTGCGCGGGTTGAGTTACTCGTAGTCCGCTTTTTTTTTGGTCAGGCGGGGCAAAAAAATATAAATGGGGTCCACATGAAGGAATTCGAGGGCAAGGTAGCGATCGTCACCGGAACGACGGGAATAGGACGCGGCATCGCGAAGCGATTTGCGGCGGGCGGGGCGCGGGTGGTTTCGCTGGGCATCGACGCGGCGGCAAATAAGGAGCTACAAGAGCAGGCGGACGCGGCGAAGTTGAGTCTGCGCGTGGAATTGTGCGACGTGAGCCGGCCGGAGCAAGTGGAGGCGGCGGTGGCGAAGACGGTGCGCGATTTTGGCGGACTTGATTTCATCGCAAATTCGGCCGCGATTCATCCGTTTGGTACGGCGCTCGAAACCGATCCGGAAACCTGGAACAAGTGCCTGGCGATCAATCTGGGCAGCGTGTATTTGACGGCGCATTTTGGGATTCCGGAGATGAAGAAGCGGGGAGGCGGCGCGATTATCGTGGTGGCTTCGGTGCAGGGGCATGCGTGCCAGCGCGGAGTGGTGGCGTATGCGGCGTCGAAAGGAGGGCTGCTGAGTTTGACGCGGGCGCTGGCGCTGGATCATGCGGCGGACGGAATTCGCGTGAATTCGATCAGTCCGGGATCAATTCGAACGCCGATGCTGGAAAAATCGGCGGGACATTTTGCTCCGGGAGTTCCGGTGGATGAGGTAGTCTCGCGATTCGGCGCGCAGCATCCGATGGGGCGCGTGGGCACGGTGGAAGAAGTGGCGGAATTGGCGGCGTTTTTGGTGTCGGATCGCGCTTCCTTTTCGACGGGCGGGGATTATTTGGTGGACGGCGGATTGTTGGCGGGAATTGGAGTGCAATAGGCGCATAGGTGCCTTCGAGTCGTGACACCCATTTCAAAAGTTAAAATCCGCAGGCGTGCCAGCCGGCAGAAAGCGAAGGAGTTACTGCAGAGTGTCGTTACGGGCGGGGCCGATGTGTATCTGGCCTATCGCGGCCTTTATCGATTATGGTGCGGGAACAACGCAGCGGTTCAAGAACTTCGGCCGCTTTTTAGGATTGATGGAGTTGATCCCGACGGGCAACTGAGCGTTACTGACGAATTTCGCGAAACAGTTCGAACCCTAGCGACGCGAATCCTGCCGCAAATGTCAGACTGAAGCTTCATGGAAGGCGGATTGCTGGCGGGAATTGGAGTGCAATGACGGGCGAAGTAACTGGCGAAGTGATTTGCGCGGCGCCGACGGGCGACGTGTGCGGCGAAGGGGCGGTGTGGCACGCGGCGGAAGGCGCAGTGTATTGGGTGGACATCAATCGGTTTTTGATTCACCGGTTTCAGATGGCGGATGCCTCGGTGCGCAGCTGGATTTTTGACGAAGCGGTGACTTCCCTTTCGCTGACGGATCGGGACGAGGTGCTGGCAGTCGTGCTGGGCTCGGGCGTGATCTTGTGGGAGCCGGCGACGGACAGGCGCGGCGATTTTATTTTCAAGCTGAATGGATGGCCGAAAGTGCGATTGAACGACGCTCGCAGCGATCCGCGGGGATCATTGTGGATGGGCTCGATGCGGAACAATGTGAATGCGGATGGTTCGGCGGGCGAGGCCGGCGGCGCGGACGGGAAGCTGATGCGTTTGGACCCGGACGGGAAAGTTAGCGTGTGGCGCGAAGGGATTGGGATTTCGAATACTTTGGCGTGGAGTCCGGACCGGCAGAATTTTTATTTTGGGGATACGATCGCGAATGTGATCTGGGCTTACCACTACGATTTTGCCAGTGGCGCGATTTCCGGGGAACGACCTTTCTTGCAGGGATTTTCGCGCGGGTTGCCCGATGGTTCGACGATGGATGCGGAAGGATTTTTGTGGAATTGCCGGTTCTATGGGAATTGTATTGTGCGAGTGGCTCCGGACGGCAAAATCGAACGGGTGGTGGAAATGCCGGTGAAAAATATTACGACGTGTTGTTTTGGGAGCGCGGAGCTGCAGACTTTGTTTGTGACGACTGCTTCGGCGCAGGCACCGGCGGGAGATCGGTTGGCGGGGAGTTTATTTGCGATTCGAACTGGAGTGAAGGGGCAGGCGGAGAACCGGTTTCGAACGCGATAAAGATCACCCTAACCGCTCCCCGTTAGTATATCCATATTACTTGACATTTTAGTTAGCCGACTCTATCATCCATTCCCCGATTACCTGTAAATTACATCTTCCGGCGGCCCCCAAGATCTGACGTAAAGGTTGTCACCGAGGTGCGAAATGAAGCTGCGCGACGTTGCAAAGGTAATCTACTTCAAAACATCAAACTGGGTTGCCGATCACAACTCCGAGGTTCTTTGGGCGGGCGCATTCGGGCTACTTTTCGCAGGTGTAGCTTGGTTCCTGATTCCACCAAAACCCGACCCCTATTGGATCTATGTATTGGTCGATCATCACACCGAGGAAAACACCCTGAAGGATTTACTTTCGAAGGCAACTGCTTCACAGCAAATGCCAATGCGATTTATCAACAATGCTCCAGTAGAAGTACAGATCGATCAACTGGATGATGATCAGGAATCGACGATACAAGCAGAAGCTACACGAATCGCGAATCGGGCTGATGTGTTGATGGTTATCGGGCATTTACCGAGCCAACTTGCAGAAACAGCTGTAAAGACGTTTCTCGATGCGCGGCCTCAGATGCCATTCATCGCTACCGTTTCCAGCGATGATGACTTGCTGGTGAAATGCAAGGGCGATCCGAATTGCTTCAACGGAGATCGCGTCGCTCCGCTACTGCAGTTGACTCCCACAAATAAGGTGCAAGGGCAGTCGGCTGTTACCTACGGCACAATTCTGGGCAAAAGACGATTTCTAATCGCCTTTGACAATGATCTCCAGAACGCGGCATACACCTCTAATCTCGTGGCAGCGTATAAGGACGCGATAGATAGGTTCAATCAGACCGTAAAGGATTCCAAGACCGTTGGTGTCGCCTCCGCCCAAATCGTTGGCGAATACAAAATGGATCAACCTCCGACGGTTCGTGCGCTTAAGGCGTGGAAGCCGGATTGTATCCTCTACGCTGGCGCTATGGGCGAAGGGTTAAGTCTGCTGCGATCAGTCGCGGATGCCAATGTTCCGGCCATGGTCATTTTTTCGGACTCGACGGTTCAGGACAAGTTCCAAACCGGCGACTTAAAAACTTTTCCGGGGACGCTTTTCACAAATCAGAACGATGCCATGGATTACAATCACGGCAAAAATGTGTACGTCGACGACGCGCTAGCGATTGCCGGAGAACTAATTGATGACCTTCAAAGCAGACGCGAAGACGCGAGGCTGCGTTTCATGACGAAAGTTCATCTCCAGACGGCACGCGATGTCAGGACGAATCTCGTTCGCGTAATGGACGAGAACTCGATTTCTCACAGCTGGTACAAGGGGGCCGCTCCAGATTCTGTCTATGCTTTCTCCAATTACCAGCGATTCGGAGGGCTCTTTCATGTCTGGCAGCTGAAGAGTGCTTCGGTCGAGCGGGCGGAGATGAATGATGTCGACCACTGGCACGTTCCGAAGACAGATATCGAGACGCCTGCGCCCCAGCAGGTGCTTGCGGCTTCAACTCAGCCGTAGGGACCAAGTTCCCAGCAGCGTGATTTCTTGCGCAGTCTCTCGGAGCGCATGACCTACGGTCATTCCACCCTGATGTTCGGAAGATGCTGGAAGGCTTCACGGAATTTTTCTTTGGAGACTTTGTTGCCGGCGGCGGCTAGGGCTGATTTGGCGGCGGCTTGAAGTTCGGCGACGGTGGCTAGCTTTGCGCCACAGGGCTTGCAAGTGATCATCGACGAATTGGTCGCTTTTTCGGGAGCGGCGAAATCGGCGGCTCCGCAGGCGGCGCAGGTTAGGATTTTGGGTGAGTTCATCGATGTACCTCTTCTGATTTGGCGGCGAAGTTATACCACGGATTTCCTTCTGGATCGCGAAGCGAGTGCGCAGGATTGCGGATACGTGTGGCTATGGCACGAACACGAGAGTCCAGGCGCGGACAGCAGTTTTCGCGCCCTTTTTATTTTCCGAATCCTTGCTGCGTGAAAATCATAGCTGGGCTTTGGCAGCGATCAGGGCGTGTTGCTGGTCGAAGAGGGCTTGGGGATCGTGGGCCGAGGCGCGGCCGGCCCAGATCCAGGCGTATCGGCTGGATACGGAGCCGAGTAGAAAACAGATGGCGGCGGCGTAGCGGGCACTGGCATGGCTATGCCAGAGAATGCGGATCAGCAACGCGACCGGCCCTTCGAGCGCGCCGGCGACGCGCATGGTCACGCCGGATTTTCCGTGGTGCAGTGGAGCGTCCACGCGGCCATGGCGGAGCTCAAGGACAAGTCCAACCAGTGTTTCGAGGCCCGCGGCCGCGAACCCAAAGATCTGTGTGGCCGGAACGAGAAATCCGAATAATTCCAAGATTGCCGACGAGCCGCCGAGGCCGGAGATCAGAAAGTGAGCCGGAAGCAGGCGGCGGTTTTCATGCCAGACCGGAATGGCGGTGGCGCCGAGCAGCACGCCGGTGTAGCTGGCGAGAAGCAGACCGGTGATTGCGCTGAAAAATTCGACAGGCCATTGCAGGAGCGGAAGAAATGAAATTTGAACGCCGTAGTGAATCAGTTCGTTTATCGCCAGCGCGAGAAAGGCAAATCCGCCGAAGGTCGCGAGAATCCAGGAACCCATGGACATGGCCGAGCGCCATTTGAAAACGCGCAGCATGTTAAGGAAGCGCGAGGGCCGGCCAAGGTCCGAAATCAGCAGCACGGGACACAGCACGGTGCCGACCATGGTGACCCAGAGGGCTACGCGCAGCATCGCCGGATCGGTGTGAAAAACGTGGCCGACGAACGCGATCACTGCAGAGATCCCGGAAATACCTCCGACAAAAAAATAAAGCGCGACTTCCCAGGTCCAGGTGGGCGGTTTGACGACGCCGTGGCCGTAGTAGTTTTCCGCTCCGGCAATCGGAACTTTCGGATCATAAGTGGCGTTGACGCGGCCGGCGCCGGTGACGACTTTGCCGGTGGCGCTGGCCTCGTTGCGAATTGCGTCGAGCCGCGCTTCGGAGGCTTTGGGGTGAACGGGACCCGGAGGATTGTCACCTGCTGGCATTTCGATCCTTTCGATGCGCGGTCAGCGGCAAACGGAGCGGCCTCAAAACAGAAACGCCGCGCACACGAGCGCCACGACCACCAGGGCGGAGACCAGCGCCGAAGTCCAGGCACTCTTCAAATAGATCGTCGGAATTTCGGGCGCGGGCGGCAAATTGTAGGCGTCCGGCTGGCCGAGGATTACGAACATGGCGTGAGTGCCGCCGACGCTGGTTTCGAGCGGGTCGTAAACCTGCACATCGGTGTAGCCGCGTTCGTGCAATTCGGTCACGCGCACATCGCCGGCTTCGCGAAGTTCTTCGAGTTCGCCAAAGCGGATCGATTGTGTGGGACAGGCCTTGGCGCACGCGGGTTCCATGCCGGCGCTTTGGCGGTCGTAACAAAAGGTGCATTTGAAGGCGCGGCCGTCGGGGTGGCGTTTATCGACGACGCCGAACGGGCAGGAGACGACGCAGTAGCCGCAGCCGTTGCAGACGTCGGACTGCACCAGCACCGAACCAACGTCGGTGCGAACGATGGCACCGGTGGGGCACGATTCAAGACATCCGGAATTCACGCAATGTTTACAGACATTCGAAAGGAAAACCCAGCGAAATGGATTTTCCATGTCGACTTCCTGCGGGCCGGCGGTGGCGGCCTGTTCGAGGAACATGACGTGGCGCCAAGTGGAAGCGCCGAGCTGTTGGGTGTTGTCGTAGGAGTGCCCAGTCCAGATCAGGCCGTCTTCGGGAACTTCGTTCCATTCCTTGCAGGCGACTTCGCAGGCTTTACAGCCGATGCAGACGGTCGCGTCAGTCAGGAATGCCGAGGTCTTCATGCGGTTTGGCCCTCAGCGATGGCGTGATATTCCTTCAGGCGGAGAACGTTATCGGCGCGACGGCCGACGAGCAAATTGCAGAGCAGACCTTTGGTTTCCATGATGCGGACGTTGGGCTCTTCTGAAATGGCGATGAGGTCGTTGCCGATGTCGCCTTTCACCAAGCCATTGTAACCCCAGTGGAACGGAACGCCGATTTGATGGACGATTTTGTCGCCGATTTTCAGCGGTTGGATGCGCGAGGTGGAGAGCGCGTGGGCTTCGATGGCGCCGCGCGCGGTGACCAGCGTGACCCACTCGCCGTGCTCGATGCCGAGTTCTTTAGCCAGCTCCATGGAAATTTCGCAGAAGAGTGCGGGCTGAAGTTCGGCGAGGTGCGAGAGGGTGCGAGACATTCCACCGGCGGTGTGATGTTCGGTGAGGCGGTAGGTGGTGAGGACGTAGGGGAAGCGCGTGTCGGGCGAAGTGGCGTATTCGTTGCCGGGGCGCACGCGATCGAGGCCGACTGGATTTTTCTGGCGCGCGGGATAGATCGGATTGTGAATCGGCGATTCGAGTGGTTCGTAGTGCGCGGGCAACGGACCGTCGTTCAGTCCGACTGGAACCCAGAGCCACCCCATGCCGTCGGCGTGAAGGATGTAGGGTTTGTCGCCGGCGAGCGCAGCGTCGCCATCGGCGCCGGGAGGCGGAACGTAATTGGGCGGCTTGGTGGCGGTGAAATCGGGAACGTCCTTCCCTGTCCATTTTTTGGCGACTTCGTCCCACCAGACGAGTTTTTTGCGTTCGCTCCAGGGTGAGCCGTCGGGCCGGGCCGAAGCGCGGTTATAGAGGACGCGGCGATCGGCGGGCCAGGCCCAGCCCCAGCCGTGACCGTATTCGTCCTTGGGATCGCGTTCGTTGGCGCGATTGCGATCTTCGGATGGAAATACTCCGGAATAAATCCAGCAGCCGCAGGCGGTCGAACCGTCGGCTTTCAGTTCGGTGAATCCGGTGAGCAATTTGCGGTCGGCGACGGTCCAGCCGTTAATTTCTTTCAAGATGTGCGGAGACGACGGTTCGCGAAGCTCGCCTTCGATCGGGTAATCCATGGTCAGCGCGAGCAGACCGGCGTTGCGCGGGCGCGGATCTTTTTTGGCTTTTTCGATCAGGCGACGCCAGAGGTGATACATGAACCAGGTTTCGCTGCGGGCATCACCGGGAGGATCGATGGCTTTTTCGCGCCATTGCAGGAGGCGTTGGGTGTTGGTGAAGGTGCCTTCTTTTTCGACGTGCCCGGCGGCGGGCATGAGAAATACTTCGGTCTCAATGTCTTCGGAATTCAGGTCGCCGCGGGTGACTTCCGGCGAGGCGTACCAGAAGGAAGCGGTTTCGGTTTCGACCATTTCGCGAACGACCAGCCACTTCAATTTTCCGAGGCCGCGGCGTTCCATGCCGGAATTGGGTCCGGCGACGGCGGGATTTTGGCCCATGACGAAGAGGCCGTCCATTTTTCCATCGAGCATATCCAGCCAGTAGGCCTGATGCGAATGATCGCCAGTAACCCGCGGCAACCAGTTGAAGCCGTAGTCATTTTCTTTGGTGGCGGCATCGCCATAAAAAGCTTTGAGCATGCTGACGATGTATTTGTCGAAATTGTTCCAGAAACCCGTGCGAGGTTTGTTGGCTTTGATGAAGGCGGCGAGATTTTTCGAAGTCGGGCCGAATTTCGGCATGCTCAAGTAGCCGGGTAAAGAATCGAAGAGTGTCGGGATGTCGGTGGAACCTTGAATTGAAGCGTGGCCGCGCAAGGCGAGGATGCCGCCGCCAGGGCGACCCATATTGCCGAGGAGCAATTGCAGTATCGCGGCGCAGCGAATGATTTGCACGCCACTGGAATGTTGGGTCCAGCCCAGCGCGTAGCAGATGGAGGCGGTTTTGTCGGGACCAGACGCGCTACAGTAAAGTTTGGCGACGTTTAAAAAAGCTTCCTTCGAAACGCCGCAGTATTCTTCCACCATTTCCGGCGTGTAGCGCGCGAAATGGCGCTTCATGATCTGGTAAATGCAGCGCGGATGCTGCAGGGTTAAATCCTGTTCGTAGGTGCTGAGGTCGGTGCTGGAATCGATGCCGTGCTGCGAGTGGCCACCGGCCGTGCCCTTGGACTGCTGGTCACTCGAATGTTCCGCCGGTTTTACACCCTGATAGAGCCAAGAAGTGGTGTCGTACTCCTTCTTCTCCGGATCCCAGCCGGAAAAAATGCCGCCGAGTTCTTCAGTGTCTTTGAACGATTCCGGAATGATGACCGACGCGTTGGTGTAGTGCAGCACGTACTCGCGGAAATCCAATTCGTTTTGCAAAACATGATTGATCAAGCCGCCGAGAAATAAGATATCGGAGCCGGCGCGCAGCGGGACCCAGGTATTGGCAACGGCGGAAGTGCGGCTGAAGCGCGGATCGACGTGAATCACGTGGGTGCCGTGCTTTTCTTTGGCTTCCATGACCCACTGAAAGCCGACCGGATGGTTTTCGGCCATGTTGGATCCCATGATCAGGATCACGTCGGAATTTACGGAGTCACTGGGCGCAGTGGTTGCGCCGCCTCTGCCGAAGGTGGTGCCCAGACCGGGCACCGTGGAGCTATGTCATATACGGGCCTGGTTGCTGACGCACACCATGCCCAGGCCGGCGGTGAAAACTTTTTTGATCAGGTAATTTTCTTCGTTGTCGAGGGTGGCGCCGCCGAGGTGCGCGACGGTTTTGTTCTGCATCAGGCTCTGGCCGTCTTGCTCTTCGACAAAACTCTTGTTGCGGCTTTCCCAGAGACGGTTGGCGATCATATCCATGGCGGTTTCCAGTTCGATTTCCTGCCAATGGATGGAGCGCGGCTGGCGATATTTCACTTTGGTGAGGCGCCCGGCGTGAGTGGTCAGCTCGAAACTATTGGAACCTTTGGGACAGAGGCGACCGCGAGAAAGAGGCGAGGCCGGATTGCCTTCGATGTTGATGAGCTTGTTGCCGCGATGAAAGACGAGTTGGCCGCAGCCGACCGCGCAGTAGGGGCAAACGGAGTGAGCAACTTCAGCGCCGTCATTTTTCGGGCGCATGTGCAGCGTGTGCTCGGTCATAGCTTCCACACCAGTGCCGTCGGCACGATTGAGGATTTGTTTTACGACCGGCCAGCTGGTGATGAACTCTTTCAGCATGCGAGCCTCCGAGAGGTCAGCATAATTCTCTCACTGAATCAGGGGCGCGATAGCCCGGGAAAGCCTGTAGAAAAACGAGAGCATGCGGCCCCCGGATAGAATCTGTCCGTGAGGCCCCTAGCCGGTCAACGAGCGCGCTTCAATTCGGCACGGCCTGGAAAAGTTTAATGGCGTTGAGCAGCGTGAAGTAAACGCCCCAGGCCAGCGGTACGCAAACGACCAACCAAGCGGCTGCAATCAATGCCGGTGAAGATTTGCTGGTGTCCTCAGCCATCTGCGAAGCTCCTTTTCAATTCAATTTTGGTCAACGATCCAGGGGCGCGCCCCAGTGCGGCATCAGTGCCCGGACGTGTCTGGGTTTCGAGGCACCGAATCCGGCAGCCAGTATTTTGGATCGACCGGCTTGACCAAGAAGTTGGAGATGAATCCGACGACTAGCAGAGCGGCCATGATGCGCAAGACGGTCTGATAGGCGCCGGCCTTATCTACTCCATGCGCCAATTGGTATTCGCGCATGTTATTGACCAGCACTGGACCCAGGACGCCGGCAGTGGACCACGCAGTGAGCAAGCGACCGTGAATGGCGCTGACGTTGTGCGAGCCGAAAAGATCGCGCAAGTAGGCTGGGATGGTGGCGAAGCCGCCCCCGTACATGGAGAGCAGCACGCAGGCTACGGCAACGAAGAGTTTCACGTTGTTCATGCGGTCGCCGCCGGTGATGGGGAGGAAAACGTAAAGCGCGGCGCCGAGGCCCAGGAAGATGAAGTAGGTCGGTTTGCGTCCGATGAAATCGGAAGTGGAGGACCAGAAAAATCGTCCAGCCATGTTGAAAATGCTGAGCAGGCCGACGAAACCACCAGCGGCTACGGGCGTAATCATGCCGTGAAACAAATCCTGAATCATGGGGGAGGCCTGCTCGATGATGCCGATGCCGGCGGTGACGTTCACGCACAGAATAATCCAGAGCAAATAAAACTGCGGGGTGCGGACGGCGGTGCTGACGTCAACATCGTGTGTGGAGATTAAGGCTTGCGGCTTCAACGAGTGCGACCAACCTTCGGGCGCCCAACCTTCGCGCGGCACGCGAATCATGAACACGCCGAACATCATGAAGATGAAATAGAGAATGCCCATGACGACGAAGGTGGGAGCGACGCCGACGTCGGTGGGCGTGCGGAAGTGAGCCATGAGCCGGATGGCGAGAGGCGAGCCGATCATGGCGCCGCCGCCGAAGCCCATGATGGCCATGCCGGTGGCGAGGCCCGGGCGGTCCGGGAACCATTTAATCAGGGTCGAGACCGGCGAAATGTAGCCGAGGCCCAAGCCGATGCCGCCGATGATTCCGTAGCCGAAGTACAGCAGCCAAAGCTGGTGCGACTTCACTCCGACGCTGCCGATGAAGAAACCCAGGGCGAAGCAGCATGCGGAGACGAACATGGCTTTGCGCGGGCCGGCGGTTTCGAGCCACTTGCCAAAGAGCGCGGCGGAGAGGCCGAGCATGACGATGGCGAGGGAGAAAATCCAGGCGACTTGGGATTGGACCCAATCGCCGGGCCCCGACTTAGTGATGCCGATGAGTTGAGTGAGGGGAATTTTGAAAACGCTGAACGAATATACCTGGCCGATGGAGAGATGGATCGCCAGTGCCGCAGGGGGAACCAACCAACGACTGTAACCAGGGTGAGCGACCGACTTCTTGCGATCCAGGAACGAAAGAAGCGCCATCAGGACGACTCCTTGGGTGCGTCATATTCGCCTCGAAGGGCTGACTTGGCTTTGGCGGGAGCTAGGAGCCGGTTTCATGCCATTCGAGTTCGGCGTGAATATACTGAACCGTGTTCAAAAGCAAGCCACGAATTGTTAAGAACTATTGGGCCCAAATGTGGCTCATCTTTAACCGAACGTGAACGCAAAAGCTTGGACTCCTGGATCGAGGAATTGGATTTCAAAGGTTCGATCCTCCACCGCACCTTTTTGGCGGATGAGCTGGTAGAGGCGGTGGCCTTGAACCGTGCCAGCTCCGCTGGCGTCGACGTCGCTGCCGTGATCTTCGCCAGGCGCGGTGCCGTCAATTTTTACGATGAAGCGGATGGGCTTGCCGTTCTTGGAAGGGCCGAGGACGAGGTGCAGGTCGCGGGCGTGGAAGCGGAATACGATCTTGCCGGGCGCGTTGTGAAGCACGGCGCTTTCGGCACCGACGGTCCAGTTCCCGTCCAAGGCCCACTGATTCAGGGAGAGCCGCGGGAGCGGCGTGTAGGTCTTGGCTGAATCCTGGGCGACGGGTTGGGCCGAAGCAAAGTGTTCGGCACGGTCGTAGCCGACGTACGTCTCGGGCGAGCGAACGTCGTTATTGTCGGGTGCCGCTTCGACGCCGGTGGCGGCGACGTTGAGCGTTGCGTTGGTCAGCGACGTTGCGCCGTTTTCTTTCAGGAGTTGCTGGATCACGCGCTCGGATTCGTCGTACTGACCTTCGCCGAAGTGGTGATAGCGGATGCGGCCTTTGCCATCGATGAAGTAATGCGCGGGCCAGTACTGGTTGTTGAAGGCGCGCCAGATTTTGTAATCGCTGTCGATGGCGACGGGGTAAGTGATTTTCAAATCGCGGACGGCTTGTTCGACGTTGGACGGTACCTTCTCGAAGGCGAATTCGGGAGTGTGGACGCCGATGACGACCAGGCCCGAGTCTTTGTATTTTGCGTTCCAGGCTTCGACGTAGGGCAGAGCGCGGAGGCAGTTGATGCAGGAATAGGTCCAGAAATCGATGACGACGACTTTGCCGCGGAGGGCGTTGCGATTGAGCGGGGAGGAATTAATCCAGCCGACGGCGCCGGTGAGGTCGGGCATGGGGCCGTCGTCCGGAAGATTGAGCGGCTGCTGCGGTTGCGTGGCGGCTTCGGCGGCGGTTGCGACGGCGGGTTCGTTTGGCGGTGTGGCATTGGTGGCGTTCGCCGGGCCGACAGCGCGGAGCGAGATGTTCTTCGGCGCTGGCGGTGTTCACGAAGGAAAATTTGGTGAGCAGGTTGGTGTCCCAGCCGAGAGCGATGGCGATGACTCCGGCAATTACGGCGACGCCGAGGGCGCGGCGAATCCAGACGTCGAAAGCCAGGGAGCGTTTCATGAACGAGAGAACTTTTTTCCCGGCGAGCAGGGCGATGGCGAGCGAACAGGCAGCACCCAGAGCGTAGGCCAGGAGCAGGAGCGATGAGCGGACGCCGGGGCCTTGGAGCGCGGCCCCGGTCAGGATTAAACCCAGGACGGGACCGGCGCAAGGCGCCCAAAGCAGTCCGGTGGAAATTCCCAGCAGGAAGGATCGGCCTACGCTGGTTTCGTTCGTTGGGCCACCTTGCAGCTGGCTGCCGGCTCGCACCAGCGGACGGGTTAATGCTTCGGCCAGCGTGGGGAAAAGTAGAGTCAGGCCCAGCACAAGAAATACGGCCATGGCGATGTAGCGGCCGCCTTGATTCAGGCGGGCGATCCAGTGTCCGCCGAAGGCTGCAGCGGTGGCGACGGCTGCGAACGTAAGCGCCATGCCGGCGAGTAGGGGAAGGCCGGCGCGACGGAAGGGTTGGTCGGCGCGAGCAAATACGAACGGCAGCACCGGCAGGATACACGGGCTTAGGATGGTTAGGACGCCGCCGAAGAACGCTAGTAGGTAGAGAAGCATGGTGTATGTGTGTCGAGCTTGGTTCGTCGCGTTGTGCTCGCCTCTTACTAAGTACGCTGGCGATGCGCCGGCGGTTTGTCCCACCTGGTTCGATTCATCCGGGCTGGCTGCGGATGCGATGAATCTCACGCGGCGCGGCTTGGTGATCCTATACTGGTTTGACTGCCGGCTGGTGATTTAGGCGCGGATAAGTATTGTTGTCTTAGGCGGAGACGGATGCGGGCGGATTCTTTTGCGGTGCGCGGCGTTGATCTGGATGCGCAGACGCGGTGTGGGCATTACCAAGGGCCGACAGACATTATTGCGATCAAGATGAAATGCTGCGGGGTTTATTACGCCTGCAAGGATTGCCATGAAGCGCTGGCGGGCCACGCCAGTAAAGTATGGCCGCGAAACGAGTGGGAGGAGCGCGCGATTCTTTGCGGCGCTTGCGGCGTGGAATTGAGCATTCAGGATTACATGCAATGCGAGTCGCAGTGCCCTGCTTGTGGCGCGGGCTTCAATCCCGGTTGCCGGCACCATTACCAGTTTTATTTTGAAGCGCCGGATAGCGGTCGAAGCGACTAGCTGGTTTGTGTTCGCGGGCAGCCGATCAGGTAGGTGACTGTCAGTGGGCTGGAGGTGTGGCGCGAGGTGCCGTACTGCCAGTCGAAGGACTTCATCGAGGGCCGGCTGGCGAGCTCGCGAAGCTCGGTGAGCGAGTGGGATCGGAGGCAGGAGACGATGCCGTCGAACCACATGACGAAGGGGAGTAGCGGAATTAGATAGGTCCAGGCGAAGAGCGAAAAGCGAAATGGCCGGACAAACGGGACGAACAGGAATGTCCCTAGCGCCATAAAAATTGTTGCGGCAATCGCCACCGAGCGGCGTTGTGAAACCTCAAAGATAGCGACTCCCTGCCCTTTTCCGATGGCGTCAGCCAATACGTGTTCAGCGTGTTTTCCCGGGAAATGATGAAAAGAATTGAAGAGGGTGCGAAACCCGAGTAGCTCTCGCGGCACACACTCGGCGTCAATCGATTCGGCTACATGTCCGACATCTGATCCTAACGAGGTTTGCACCTTCTCGAATGAAACGATATTCGGAAATTTGTCGGTGAGGCAGAGTGATAGGGCTCCCTGGCTCCTCATCTCTTGCAACAGCGTGGGCCATGGGCCGCCGGCGCCGGAACATAGATCGACAATGCGGCTGGTGCCGGTTTGACTGAGCGCTGCGGCGAGTAGGGGGCTGGCGGCGCGGTGGTAGTGAGTGAGATTAAGGATGAACTGCAGGAGGTCGGTCACACCTTCGCGGAGATCGGAGGGGAACCAGGTTTGCTCGTGAATTTCGATGAGGTTTAAGCGTCGCATAGGCCGCCAGGTTCGCCGCGGTCCACAAGCATCCGCTGCGCGACCCGCGATTGCAAAGAAAAAAGGGTCCACTCATTTCGCGCGACAGTGGATCGAACGTGGCGGGGAATGTTTCAGGCAACGATGAACGACGATTGCTGCGATGCGGCAGGGAACATTTCAGGTGTATAAAGGTGCGACTGGCGGTGCGCTCGATGCGGCCGTCGATTCGAGAGTTTCGAATTGATTCGAGAGTTTCGAATCGAGTCGCCGGTGCGGAACACAACCAGCCAGACATTCTGCGGCGCAAACAAAGGACGGATTCTCGTGAAATTTAACGCGTCATCATTTTTCCCATTTCAAGTCCTCGCGGTGTTCGCTTCCGTTGGCGCACTGACGTTGGGAGTTTTGTCGCCGCCCGCCTCGGCGCAGGCCACCGCCGAATCGCAGGGGTCCAGCGCCTCCACTGCCACGAAAGCGTCGGAGACTGTGCACGAACTGAGCCGGACGTTTGAGGCTTTGGCCAAGAGGGTCTCGCCCGCAGTGGTGGAAGTGATGGTCACCGGCTACGGCGCGGCGGATGATAGCGACACCAGCGACCTGAGCCCGATCGGCCGTTCGCGCGGTTTGGGGGCGGGAATCATCGTCGATCCCGATGGTTACATCCTCACGAATTATCACGTGGTCAAAGGCGCCGACCGCGTGCGGGTGCGGATCACCCCCAAGCTCAACGGAGATTCGCAGGCGCGCGCGCAACTCAGTGATCAAAGTCGCGTGTACCTCGCCCGCGTCTTGGGATTCGACAAGCAGATCGATCTCGCCGTGCTGAAAGTGGAAGCGACAGGTTTGCCCACCATTCCCATCGGGTACTACACCCAACTGCAAAAAGGACAGATTGTTTTGGCGTTCGGGAGTCCCGAAGGCATGGAGAATTCGGTTTCGTTCGGACTGGTGAGCTCGGTGCTGCGACAGCCTGATCCGCACAGTCCACTCATCTACATCCAAACCGACGCCGCCATCAATCCGGGGAATAGCGGCGGCCCACTGATGGATCTGGATGGGAACATGGTGGGCATCAATACGTTTATCTACACGAAATCGGGCGGCAACGAAGGGATTGGCTTCGCGATTCCCAGCGGCATCGCACGCTACGTGTATCAGCAGGTGAGAAAGTACGGGAGAGTAAAGAGGCGAACGATTGGAGCAGATCTGCAAACGCTAACGTCGGATTTGGCGCAGGGGCTGAATATCCCGCCGGTAGAAGGTGTGATCGTTTCAGACGTGGATCCCGAAGGCACCGCCGCCCGCGCCGGCCTGAAGATCCAGGACGTGATCGTGAGCATGGACGGATCGCCGGTGACCAGCATGCCGGTCTTCAACGTGAATTTGTATCTGAACGACACCGCACATTTCGTCAAACTAGGAGTCATACGCGGGGGGACGAAGGTCGAGCTGAATGTCCCGGTCTTTGAGACGGTGCATGACCCGGAATCCTTGGCCGAAATCGCCGATCCGACCAAGGATTTGATCCCTCGACTCGGAATCGTCGGCGTCACAGTGAACTCCCAGGTAGAAACACTTCTGGGCGCTTTACGCATCGAAGGCGGCGTGGCGGTCGCGTCGCTGGTCAGTGATCAGCTAGCAGTAGATTCGGGGCTGAACGTGGGAGACGTGATTCACGCGCTGAAGGGCGCACCAATCACCAGCGTGTCTAATCTTCGCGAGGCCTTCAACGCGCTGAAGCCCGGCGAATCAGCCACCCTGCAGGTGGAACGCGCCGGCCGGCTCATATACCTGACATTTGATATGGAATAAACCCGCGTTCCTCTAGAGAATCTGGCGCGGCGTTTTGTTCCGTCGCGCTGCGGCACGACGCAGTAAAATTAGCGGGTGAGTCTGTAAGCCGGATTTTGTACGTCGCGCTTGCGCGCGGCGTGACGATCATTCCTCTAGGCCTCGAATCGCTTCGAGGCTCAAGCAGCCTACCCGAGGGTCGCGGCAGCCGGCTCTTGCGAGCTTGCTGCGTGCGGGCTGGGCCAGCCCTCCCCTCCTATTTGGCCTTGCTCCACGCGGGGTTTGCCGTGCCCCGGATGTTGCCATCCGGGCGGTGGGCTCTTACCCCACCTTTTCACCCTTGCCAAATGAGTCGACCGAAACAGGCGGGCCATTGGTTTCCCGCAGGCCTGCCGCCGAGGTGCGAACATCACCGGCGGTTTTATTCTCTGTGGCACTTTCCGTGACCACGCCATCGTTTTGCAACGAACGGCGAAGCCCCCTGGCGTTACCAGGCGCGTTGCCCTTAACCCCGCAGCTTTTGAGGGCCGCAGGGAGTGGTCCGACGCTCTTGCGAGCTGAGGACCATGGGAGTCCGGACTTTCCTCCCGTTTGCGTTTCTTGCGAAAGGCAAACCGGCGATCATCCAACTCACCCGCTGATTGGATTATAGCCGATGAGGCTAGGACGACGTATCGAGGAGTTGTGGGAAGTGTTGTGGCGGATCCTCGGTAGAGAGTTCCTGCGGGTCAGGACTAGCTTCGACTTTCGGGGGGAAGAAACGAAACACCACGAGGTCGATAATCAGCCACATGAGAACGACGGTCCAATGGGACATGAGGCCGTTGAAACCTGAAACAATGAAAATGTTGGAAAAACCATGTGCCAAGGCCGCAGGTAGGACGGATTTCGAGCGAAGCGTCAGCCATGACAGCGCGAATCCGAAAGTCACACAGTTGAAGAAGCGCACGACCAAGTGAATCACAATGTAGGTCAAGGGGCTTCTGGAATAAGGGTCGAGGGGAAAATGAAAAACTGCCCATACGATGCCGACCAGAAAGATGCCACGGTATAAGCCGTAGCGGGTAATGAATCGGGGCTGCAGGTAACCGCGCCAGCCAATTTCCTCAACCAGCGCGCCGAGAATCAGAAAAAGATAGGGCCAGCGCGGCAATGGCCAGAAATAGCCGGAGAAAACTGGCGGGCCCAGCCGACTGAAGTCGTACGCGGCCCAGTGGATTCGATCGAAAAGGTACTGAAGTATTGGGAGTATCGTCGAAACGATGGTGGGCAAAAAAATCCCCACGCCGAGATAGATCACGGACGGAATTCGCAGGCTCTGCTTCAAGGTGTCGCGGCGCGACGATCCCATCGCCACACAAAGCAGGATAAAAAGAGTGGCCGCTTGCCAAATCTGGCTGATGACGTAGTAAAGAGACCACGGTAAGTCCGCCCCTGGTTCGTGGTGCCCCGCGGCGGCGTAAAGCCATCGAGCGAGATCGTAAGCAGGCACATCGGTGAATACGGTGACCACGGTGAGAGTGAGCATCAGCCAAATAAATTTGTTGGCTTGGCCTTCTGGGGAGCCGTCCGGCCGGGCGGCGAAATCAGCAACCAGATGAACGGGCAGTTGAGCCTGACCAGATCGCAGGCGTAGATCACCATACAGGATCAGAACAGTTGCCAAGAGCGCGGCCCAAATGCCGAATCCAGCCGCGTGAATAACCCTGGCGGGGCCATTCTGTGCCCATGACAGAGGCTGGCCATCCGGCCACGGTACCGCTGAATTTATCCTGGCCAGGAATGCGACAATCGCAAAATTCGCCGCCAGTCCTATTGCGACGGGTAGGTAAACCCAACGCGCGAGCCGTTTGGAAGGATCCTGTCCCGGGAAAAAGCAATCGAAAAGGGCTGCCGCTCCTGCAAAGTAGAGGGCCAGTAGCGTTATGACCAACAAGCTCATGGATTCGCCTGATGAAATTCGCGAACCCATTGCGGGAGCGCGCAACAGAGCGTATATCCAAACATTCCACGAACCGAGATGCAGCGACATCAGCAGAAGAATCGAGCCGGACAGGAGCGCGACGAAGGCGCGATCGGCGGGCCAGACGGATTTCGCGAACGTGGCGAGGCGCTGCAGCGGGGCTGGGATTTGGATGGCCAAGAATGTGGGCGTCGCGGCCACACTCTACCGAACGCGGTGGCTGGTTGTAAAACAATTAATACGCCGAGAGAGTAACCTTCCCGAGGAAGAATGCGGACCGAGAGTAAGAAGTAGCTGAATTACACTGTGGATGGCTTGATGGTAGTAATCAGAGGTAAGTAATGTTGGCACCCCTTTTGAAGGGACTCGCGGCCTTACACATCGCGCTTGCTGTGCTGTGCGCTACCGTATTTTTTTTGTTTTGGGCGCGGACGCGGTTCTGGCTTCCCGTCTACGTTCACGTTTTGGCGGCTATCGCTTTAGCCGTGAGCATATGGAGCATCTCGATTTCACCGCCGGATTCGCCGGTGGGCCGTGCAGGACCGGTAGCGAAGGCTCTTTTCGCGCTGATTTTGCCGGCCATCGTTTATTTCTTCTTCGTGTTCTACGGCGGGCAACATGCCGCGTTCAGAAGTCGGTTTGGGAGCTCGCCCAAGTGTCCTTCCTGTGGTGCATATGTCATTGCGCGCCCAAGTAACGATGGTGGAGGACCCGCGCGATGCGATTCGTGCGGACAGGCTGTGATGTAGTCTGTTGGAACTGTTGACGGCGACTTCGCGAGCTGCAATTCGCGCACTCGGAAAAGAATTCGCGGACGTCCTGCGCGCGTCAGTTTGCCTTGTAGATGGTCTTCCCTTCCTTGATGGTCTCCACGACTTTTACATCTTTGATGGCCATGGGATCGACCTTCAGGGGATTCTTGTCGAGGATGACCAGGTCGGCGAGCTTGCCGGGTTCGAGGGAGCCTTTGGATTTTTCTTCGGAATATTGCAGTGCGGCGTTAATCGTGATCGCTTTCAGCGCTTCCATCGGCGTGACGCGTTGGTCCGGGCCGATGACGACGCCGGCGCGGGAGACGCGGTTGACGGCAGTCCACATCACGAACATTTGGTCCAGCGGCGCGACGACGAAGTCGGTGTGGTTGGTGGGGCGCAGGCCTTTGTCGATGGCGGTGCGCATCGGGCTGATGAAGAAGGCCTGTTTTTCGCCACGGTTCAGCACGTGCGTGTCGCCGAAATAATAGGTGTGCTCGGTGTAAAACGACGGCGTGATGGAATACGCAACGTATTTATCGAGTTGGTCGGCGCGGACGAATTGGGAATGGATGACGGTAGTATGACGCGGCTTGGAAGGATCGCCGGCGGAAGCGTATTCGTGCGCGCGGAGGAGCATGTCGATGGCGGCGTCACCATTGGCATGAACGTTGAGCGGCAGGCCAAGGTCGTACACTTTTTTGAACCAGGCTTTTACCGTTTCTTCAGGGAAGGAAGGTTCGCCGCGCCAATTCTTCTCTCCTCCGGGGCCGCCGGTAAGATACGGCGTGGTGAAAAAGGCGGTCTT
The DNA here is from genome assembly GCA_963835025.1 of uncultured Acidobacteriota bacterium. Classification (GTDB taxonomy): domain Bacteria; phylum Acidobacteriota; class Terriglobia; order Acidiferrales; family UBA7541; genus Palsa-295. The sequence continues at coordinate 46,577 of CAWIEL010000115.1, forward strand.
GCCTTGCGGCGAGCCGTCCATGGTGATTTTCACGCCACCGAGTTTCACGTGATTGACGTATTTTCCGAAACTCGCGGCGGGATTGGTCTCGAGAACTTTGTCGAGGTCGAGGATGAACGGGTAAGCAATGATGTCGATGGTTTGAACGCCTTGCGCGGCGGCGCGCTGGATCAAGGCGAGGTCGCCGGCGTGGGTGAGACCTTCCTGCGCGGTGGTGATGCCGGCGGCGGCGTACAGCATTTGTCCGGAGCGGCTCCACGCAGCTTCTTCGTCGCGGGTCGGCTGAGGCAAGGCGCTGAAGACCGGCAAGTATGCCGTTTCCATGATTAATCCGGCCGGCTCGTTCGAGCCTTTCTGGCGCAGGATGATCCCGCCCGCAGGCGTCTTGGTCGCGGCGGAGTATCCGTATTTTTTGAAGGCGGCGGAATTGAGGACCGCCCCGTGCATGGAGACGTGATTCACCAGCACCGGATTGTCGGGGAACGCGGGGTCGAGGTCGGTGCGGCTGAGTCCGACGCCGTTGGGCATCACGTTTTCATCGTAGCCGTAGGCCTGGATCACGACGCCTGCGAGGATTTTGTTCGCGTCGCGGAATTTTTTCAGTTCGGCGACGATGCTAGGAATATCTTTGCCTGGGCCGGCCGGAGGCGCGTAAACGTTCACCTGATTCGCAACGCTGAGCGAATTGATGTAGTGGCTGTGGGGATCGAGAAATCCGGGGAGCAAAGCCTTCCCTGCCAAATCGACGATCTTGGTGTTCGCGCCTTTGTTGGACTTTTCGATTTGGGCGCGCGTGCCGAGGGCCAGGATCTTGCCATCTTTTATGGCGATGGCTTCGGCGGACGGCTGCGCGTCATTCACGGTGACGATGTCGCCGCCGTAGTAGATGGTATCGGCGGTGGCCGCGGGAGCAGGCGCGCTCGAACCGCATCCGATGCTGAAACACACTACGATTGCCAACACGGATGCCAACATCGTCTTCATTTAGGGAAATCCTCGATCGCCTCGCAAGGCTGGGTTTAGGCGAGCAGCACATCGCGTGAAGCTCGCTCCAATTTGTGAGCGGAAGACTATCACATTGAGAGTGGCTCGCCGTCTTGAAACGTGACGCCCGGCGGAGCTATTTCGCGATGAGGAGCTTTTCGAATTCGGCTTCGGTTAGGATTTTGACTTTGAGGGCTTCGGCTTTGGCGAGTTTGGAGCCGGCGTCTTCGCCGACTACGACGTAGCTGGTTTTCTTGCTGACTGAGCCGCCGATTTTGGCGCCGTGGGCAACGGCCAGGGCTTGGGCTTCTTCGCGGGAGTGATTGGCCAGGGTGCCGGTGAAGACGAAAGTCATGCCGGCGAAGCGCGTATCGATCAGCGCTTTGCGTTTTTCGACCATGTTGACGCCGACTCGGCGCAGATCTTCGATGAGTTTGCGATTCGCGGATTCGGAGAAGAATTCGCGGACGCCTTCGGCAACCTTCGGACCCACTTCCCCGACTTCCATCAATTCTTCGGCGGTGGCGTCGGCGATTTTCTGCATGTCGCCGAAATGTCCGGCGAGCAGCTGCGCGGTGCGTTCGCCGACGAAAGGCATGCCTAGCGCGTAAACCAGGCGCGCGAGGCTGGCCTTTTTGCTGGCGGCGATTTCGTCGAGCAGATTCTGCGCGGATTTTTCGCCCATGCGGTCGAGATTGCTGAGCGTTTCAAGGTCGAGACGGTAGAGATCGGCGTAATTCTTGACCAAACCCTTTTCGAGAAGCTGAATGACGATTTTGTCGCCGAGGCCGTCGATATTCATGGCATGGCGTGCGGCGAAATGGAGCAGCGATTCTCGGGTGCGCGCCGGACAGGAGACATTGACGCAGCGATAGGCGGCTTCGCCTTCGGTGTGGTGCACGTGCATGCCGCAGACCGGACACTTGTCCGGCATCTGAAATTCTTTTTCTTCGGTGCCGTGCTTGACGACTTTCAGCACGTGCGGAATGACTTCGCCGGCGCGTTCGACCAGGACGGTATCTCCGGCGTGAATGTTGAGGCGGCGAACTTCGTCGAGATTGTGCAGCGTGGATTTCACTACGGTGACGCCGCCAATCTGCACCGGTTCAAAAATGGCGAAGGGCGTGAGTACGCCGGTGCGGCCGACGCTGATCATGATTTCGCGCAGCAGCGTGGTTTCCTGGTGCGCTTGATATTTGTAGGCGATGGCCCAACGCGGCGCTTTGGAGGTGAAACCCAATTCGTTCTGCAGGCCGACTTCATCGACCTTGATGACGATGCCGTCGATGTCGAAGCCGAGCTTTTCGCGTTTGGTATCCCATTTGGTGATGTACTGCTCGACCTGCGGCAGGCCGCCGCGAAGTTCCCAATCGTCGCTGACTTTGAAACGCATTTCGCTGAGGGCTTCGAGAACTTCGGAGTGGCGCTTTTTGGGGACGCGTCCATTGACCAGCAGGTAGTAGGCGAAGAAATCGAGATTGCGCGATTTGGTGATGTTGGGATCGAGGACGCGGACTGAGCCAGCGGCGGCGTTGCGCGGATTGGCGTAGCGCTTGGCGCCGATGGCGTCCTGCTGCTCGTTCATGGCGTCGAAAGCTTTGCGGGTCATGATGGCTTCGCCCCGAACTTCGAAGGAGCCGGGCAGGCCGGCTTTCTTCAAATGTTTTTCGTCGACGAACAGCGGGACGGCACGGATGGTGCGCACGTTGGGCGTGACGTCTTCGCCGGTGGTGCCGTCGCCGCGGGTGACGGCGCGGACCAGCGCGCCATTTTCGTAAACTAGGGACATGCTGAGGCCGTCGAACTTATGTTCGGTGACGTATTCAATTTTTTCACGGCCGGTGAGTTCGCGGACGCGGCGATCGAAATTGGCGAGTTCTTCGAAAGAGAAGGCGTTGTCGAGGCTGCCCATGGGGGTGAGGTGCGCGACGGTTTGAAAACCTTCGCGGGCGGCGCCGCCGACGCGTTGGGTGGGCGAATCGGGAGTGATGAGTTTCGGATTTTCCTGTTCGAGCTGCTTGAGGCGGTTGAGGAGCTTGTCGAACGCGGCGTCGGAAATTTCCGGCGCGTCTTCGACGTGGTATTTATATTCGTGAAGGCGGATTTTTTCGCGGAGGCGCTGGATTTCTTCGACGACGGCTCCGGAAGCTTTTCCTGTGGCCGCTTTAGCTGGCTTTTTTGCCTGGGTTTTACTTCCCTGCTTTGAACCGGTTCTGGCCATGAACTCTCCGCGCCGAAGCCGACGGTATAGGTGCGGCGGATATTATACAATGCGCGTTCGCGGCGCGATGTAGAGCGATGCGGGTAGGACGGCGGCAGGCGGACAGTAGTTCCGCGGCGGGTTTGGCAACGGACCGACCACAGTTTGACCACGGAGACGATGGCTCACGGATTAAAAAACGCGCTGTTGATCTACAACCCGACTAGCGGGGGGCGGCGGCACCGGCGATTTCAGGAAATCGAGCAGGCCGTGCGCATCCTGAAGGATGCGGGGATCACCGCGGAGCTGGCGCCGACCTCGGATGCCGGGCACGCGCAGGAAATCGCGCGGCTGGCGGTGCAGGCGCGCCGAGAAATGGTGATCGCCTGCGGCGGCGACGGAACGATCAACGAAATTATTAATGGTTTGGCAGGAAGCCAGCTGCCGATGGCGCTGCTGCCGGCCGGCACGGCAAATATTCTGGCGAAAGAGTTGGGAATTCCTTGGGACATTCCGCGGGCGGCGAAATTAATTCCGGACGGCGTGATCCAGCGGATCGCTTTGGGCGTCGCGACTCGTGCGGACGGAAATGGCAACGGAAACGGTTACAGCGAGGCGCTGCCCGAACAAGGCCGCTACTTTTTGAGCGTCGGCGGCGCGGGGCCGGATGGCGCGATTGTGAATGGCGTCGACGGCGCGCTGAAGAAAAAAGTGGGGGTGGTGGCGTATTGGGTGGAAGGCATGAAGCAGCTACTGACTTACGATTTTCCGGAGATGCGGGTGCGGTCGAATGGGACCGACCATCTCGCTTCGATTATTGTGGTGGGACGCACGGCGAACTATGGCGGGCCGTTTAAAATTACGACCGAGGCGACGCTGTTTGAGGATTCGTTCGAGTTCCTGACCAATTCGACGCGCAGCCGGCTGCAATATTTGGCATGTCTGCCGGCGTTGTGGCTGGGAAAAATTCGCGGGATGCAAGGCATCAAGATGTGGAAGGCGACCGAAGTGGTTTGCGAAGCGGCGGGCGAGCAGACGGTGTGGGCGCAGGTGGATGGCGAGCCGATTGGGCCACTGCCGCTGCGATTCCAAATCGTGCCGGATGCGCTGTCGCTGGTGACGCCGGCGACTTTGCGCACCAATACGAACACGAATACGGATACGAATCCGCCGACCGCGTAATTCCCTTTTCTCGTTTTTTTCGGTAGATAATCCCCCTCATGGAAATTGTCACGCATGCGCTGACTTCGCTGGCCTTGGCCCGCGCCGCCCGGGCGCGTTTGCCGCTTTATGGCACGGCGATGCTGATGGTGGCAGGCGTGGCTCCGGATTTGGATTCTGCGGCATACTTTGCGGGGCCGGTTGCTTATCTGAAATTTCATCGCGCGGTTTTGCATTCAGTGTCGGGTGGTTTGGTTTTGTGCTGCTGCATCGCGGCGGCGTTTTATTTTGGGTACCGGCGGCGGGCGGGGCGGGATTCTTCCGCGGAAGGTCAGCGGCTGGGATTTCTGGCAGCTTTGGCGACGTGTGTCGCCGGCGCGGGCGTGCACGTGCTGCTCGATCTGGCTAGCGGAATTGGCGTGCGATTGTGGTGGCCGCTGCGCGGCGGGTGGGTAGCCTGGGACTGGCTCGCGAATTTCGACGTTTTTATCCTAGCGCTGCTGGTGGTTGGATTGCTGCTTCCCCACTTTGTGCGGATGGTCAGCGAAGAGATTGGCGAGGAGCGGCACGGCCTCGCGGGCGGAGTTGGCGCTGCGATTACTTTAATTTTGCTGGCGCTGTATGTGGGTGGACGAGGATTTCTGCACGCGCGCGCGGTGGATTTGCTGCTTTCCCGCGATTATCACGGCGAGCCGCCGCGGCGGGCTGGAGCGTTTGCTTCCCCGTCGAATCCTTTTGAGTGGCGTGGAGTGGTGGCGACGGCGTCGACGGTGGAGGAGTTACAACTTTCGATGCTGCCAGGTCCGCCATTCGATCCGGATCAGGCCGTGGCGCATTACAAGCCGCAAGACTCGGGTGCGATCACCGCGGCACAGAATACGGACGATGCGAAATTATTTTTGAATTACGCGCGGTTCCCGCTGGCAGCGGTGGAACCGCGGGACGACGGATTCGAGGTCGAGTTGCGTGATTTGCAATTCGAGGCGAACGACCATTCGGCGGACAACGTGATTGTCGACGTGCGAGTGGACGGCGAGTCGCGAGTGAAGGATGAAAGTTTGCGCTACGCGCACGCGCGGCGTTGATTGTGCACTGAACTGAACGCGGAATCTGCGGCCATTCTGTGCAGCTTTCAGCTTTTTACTGCGGGCTTGTGCATCACGAAGTGCGAGACCAGGTAGAGCAGCGCGAAAGCAACGACCATGCCCAACGCGAAGGCAGCACCGTGGGCCTTCAAGTACACCAGCGAACCATCGCCATAGCGCACCGCGAGAATTCCTTCGATGCCGTAGCGCAATCCCCTGCCCAGCAAAATCGCTAAAATAAATGTGCGCGCCGGAACCTGGAAGACGCCTTCGGCGAGGACGAACGGCTTGAAGGGAAACGGCGGAGGAAGCAGCGCGGGAAGAAACGCGCTGAGGAAAGCGTTGCCTTCAACCCACTCTTTGATTTTTTCGGCTTTGCCGCCGGCGTGCTTGTGAAAGAAAGCTTCGCCGCCTTTTTTGGCCAAGAAATACAGGAGGATGCAGCCACACAGAGAACCGACCGCGCCCATCAGCGCGTAATAAGGCATGCGTGCCGGATTGGCGACGCAGAGCTGAATCAGCATGGCGTCCGGGAAAAACGGGAAGGATAGAACGGATGAATCGAAAAAAGTGACGACAAACAGGCCGGCACCGCCAAATTTGAGCACCAGCGCCTGCAACCACGCGAATATTTTTGCTTTGCGGCTGATCTGTATCAAGAAATCCCCAGGAAAATCGAACGATTGTAACAGAGTTTGGCGAGACGCTGCGCGAGGCCGAAATTCACCGCGGACTCGAAATTTGCCGATTCGCGGCGCGTCCGTTAGAATTTGACCTGCGATTTTTTTTCGCCTCGGGATTTTTCTTTCATTCATGGCACTCCTCGACAAATTAAACGAAGCGCAACGTGAAGCGGTGCTGACCACCGAAGGTCCGCTGCTGGTGCTGGCCGGCGCCGGGACGGGCAAGACGCGGGTGATTACCTATCGCGTGGCGCACCTGATCGAGCTGGGCGTGCCGGCGGGCGCGATTCTGGCGGTGACTTTTACCAACAAGGCCGCCGGAGTGATGAAGGAGCGCATCGCCGAACTGCTGCGCGTGACCGGGCGCGATGGTTCGGACGTGTGGGTTTCGACTTTTCATTCGTTTTGCGCACGGTTATTGCGGCGCGAGGCGCGGAATCTTGGATTGCCGCGCGATTTCGCGATTTACGACGATGACGACCAGAACGCGGCGGTCAAGCGGGCGCTGGCGGCGCTGGAATTTTCGACCGAGGATTATCCTCCGCGGGCCGTGCGTTCCCAGATCAGCCACGCCAAAAATCATGGAATTAGCCCGGACGATATGGCCGAGAGCGCTTCGCAGGCGCGCGATGAGAATCGCAAGGACGTGGCCAAGATTTTCAAGGCTTACGCGGATATTTTGAAGAAAGGTGCGGCGCTGGATTTCGACGATCTCCTGCTGAAGGCGGTTGAGCTGTTGAAGGACAAGCCAGAAGTGCGCGCGGCGTGGAATTCGCGGTTCCACTACATCATGGTGGACGAATTCCAGGACACCAACCGCTCGCAGGAAGATCTGGTGCGAATGCTGGCGGGCGAGCGGCGCAACATTTGCATTGTGGGCGACGAGGATCAATCGATCTACGCCTGGCGCGGGGCGCGCGCGGGAAACCTGAAGCGTTTTACTCAGGATTATCCGGACGCGAAGGTCATTCGGCTGGAAGAAAATTACCGCTCGACGCAAATTATTTTGGACGCGGCCGCGGCTGTGGTGAAAAACAATTCCGACCGGCTGGGCAAAACTTTGCAGGCCACGCTGGGCCAGGGTGACCGGATTAAATTCTACGAAGCGCCGGACGCGATGGCCGAGGCGGAATACATTTGCGCGCAGATCGCGGCGCAGGTGCGCAGCGATCCCGACGCGCGGCTGGCGGTTCTGTATCGCACTGGGGCGCAGTCGCGCTCGTTTGAAGAAGTATTGCGGCGGCTGAATATTCGCTACCGGGTGGTGGGCGGCTTCAGCTTTTACGAGCGCGCCGAAGTGCGCAATGCGCTCGCGTACGTCCGGCTGATTTTTCATCCGGAAGATGACGTAGCGCTGCTCAGGGTGTTGAACGTGCCGCCGCGCGGGATTGGAGCGGTGACGGTGGCGGCGCTGGAAGCGAAGGCGCGGGACAATTCGCAGTCGTTATGGGACGTGATTCGGTCCAGCGAATTTTTGACCGGCAAGAAATTCAGTGGAGCGCTGCGCTCGTTTGGCAAGTTGATCGAAGACCTTCAGATCGAATGCAAGGAGCTACCGCCGGCGCAATTGATCGAGCGCGTGCTGGCGCGCACCGGGTATCTCGACTGGGTCGAGCAACAAGACAATCTGGAGCACACTTCCCGCGGAGAAAATTTGCGCGAGTTGGCGAACGCGATGGCCGAAGCGACCGAGCAGGGCCAGACGCTCGAGGACGTACTGGACGCGGCGGCGCTGGCCAGCGACGCGGATCAGTATGACGATACGATTCCGGTTTCGTTGATGACGCTGCACAGCGCAAAAGGTCTGGAATTTGATTCGGTATTTTTGGCTGGCCTTGAGGAAGGAGTGTTGCCGCACAGCCGATCGCTCAATTCGGGAAACGCGGAAGTGGAAGAGGAACGGCGGCTTTTCTACGTGGGCATGACTCGGGCAAAACAGGTGCTGGTGCTTTCGCGCGCGGTGTATCGGCGCAGTTATGGCGAGGAGCGATTGCGGGCTTCCTTGCCCTCGCGATTTTTGGCTGAAGTGCCCGGCGATTTTATTGAGACGGCGTTGGGGTCGCAGTCCGAGCCGGGTGAAACGCGGCGCTACGAACCGGATCCGGATTATGCGGCGAATTATTCTTACCGGCAGAAGACGCGGACTCCGTACGGTGGGCCGTCGTACGGATCGTCATCGGGGTCGTCGTATGGTTCGAAGTCATACGGCAAGCCAGCGCCGCGGGCGGCTTCGAAGGATCCGCTGGTGGGAACGCGGGTGCGACATTCAAAATATGGAGTGGGGACGATTATCGGCGTCGAGGGCGAGGGCGAGGAGCGAAAGTTGACGGTGAGCTTCCAGGATTACGGGGCCAAGAAACTGATCGAGCGGTACGCGAATTTGCAGCTGGCGTAAGTTTTCCGAGTTGCTCCGGTTATCTTCAGGACCAAGTAACGTTGGGGAGGCCCGGTTGTGGAGATTTTCTTCGCGAACGAGCGTGGTTCCCGGTGGTAAAAAGCAGATCCCTCAGCTGCGCTTCGGGATGACACTGACCCCTTGAGGGATGGCGTTGAGGTGGGTATAAGGTTGCGCGACAGCCCTGCACAATGTAGATTCTTCTCGCTTTCACCGGGAAGGTGATGATTGGGCGCACAGCTCTTCCGCACCAAGAATATCGATCAGCTGATTTCCGATTCGGAAGAGCCCGGCAAGGAGCTTAAGAAATCACTGGGCTGGCTGAGCCTGACGTCGCTGGGCATCGGCGCGGTGATCGGGTCGGGAATTTTCACCATCGTAGGGACGGCGATCGCCGGGCAAAAACTGCAGTTCAGTTCGGTCCTCAATGCACCGCTGCTGGAATACCTGATTTACCATTCGGCTTCGTTTGGGCGTCCAGGCGCGGGTCCGGCGATTGCGCTGTCGTTCGTGCTGGTGGGATTTGTGTGCGCGTTCGCGGCGCTGTGCTATGCGGAACTGGCGGCGATGATTCCGATCGCAGGCAGCGCGTATACCTACACCTACGCGACCATGGGCGAATTGATCGCCTGGATCATCGGCTGGGATTTAATTCTGGAATACGCGGTTTCGAACATGGCGGTCAGCGTGGGATTTTCCGCGCACGTGGTGAACCTGCTGGATTGGTTCGGAGTGCATCCAGATCTGCGCTGGATTACTCCCGCGTATCTGCCTTCGGGTCTTGCGGATTTGCAGGGCAACACGCTCTATGCGCCGGGATGGCATTTTGGGTTCAACTGGCCGGCGTTCATCATCGTGATGCTCCTGACGATTTTGCTGGTGCGCGGGATTCGCGAATCGGCAAACGCGAACACGGTGATGGTCGCGCTGAAGATCACGGCGATCATGGTCTTCGTGATTTTCGCCTCGCGCATGGTGCATCCGGCGAATTGGCATCCCTTTGCTCCGAACGGCTGGCCGGGAATTTTGACCGGCGGCTCGATCATATTTTTTACTTACATCGGATTCGATTCGGTTTCGACCGCGGCGGAGGAGTGCAAAAATCCTAAGAAGGATGTGCCGATTGGGATCATCGCGACACTGGTGGTTTGCACTATCCTTTATATCGGCGTGGTGGTGGTGCTGACCGGTCTGGTTCCCTGGCAATCGCTGCTGGACGATGCGGCTCCGGTGGTGAACACGCTGAAACGGCTGCATATGGGAAACATCCAGCTGATCGTACTGATTGGCGCGCTGCTGGGAATGATTTCGTCGCTGCTGGTTTTTCAGCTGGGCCAGGCGCGGGTGTGGTTCGCGATGTCCCGCGATGGTTTGCTGCCCCGAGTATTCAGCCGGCTGCATCCAAAATTCAGAACCCCGGATTTTTCGACGATTGTGGCGGGATTTCTGGTGGGAATTCCAGCGGGACTGCTGGATATCGGGACGCTGGGAGATCTGGCAAATATCGGAACGCTGTTTGCGTTTGCGCTGGTGGCGGCGGGAGTATTAATTTTGCGTTACAAGCAGCCGGATCGGCCGCGCGCATTCCGCGCTCCGGGTGGTATTCTGGCACCGGTCATCACTATCCTGACCTGTTTACTGCTGATGGCCGGATTGCCGATCACGAATTGGATCCGGTTTTTCGTCTGGCTGATTATCGGCCTGTGTTTTTATTACGGCTACGGGCGCAAGAACAGCCAACTTTGCGACGCGAATATCGCGGCGCGGGCCCGGCAGGATTCGGAACGTAGAAATTAAGGAGCTTCAGTTTTCCTGATGCAGCGATCGGCTCAGGGCGCGCTCGCGCTATCGGCTGGAATACTGGTGTTGGCTCTGGCCAGTGCATACGGCTGGGGCTCGAACGCCGACCGCCTGGTGACGAATAAGGCCGTCGATACGCTGCCGGATGAGATGCTGCCGTTCTTCCAGGCCAACCGGCAATTCCTGGTGCAGCATGTGACGCTCGAAGATCCGGGCGCGCGTCCGGTGGGCGAGCATCACAACGATTTCATCCAGCTGGATCATTACGGAGCCTTCCCTTTTACGCTGCTGCCGCGGGAATACAACGCAGCCATTTCAAAATACAATCGCAAGACGCTGGAACTCTATGGATTACTGCCCTGGGAAATCGGAGTGCAGAGCAAAAAGCTGACCGACGCCTTCCGCGACCACAATTGGGGCGAAGTGAAGCTGGCGGCGGCGACGCTGGCGCATTACGTGAATGCGGCGCACGATCCCTTCAACACCACCATCAATATGGACGGGAAACTTTCGCTGCAGCCCGGGGTTAATGACCGCTTCTCGACCGGATTAGTAGATCGTTATCAATTGTTTTTCTTCGTGAAGCCGGACGAAGCGGTTTACATCCACGACCCGACCGATCACGCTTTCGATGCCTGCCTGACCGCGCATTCGTGGCTGGAAAGCGTGCTGCTGGCAGACAAGCGGGCGCACGATTCGACCGGCGGATACAAAGAGGATTACTACGACCGATTCTACTCGACGGCCGGCGCGGTGCTGGTGCGGCAGCTTTCGGATGCCGCGACGGACGTTGGCTCGTACTGGATGACTTCCTGGATCAATGCCGGCCGGCCCCAATTGCCCTCGCAATAGGCAGCGAGTGAAATGATCGACGTCACACCGACAAATCGAAAACGGACCGTGGTCGACAATCTGCCGAAGGCCGAACTGCATTTGCATCTGGAAGGCTCGATTCGTCCGGCGACGGCGGTGGAACTGGCGGCGCGGCATGGGGTAAGCCTGACCATCGAAGAAGTTCTGGCGCGCTACCAGTATTCGAACTTCAACGGATTCATCGATACCTTCAAGTGGCTGACTTCTTTCCTGCGTACGCCGGACGATTACGCGCTGATCACCAAACAGCTGGCCGAAGAACTGATCCGCCAGAATGTGGTGTACGCCGAAGTGACGATTTCCGCGGGCGTAATGCTGCGGCGGATGCAAAATCTGGAAGCGAACCTGACCGCGATTCGCGATACGGCGCAAAGCGTGCCCTTCAGCCGGCTGCGCATGGCTTTTATTCTGGATTCGGCGCGGCAATTTGGCCCGGAGCCGGCGATGGAGGTGGCGCGGTGGGCGGCAAAGCTGCAACCGTTGGGAGTCGTTGCTTACGGTATGGGCGGCGATGAAATGGCCTACCCCACGATCAATTTCCGCGCGGCGTTCGACCACGCGCGCAGCGAGGGATTGCGCATCGTGTGCCACGCCGGAGAAATCGGCGGGCCGGACGCGGTGCGTGAGGCGATCGATTTACTGGGCGCGCAACGCATCGGGCACGGCATTGCGGTGATGCGCGACCCGGCGTTCGCCGAATCACTGGCTACGCGGCGCATCGTGCTGGAAAATTGCCCTTCGAGCAATCTGTGTACTGGGGCATTGGCGCGGCAACTGCAAAAATCCGGGGCGACGCTGGAGGATCATCCGCTTCCGGATTTTCTGAAGAAAGGAATTCCGGTCACGCTTTCGACCGATGATCCCAGCCTGTTCCACACCGACTTGCTGACCGAATATTCCAAGGCGGCGGCGCTGGGGCTGACCGACGCGCAATTGGTCCAGCTGGCCGAGCAGAGTTTTCACGCCGCGTTTTTATCTCCGGAAGACAAGCGCACGCTGCTGGTCGATTTTCGCACCGCCGCAAAAACCGCAGGGCTGATATAATTCCGCGAATGAAAGCACATGTTTGGGTGATGTTGAAGACCACGGTACTGGATCCGCAGGGGCAGACGATTCAACGGGCGTTGTCGTCGTTGGGCCACGCCAGCGTGAAAGAAGTGCGGCAGGGGAAATTTTTCGTTCTGTCGCTGGATGGGCTCGATCGGGAGAAGGCCAAGGCGGAAGTGGAGCGCATCGCCAAGGATGTGCTGACCAACCCGGTAATCGAGGAATTTCGCTTCGAAATTCTGGATTGATGCGCGGTTTCGTTCTGTTTCCGCAACATCGCAAGCCGACGCCTGCGGGCGCTCTGCTGGTTTGTGCTAACCTTGTTTAGGCTGTTTCCTCTGCTTTTTTGATTTTTTCCTGAGGCGCGGCTTCCAGGAGCAAATTCTCGTGTGCGGAATTGTGGGTTACATCGGGAAGAAGCCGGTCGTCCCGCTGATTTTGGAGGGGCTGAAGCGGTTGGAATACCGCGGCTACGATTCGGCCGGCATCGCCGTGGTCGACGCCCAAGGCAAGCTGCAGATCCGTCGAGCGCCGGGCAAGCTACGCAATCTGGAAGAGTCAATTAAGGCTACGCCGCTCGAAGGGCTTTACGGTATCGGCCACACGCGCTGGGCTACCCACGGCCGCCCCACTGAGGAAAATGCGCATCCGCACCGCGATTGCCGCGGCGAAATTGTCGTGGTGCATAACGGAATTATCGAGAATTACCTCGAATTAAAACACCAGCTGACCGCCGAAGGGCATAAGTTCATCACCGAAACCGACACGGAAATCATCGCGCATTTGATCGAGAAGTATTCGGCGGAGAAAAATACTCCGTTGGAAGACGCAGTGCTGAAAACGGTGAGTGTGATGACCGGCGCGTACGCGCTGGTGACGCTTTCCACCCGCGACCCGCAGAAAATCGTGGCGGCGCGATTGGGCCCGCCGATCGTGATTGGACTCGGCGAAAACGAATATTTCGTGGCCAGCGATATTCCGGCCATCCTGCAGCATACCCGCGAAGTTTTTTTCCTGGGTGACGGCGAAGTAGCAGTTCTCACTGCGCAGGGCGTGAGCGTGATGGATTTCCAGCGCAAGCCGGTGACCCGTAAGCCGCAGCACGTGGCTTGGGATCCGATCATGGCCGAAAAGGGCGGCTACAAGCATTTCATGCAAAAGGAAATCTTCGAGCAGCCGCGCGCGGTGCGCGATACCCTGCTGGGCCGCATTTCGCAGGAAACCGGAAAAGTGTTTTTGGACGAAATGGAAATCACCGAGCAGGAGTTTCAGAAGTTCGAATCGGTGAAAATTATTGCCTGCGGAACCAGCTGGCATTCGGCGCTGGCTGGGAAGTTCATGATCGAAAAGCTGGCGCAGATTCCGGTGGAAGTGGATTACGGTAGCGAATTTCGGTATCGCGATCCGATCGTGGCCAAAAATACTCTGGTCATCGCCATCAGCCAGTCGGGAGAAACGGCGGATACACTGGCGGCGCAGCGCGAAGCGCGGCAGAAAGGCGCGAAGATTCTGGGCATCTGCAACGTGGTGGGTTCGATGCTAACTCGCGAAGCGAACGGGACCATTTACACGCACGCTGGGCCGGAGATTGGGGTGGCTTCGACCAAAGCGTTTACCGGGCAATTGACGGCTCTGATTTTGACCGCGCTGTATTTGGGGCAGGTTCGCGGGAAGCTGACGCCGGAGGCTGGTCAGGCTTTGATGCGTGAACTGACGCGCCTTCCGAGCAAGATCGAAACGATTTTGCAGCAGGATGCGAAGCTGGAAGATCTGGCGCGCATTCTTTTCCGGCACACCGACTTTTTGTACCTGGGGCGCGGGATTCACTATCCCATCGCGCTGGAAGGCGCCTTGAAGCTGAAGGAAATCTCGTACATTCACGCCGAAGGATATCCGGCCGGCGAAATGAAACACGGGCCAAACGCGTTGATCGACGAAAATCTGCCGGTGGTGGTGATCGCCACGCGCGACGAATCCGATCCAGCTTCGATGACCCGTTACGAAAAAACCATTTCGAACATGCAGGAAGTGAAGGCGCGCGACGGAATCGTGGTCGCTATTGTCACCGAAGGCGACACCCAAACCCGCGAGATTGCGAATTACGTGGTAGAAATCCCCACCGCGCCGGAAATTCTGGCGCCGATTCTGGAAATTGTACCGCTGCAGATGCTGGCGTATCACATCGCGGTGCGCCGCGGATGCGACGTAGACCAGCCGCGCAATCTGGCGAAGTCCGTGACCGTCGAATAAAGACTGTTATCCCCGCGCTACTGCACTTAGAATATCGCGCATGCTACTAAACCAATTGTGGAATAAACCGCTGATGGTATTGGCGGCTTTAGTGCTTTTTGCGGCGAGCGCTCGACCTTCCGAGAACTACAATCTTGTTGCGATACACTTCACCGGCCTCCACCGTTACTCCTCTGAGCAAGGTGTTGCCGCTTCCGGGTTACGCATCGGAACGCCCACTTCGCTGAACGATCTGCAAGCAGCGGCGGATCGGCTATCCAAAGCCGGCGCATTCGATTCGGTCTCTTTCCGCTATTCCACCAAAGGGAACGACCTGACCGCCGAATTTGGCGTCACGGAAACGAAAGACGCTCTTCCCTGCATTTTCGACAATTTCGTCTGGTTCAGCGACGCGGAACTCGATCGCACGCTTCGGCAACGCGTAACGTTCTACACCGGCGACGCTCCGGTAAGAGGCGAAACGGTTGAACAGATTCGAAGGACTCTGCAGGATTTGCTCCGCACCCAAGGAATTGCCGGCGAAGTGAGTGAAATCGGCTATGGAAGTTTGGGAAACGTCAGTAGTTTGTTGTTTCACGTTGACGGAGTTTCTTTGCCGATTAAAGACATAACGTTTTCGGGAGAAGCCGCAGTGACGGCCAAGCAATTGAGTGAGGCTTCGACCACGCTGAAGAATCAGGACTTCTCGCTGACGAATGTCGCGTCTTATGCGTCCGCGGCGCTCCTTCCGCTTTATTACCAGCGTGGCTATTTACGCTCGAAATTCGGGCGGCCGGAAGTAAAGCTGGTTGACCCGACTTCCAAAGGGCCGACCAGCGAAGTATCCATCACGTTGCCGGTAACCGAAGGCAGTCAGTACTTGTGGAATGGTGCTTCGTGGACCGGCAATCAAGTGCTATCCACCGCCGAATTACAGAAGCTCTTAGCGATGAATCCTCAGGAAATCGCGAACCAGGAAAAAATCGACGGCGGGTTCAACCGCACCCGGAAAGCTTACGAATCCCGAGGATACATCGATGTCCGCTTGTTGCCGACGAGGGACCTGGACGATTCTGCGAAACTGGCCAGTTATACCGTGCAAGTAACCGAAGGAAGCCAATACCATATGGGCCAGGTTTATTTTGACGGTTTACCGCCGAGTGCAGCCATGGCATTGTCCAAAAAATGGAAACTGAAACCCGGAGATGTTTACGACGCTTCTTACCTCGACGACTTCTTAAGGAATACCGCGGGGAAAGAGTTGGCCCAGGCAGGAATAGTTGGCACTCACACGAGTTCGGTAAAGCAGCAAGCCGATGCGGCCGCGCTGATTGTCAACCTTCATATTCAGTTCCACTAACGAGGCGGTTCGCCGGCCGGGTGCGCCCTCGATACACAATTCCGCTGCGCCCTCAGCTGATTTAGAATCCCATGATGAGTTCAATGGCTTCGCAGACAAAACTGCGCAGGACGCAACGCAGATGGACAGCCGTGAGTAACTTTCTTCTTGCATCGTTTTCCGTTCTGGCGATTTTTTCGCTGGCCTCTGCTACGCCGGCTCAGGCCCAGTCCAGCGCGTCGCGTCTGGATTCGATCGAGGTGACTGGGTCGCGTTTCGCTTCGAAGCAAATTGTGGAGGCGGTGGGGGTGCGCCCGGGCGTTAGCATCACGCGTGAGGGCTTGCAGCAAATCGCCGACAAGCTTTCCGCCTTGGGTGCGTTTGCCACGGTGAAATACCACTTCACCACGGTGGGGAACGGAGTCCACGTGACCTATGAAGTGACTGACGCGCCGTCCATTCCAGTGACCTTCGATAATTTTCCGTGGTTCAGCGATCAGCAGCTTTCTGATGCGCTAAAAAAATCGGTGGTGCTGTTCGATGGTTCGGTACCAGCATCGGGCGCGCTGGTGGATTCCATGGACGACGCCCTCGTGAAATTTCTGGATTCGCAGAACATTCACGCCCAGGTGACGCACAAGGCCATTCCGCTGACCGACAAAGATGGGCAGGTGCTGCAATTCCACGTGGAGGAAGGCTCCTTTCTGGTGCAGTCCCTGGAATTTTCCGACCCGCTGGCCAAATCCGATCGGCACGTCCAGGATCGGCTGGTCGATGTAGTGGGCCAGCCCTATTCGCGGAGCAAATTTGAAATTTTCGAATTCGAGCAGGTGCGTCCGGTGTATCTGGCGCACTCGTACCTGCAGGTGAAGTTCGGCGCTCCGGTGGTCAAGTTTGCCGCGCCACCGGCGAATCCGCTGGCCGGCGCAATTATCATCACCGCGCAAATCGATCCCGGGCCGGCGTACAAATTCGGCGGCATCAGCTGGAGCGGCAATTCGGGCCTATCGAGCGCGGATTTGAATTCCGTGGTGCAGATGCAGGCTGGCAGCGCGGCGGACGGCAACGAGATGGAAGCGATGTGGGCGCGGGTACAGGATAAATACGCGCAAAGCGGATACCTGAGCGCGGAGACTCACCCGGTGGCGAATTTCGACGCCAAGGCCGGAACGGTCAGCTACACGGTAACGGTGAGCGAGGGTCCGCAATATCACATGGGCAATCTGGTGCTCACCGGATTATCGATCGAAGGTGAGCGGCGGATTCGTAAAGCGTTTCCGATTCCCGCCGACGGGCTTTTCGACAAGCTGGCCTTTCAAATCTTCATGGACAAGGGCATCAAAGCGGCGTTCTCCGGGCTGCCGGTGCACTACGACAAGATCGGGAATTTCCTGCAGCTGGATACGCCCAACTCCAAAGTAGATGTTTTACTCGATTTTCAGTAGCTCGCACCCAGTTATACTCGTAAGGACATGACCAGCCGGCAATTTCCAATTCTCGCGAATCACGCGGCGGCCACGGCCGTCGCCCCTGAGCCGTTCGATGCCGCGCGGGCGCTGGTCAAACAGCAAACGCTTTTCGCGATCCTGCGAAAACTGGATTCGGTGCTGGTGGCCCTTTCCGGCGGCGCGGACTCGGCGTATCTGGGTTGGGCTGCAGACCAAGTGTTAGGCGCGCGCGCCGTTTCGATTACCGCGCTTTCGGCGAGTTTTTCGCGGTACGACCGTGAACAGGTGGAGAAGTTCATCAACGCCAGCGGTATTCGCCACGAATTTATCGTCACCAACGAATTCGCGAATCCGCAGTACGTCGCGAATAACGCAGATCGCTGCTATCACTGCAAGGACGAACTTTTCGAGCAGATGGATCAACTGGCTGCGTCTCGTGGGGTTGAGGCCATCGTCTACGGGATCAATGCGGACGACACCCGCGATTTTCGACCCGGACATCGCGCGGCGCACGAACATCACGTGTTGGCGCCGCTGCTTGAGGCGCAATTGAGCAAGGAAGAAATTCGCTTTCTCTCCCGCGAGGCAGGCCTGGCGACATGGGACCGTCCGGCGTCGGCGTGTCTATCTTCGCGAGTACCGTATGGGACGGCGGTGACGGCCGAGCTGATGGAGAAGGTCGATCGCGCCGAGGCGGCGCTGCGCGCGCTGAAATTCCGGCAGTTTCGGGTGCGGGCGCACGGTGAACTGGCCCGCATCGAACTGGCACAAGACGAACTGGCGCGGGGCCTGGAACCGGCCCTGACGGCGCAGATCGTCGAGGGCGTAAAGCAGGCCGGCTTCACGATTGTAACGATCGACCTGGAAGGCTATCGCCAAGGCTCGCTGAATTCCCTGCTGAAAACGAATAAGTAAGTAGCCCGCCAAACGGCATTTGATGCCCACTTCTGCACGGAACTTCGGCTTGCGCGCTTTCGTATATCTCTAGTAGGAAGGGTGGCCGGAAGGCCTTACACTCTTGCGACGGAGACGCCACACACAGATGAAGCCATCGCCAAATCGGCTGGGTTTTGCGGCAGTTTTTCTTGGGCTCGCGCTGGCGGCGACGGGTTGCGCCTCGCAACCCTCGGCGGAGGGCAGCTTCGACAAGACGCTGACGGTGAGCGGGCCGATTCGCATCGAGCTGATCAACGGCGGCGGCGATTCACGCGTGGCTGCGGGTCCGGCGGGTGAAGTGAGAATTCACGGCGAAATTCAGGTACACGCCTGGTCGGAAAAAGCGGGACAGCGCAAAGTAGGCGAAGTGCAGGCCGGCCCTCCGGTGTTGCAGGACGGCAACGTGGTGCGGATCGGAGCGAACGCCAGCTCGCATGACGTTTCCATCGACTACACCATTACGGTGCCGGCGGATTCCGAAATTCGCGCGACAACCAACAGCGGCGATTTGGAAGTGATCGGGCTGAAAGGGCCGGCGAATTTCATCGGCGGTTCTGGCGATCTGAAAATCTCCAGCATTTCCGGCGACGTGCAGGTGACCGGCGGAAGCGGCTCGATTGATTTGAGCCAGATTTCCGGGCAGGTCAGCGTCAATTCCGGCTCGGGTGACATCACGCTCGATCGGATTCACGACGACATCCGGCTGCAGACCGGATCGGGCTCGATCGAGATTACCGATCCGGCGGGAAAGGTCGAAGCGAACACGGGAAGCGGCGACGTGACCATTCGCGGGGCGTCGGACGATGTTCGCGTGCGTACTTCTTCGGGAGACGTCAGCGTCGACGGCAATCCTGGGCCGACCAGTTTTTGGGACTTTCGCACCAATAGTGGTGACGTGGAATTGAAAGTGCCCGGGACGGCGAGCTTCCGGTTCTACGCGCGATCGAGTTCCGGCGATATTTCCGCCGAGGTTCCGGTGACCATGGAAGGAACCACCGGGAAACACGAATTTCAGGCGCGCATTGGCGATGGCAAGGGACGGGTGGAGGTCAAATCGACCTCCGGCAGCATCTCTTTGAAATAGCGAAGGGTGATACCATCAGCACTGGAATGCGTTTCCGCCCGTTCGCACTCGCTGCCGCGCTCCTGAGCCTGATTTTTCCGTTTTCCTACTCATTAGCTGCGCAGAAAAACCCTCTGGATCCGGCTCAGCCGGGGTCGCAATCGAAAAATTCTTCGGATTCGATTTCCAAGAAGGATGCCGATCCGGAGATCGCCCTGCAAAAAGCGATCTCCGATGCGGGAAACGATCGCGCTGCAATTGTGCGCAACCTGAAAGCTTACCTGCAGAAATATCCGGACGCGCCGCGCAAGGGCGCGGTGTTTCGCGCGCTGGTGGAATCCTGCGAACAACTGGAGGACAACGCCTGCGCGCTCCAATATGCAGAGCAGCTGGTGGCGCTGCATCCCGATGATTCGGAAATGATGATGCTGGCGGTGGGCTTGCTGCAGAAGCAAGGCGACGACGCCAGCCTGGTGCGGGCATCGGGTTATGTTTCGCGGGTGCTGGACCGCATCGAAAAATCTTCGGCCACGGAAAAACCGCCGCGCGTCTCACTGGCGGATTGGCAGCAGCATCACAATCAGCTGGTGGCGGCGCTGTACAGCCTGCGCGGACAAATTGAAAAATCGCAGAAGAATTACGACGCGGCGATGCAGGATCTCCAGCGCAGCTACGCCACGAATCCTAATCCGCTGGCCGCGGAGCAGATTGGCGAAATCGCGGAATTGCGCCACGACCTGCCAAAAGCGATCGACGAGTATCTGATCGCGTTCGTGCTGCCGGACGACACCACTTCCGGAAAAGTAGACCGTCGCGAAGTGCGCATGAAATTGGGCAACCTGTGGAAGCAGACACACGGCAGCGAACAGGGGCTGGGCGAGGCGATACTCAACGCGTATGACCGGCTGGCGACGGCCGCGCCGAAGGCCGGGAGCGGGCCGCGGAACCACGAGGCTAAGGACGTCTACGATTTTCAGCTGCGGAAGCTCGACGGTGCCGCGCTGCCGCTGGCACAGGAAAAAGGAAAAACGCTGGTGCTGAGTTTCTGGGCGACTTGGTGCGGGCCTTGTCGCGAACTGGAACCGGAATTCGCGCAAGTGGCCAAAAATTATGCGGGTAACACGGCGATCGATTTTTACGCGGTGAATACGGACGAAGACGAATCTGCGGTCCCGCCGTTTCTGGCGCGCGAAAAATGGAATGTGCCAGTGCTTTACGCTGACGGGCTGGATGAATTCATGAAGGTGGAATCGCTACCGACGGTGGTGATTCTGGATCGCGCCGGAAGAATTACCTATCGCGCAGATGGATTCATGCCGGATGGATTTCAGGAAACGCTGACGACCGCGATTCAGTCCGCACTGGCGCCGGCCACTCCTCAGCCGTAAAATTCCCGGCATTCCGGCCCGCTCGAATTTTCTTGGGCGGCCCCGGGTCAAATTTTTTTGGAGTTGTGTTACTCTTTGTGGCGATGCGTCGGATTCAGATCATTTTGGTGATCTTGTCGCTGCTGTGTGCGCCGCTGTCATTGCTGGCGCAACCTGCGAGTGCGGACATGTCCGCCTGCGGTGGCATGTGTTGTCTGCCGCATCACCGTTCGCATCACCCCATGAATCATGCGCCCTCGCCGCAAAAGCCGGACCATGGTTCAAACTGCGAACACGGTGGCGGGGCCCAAGTGCCAACCTGCGCGTTCGAGTGCGGCGACATGCAGACCCAGCATGTGTACGTCGCTCCTTTGGCACCAACCAAGCCGTCGAATCTGATTTCGGTCGCGCGGCTGAACCTGCCCAAGACCTTCGAGCTTCAACCGGAAACGCGGAACGCGGCTTCCGGCTTCCTAGCGGAACCCTTCCAGCCTCCTCGCGCATAGACCTCGCCTCGCATTTCCATAAATAAAAAAATCCAAGGCGGAGGTCTTTATGCGCAGAGCCTTACTCTGTGTGTTTTGCTTGTTTTTGTGGTGCGCTTCGGTAACCCAAGCGACCATCTACGGGAAAGTGCAAGGCATCGTGCACGACCCGCAGCATCGGCCGATTTTGGGCGCCACCGTAGTACTGAAATCTACAACCTCAGATTACATGCTGACCACGCAGACGGACGGCGAGGGGCAATTCAGCTTTTCCGCGATCATCGTCGGCGATTATTCCGTGACGGTGTCGCAGCAGGGATTCGACTCCTCGATGCAGACGGTTACGGTGACGTCCAACGCCGCCCCGGTATTGCATTTTCAGCTGAGCCTTACGTCGGTGCAGCAAACGACAGTCGTGTCCGAGCAGATCGACCGGGCCAATACCGATTCGGTGACGCCGACGACGCTGATCGGCCGCGGCGACATCGCCCTGACTCCCGGTGCGGATCGCTCGAACAGTCTGCAGATGATCACCGACTACGTCCCGGGGTCGTATTACACCCACGACCAGCTGCACATTCGCGGCGGGCATCAAGTGAGCTGGCTGATCGACGGCGTGCCCATTCCGAATACGAATATCGCCAGCAATCTGGGCCCACAAATCGACCCTAAAGATATTGATTACCTGGAAGTGCAGCGAGGCAGCTACGACGCGAGCCTGGGCGATCGCACTTACGGCGAATTCAGCGTGGTGCCGCGGTCCGGGTTCGAACGCAACAACGAAGCGGAACTGGTGACGACGTTTGGGAACTGGTTTCAGACCAACGATCAGCTGAATTTTGGCGGACACACTCAGAAGTTCGCGTACTACGGCAGCGTCAACGGCAATCGCAGCAACCTGGGATTGCAGACCCCGATCGGCCAGGTATTTCACGACGCGGAAAATGGCTTCGGCGGATTCGGTACGCTGCTTTACAACCTGGACGCGAAAGATCAGCTGCGGTTCGTGGCACAACTGCGGCGGGACTACTATCAGATTCCCTACGATCCGAACGACGGCACCGCGTTGCGCGATGGGCAGCACGAAACTGACGGCTTCGCCGCGTTTACTTGGGTCCATACCATCAACTCGAATGCGGTTCTGACCGTTTCGCCCTTTTACCATCGCAACACCGCGAACTACGAGGCCAACCCTAACGACGTGCCGCAGGCCTCTACCGACAACCGCACGTCGAACTACGCCGGAGCGCAGTCTACGCTCAGCGCGACCATTGCGCGGAACAGCTTTCAGGTGGGCTTCTACACCTTCGCCCAGAACGACAGCGAGTACTTCAACCTGATCTTCAACGATGGCTCGGGGTCACCCACCATCACCGACCGCGAAAATCCTTCGGGCTGGCAGTTCGCGGGGTTCGTCGATGACCAATTCAAAGTGACTTCGTGGCTTACCCTGATCGCCGGGATGCGGCCGACGCATTTTGTAGGCGCGACCTACGCCGACCTCACCGTGCCGCAAGTGGTGGAGAACACCATCAACCCCCGGTTCGGCGTGGCGTTCCGTGTCCCACGAACGCAGGTCGTCTTCCGCGCGTTTTACGGACACTACTACCAGGCGCCGCCGCTGAATTCGCTGACCGGTCCATTGCTGACGGCGATTCAGAACGGCGATCAATTGTCCTTCGTTCCGCTACACGGCGAGCGCGACGAGGAACACCAATTCGGCGTCACCATTCCCTTCCGCGGCTGGGTGCTCGACGCCGACACGTTCAAGACCCGCGCCAACAATTTCTTCGACCACAACAATATCGGCGAGTCGAACATTTTCATTCCGGTGACCATCGACGGCGCTTTGATCAACGGCTGGGAATTGACCCTGCGCTCGCCGCGCATCTGGAACCGCGGCCAATTTCACTTGGCCTATTCCAACCAGGTGGCGGTCGCTCGCGGAGCGATTACCGGTGGGCTGATTTGCTTCCCGCCGACCGATCCGAGTTGCGCGCCCGATCCGAATTACAGCCCGTTGGAC
Organism: uncultured Acidobacteriota bacterium; assembly: GCA_963835025.1. GTDB lineage: Bacteria > Acidobacteriota > Terriglobia > Acidiferrales > UBA7541 > Palsa-295. The sequence continues at coordinate 69,698 of CAWIEL010000115.1, forward strand.
CACGATCAGCGCAACACGCTGAATGTGGGATTCAACGCCACTTTGCCGTGGAACTCGTTCGCATCGACCAACGTGTACTATGGCTCGGGCTTCACTAACGGATCGCCGAACGCGCAGTTCCCGGGCGCGTACTTGCCGCAACACACCACCTTCGACCTTTCGGTGGGCAAGCACTTCGGCGAGAACTTCAGTGCGTCGGTTACCGGTCTAAACGTCGCCAACCGGCACTTGCTGATCGACAACAGCTTGACCTTCGGCGGATTCCATTACAATGATCCGAGAGAAATTTATGTCGAGCTGCGTTGGCGATTTCACTACTAAGATAGGTGGTGGCCGGACACGGAGAAGGAACGGATGAACTTGGTGCGCGCAGTGGTGCTGACGGTGGCGATCGTAGCCCTGCTGGCTGGCGCCGGAATTTTCTGGCTGACCACCACCGGCATGTCGGCGCGGTCGAAACCGGGCGGGATGGAGAGCGGGCTGGCGGAGAAGGTGCGGGACTGGTCCGTTCCCAAAGAAGTGCGGCACCTGCAAAATCCAGTGGCCAATACGCCCGAAAACCTGGCCCAGGCGCGCATGCATTTTGCGGATCACTGCGCCATCTGCCACGGTAATGACGGCCGCGGCGGCGTGGAGATGGGACGCAACATGTATCCGCAGGCTCCGGACATGACCCTGGCCGCTACTCAAAATAAGACCGACGGAGAGCTCTATTACATCATCGAGAATGGAGTGCGATTCACCGGAATGCCGGCGTGGGGCGCGGGCGGCCTGAACGATCAGGACACCTGGAAGCTGGTGCTTTACGTTCGTCATCTGCCGCAAGTGACACGCCAGGAATTGCTGGAGATGGAAAATAACAACCCACGAAGTCCGATGGACATGAAGGAAGAACAGCAGGAAAACGAATTCCTGAATGGTCCGTCGAAGTAAAAAAGGAATCGGTTCTGCAACAAGCGACCAACCATATGTTGGATATGAGTTTTCGGAGGAAGGCCATGAAGAAGCAGTTCTCTATCGCGATCGTTTTCTTGGTTCTCGCGGCGGCGCTTGCCGCGCACGGCACCTATACCCACGTGATGGGTACGGTAACGGCAATCGGTGATGACACGGTCACGGTGGAAACGACCGACAAGCAAACCACGGTGGTGAAGATCGCCGCGAACACTTCGTTCCTGAAAAACGGCGAAGCAGCCACGCTGAAAGATTTGAAAGTCGGAGACCGGGTGGTGATTCACGCCAAGCCCATCGGCGCAGATCTGGTGGCGCACGAAGTTCGCTTCGGCAAGGGCGGATCGACGGCCGGGGCCGCTCACTAATTTTCCAGCGGTAGTTTAATTCTGGCGTTCGAGGATGAAATCAGGAATCGCGTGCAGAGCGCGGCGGTATTGCGTGTCCGGCAGAACGTCGAGACAAGCCTTGGCGGTCTGCACGTATTCGCGAGCCAATTTTGCGGAACGCTCGAGGGCGCCGGTTTCCTGCACCAGCCGAGTAATTTGCTCCGGGCGCACGGTCTGAAAGTCGCGCTCTTCCAAAACTTTTGAAACCAGCTTGCGGCCTTCGCCGTTGCCGTTGGCATGCGTGTGGCCGTTGCTGGCTCCGTCGGAGCCGTTAAGCGCGTGGTGATTTTCCAACGCGAAAATCAGCGGCAGCGTGACCTTGCCTTCTTTCAAATCGTTCAGCACCGGCTTGCCCAGTTGCTCGGGAGAAGCGGTGAAATCCAGCAGGTCATCTACAAGCTGAAACGCCAATCCAGCGTTGCGTCCGTAGTTGGCGAGGGCGTCTTCGATTTCCTTGGGCTGTTGGCCCAGCACCGCGCCCAGTCGCGCGCAGCCGCTGAAGAGGCACGCGGTCTTGCGGTAGGCCAGCTCGGTGGCTTCGGTTTCGTTCACGTCGATGCGGCCGAGGCGGGTGAGCTGCAGCAATTCGCCTTCGACCATGTTCTGGGTGAGGTCGATCAGAATATCGAGGACCGCGAAATTGCGTTCGCGCAAAGCGACTTCGAAGGATTGCATGTAGAGCCAATCGCCAGCCAGGACGCTCATGTGATTGCCCCAGCGGGAATTTGCGCTAGGCCGGCCGCGGCGAGTATCGGCGGCATCAATCACATCGTCGTGAATCAGCGTGGCGCTGTGCAGCATTTCGACCACGGCACCGAGGCGGATCGCGGATTTTCCGCGGTAGCCGGACGCTCCGGCTGCAAGCAGAAGTAACGCGGGGCGCAGGCGTTTGCCGCCGCCTTCGGTCAAATAGCTGGAAATTTGGCAGACCGGTTCGATGGCCGCGCTATTTTCGGCGGCAATTTCCTGTTCGACGAGCGCCAAATCGTCGCGAACCAGATCGAAAATGCTCCGGGCGGTCTGGACAGCGAAAGCCATCCTGAAAGGGTCACCTTGGCCGGGCTGGATTACGAAGCACCAAGCCTGAAAAAACGCCTAAAGTTCGCCGCAGTCGTCGCAGCTATTTCTTCGGTGCCTAAGTTTCTCACACTACCAAGCGTCTGCGCTACCTCTGCCACATTGGCCGGCTCGTTGCGTTTTCCGCGCTGGCCCTGGGGCGGAAGAAAAGGCGAATCGGTCTCGGTGAGCAGGCGGTCGAGCGGCAAATCGCGCGCCACGTCGCGCAGGTGCTGCATTTTGGGATAGGTAACGTTGCCGGCGAAGGAAATCAGGAAGCCCATTTCGATTCCGGCGAGGGCCTCGGCAGTAGTTCCGGTGAAGCAGTGGAAAATCCCGCCTAGTCCTGTGCGGGCCCAATCCTGGCGCAGGATGGCCAGGCAATCGTCCCAGGCGTCGCGGCAATGAATCACAATGGGAAGCTTCGCGGTGCGCGCCCCGGCCAGTTGGCGGCGGAAAACAGCTTGCTGGATTTCGCGCGAGGGCTCGGCGTAGTGATAGTCGAGGCCGATTTCGCCCCAGGCGATCACTTTGCGGTACTTGGCCAGCTCGTCGAGTTGGACGTAATGATCTTCGGTGGCGAGTGCGGCGTCGTGCGGGTGAATGCCGACCGTAGCGTAGATCCAATCGTAATTCGCGGCGACGGACATGGCGGCGTCCAACTTATCGGGACCGGAACCGCCGCTGCCGATGGCCAGGATAGCTTGCACGCCGGCAGCTTTGGCGCGCGCCAGCATTTCGGCGCGGTCGGCGTCGAAGTCGGCGGATTCGAGATGCGCGTGAGAATCGACAATTTGCAAAGGCGTTCCTCTAATTTTGATGTTCGTTGCCGCGAAACCGTTAGGGAATCCTTATTTCACTTTCGAGCCGACCGGAATATCTTCGGCGAAGGTGCAGAGAATGGGCTTGCCGTCGGCCCCGGCTGAGGCGGCGAGCAACATGCCGTTCGACTCGAGACCGCGCATTTTGCGCGGCGCGAGATTGGTGACCACCACGACTTTGCGGCCGACCAGTTCTTCAGGCGCATAGCCCAGGGCGATTCCGGCGAGAACTTGGCGCACTTCGTCGCCGATGTCGACCATGAGCTTGAGCAGTTTGTCCGCGCCCTGAATGCGTTCGGCGGATTTGATCTGGCCGACGCGCAGTTCCACTTTAGTGAAATCTTCAATTCCAATTTTGGTGGGTTCAGCGGCTGCCCCGGCAGCGGCGGGCTGTGCCGACGCTGCGGCGCCGGGCTTGGGCACGTCTGCTTCGGTGGTGGCCGGTGCGGATGGCTTCGGTTCAGCCGGTGATGCGGAGCCGGGATTGCGCAGTTCGTTTTCCATGATCTCAATTTTCTCCAGAGTTTCTTTCTTGTCCGCGCGTGGAAAAACGGCTTCGAGTTTTCCGATTTTGGTTCCGGGCTTAAGGCCGCCCCATTCAAGCTGATCGATGCGAACGTCTTCGAGCTTGCCCGATTGTCCCAGCTGCTCCCAGATTTTTTGGGTGGCCTCGGGGATCACCGGATGCGCCAGAACCACGGCGATGCGCAGCGTTTCGGCCGCACGATACAAAATCGCCTGCTGGCCGTGGACCTCTTTCACCGCCCAGGGTTTTGCGATGGCTAGGAACTGATCGACTTGCGAAACCAGCAGCCACACCGCGCTGACGTAGGCCGAAAAATCGAAACGCGCGAAAGCATCCTGGGCGACGCGCACCGCTTCTGGCGCGTGATTCTTCGCCAGCGTCACGCCCAGATCGTCTTTGCTCCATAGCGTGGATTCCGCGGGAGCTTCGATGGCCGGAATTACTCCGCCGAAATTGCGCTCGATCATCGCCAGAGTGCGGCTGGCGAGGTTGCCGAGGCCATTCGCGAGATCGGCGTTGTAGCGAGTAATCAGCGCTTCGCGGCTGAAATTTCCGTCCTGACCGAAGACTACCTCGCGCAGCAAATAGTAGCGCAGGGCGTCGTTGCCTAAAGTTTTGACGATGGGCTCGGCGTAGGCCACGTTGCCTTTGGACTTGCTCATTTTTTCCTGCTCGAAGAGCAACCAGCCGTGCGCGTGAATTTTCCCGGGCAGCGGCAGGCCGGCGGCCATCAGAAATGCGGGCCAGTAAACCGCATGAAAGCGAATAATTTCTTTGCCGATCATGTGCAGATCGGCGGGCCAGAACTTTTTGAACCGCGGATTCGCTTCGCCGTCTGCGCCTTCGCCGTAGCCGACACCGGTCATGTAACTGGTCAGCGCGTCGTACCACACATAGAAAACGTGCTCGGGGTCGCCGGGCCACGGAATTCCCCACTTGATCGTTTTGCGGCTGATCGAGACATCTTTCAGGCCACTTTCGACGAAGCTGCGCACTTCGTTCAGACGAAAATCTGGTTGCACAAATTGTGGATGCGATTTGTACAGCTCGAGCAGGCGATCCTGGTACGCCGAAAGTTTGAAGAAATAATTTTCTTCGGAGATCAGTTCCGCCGGGCGGCCGCAGATCTGGCAATTGGCCGGCTCGGGAGTATCGGTGACATAGAGATTGTCATAGATGCAGTAGCGGCCTTCGTATTTTGCTTTGTAGATCGAACGTTGGGCCTCGGGCAGTTGCGCGTCGCGTTCCATGGTGCGGCGGACCAGTGTTTGCACCGCGCGGGCGTGCTCGTCGGAAGTAGTGCGCACGAAATCGGTGATGCTAATCCCCAGCAGCTTCCACAAATCACGAAAGATTTTTTCGTTTTTGTCGACCAGCTCTTGCGGGGTGATGCCTGCTTTTTCGGCGGCGCGTTCGATATTGACGCCGTGCTCGTCGGTGCCGGTAAGGTAGGCGACGTCGAAGCCGCACATGCGCTTGTAGCGGGCGATCACGTCGCAAACGATGGTGGTGTAAGCCGAGCCGACGTGCGGGCGCGAGTTCGCGTAGTAGATCGGCGTGGTGAGGTAATACTTGTCTTTAGGATTTCCCATGAAGAGTTCGAATGTCCCGGCGTTCGTTTGCCTGGTTTTATTTTAGCAGGGGGCGGCTCTAAACCTACAGGACTAACCACAGAGAACACCGAGAGAAACCGGGAGGGCACGGAGATTGCGTGGTGAGGCGGGATGGGCCGTTACTTTGCTTGTTCGTGTTGTTTTTGGAAGGCGAAGGTCGCGGCGGCCAATACGTCCTTCAGCGGGATGCCTTTCTCCGCGGCGATGCGGCGGCAGTCGTCGAATTCGGGCGTGGCGTTCAAGATTGAGCCGTTGAGGCGAGAAAGTTTCATGCGCACCGGACCGAAGCGCGTTTCCACATGCAGAAATTCGCGGGCCAGGGTGCGGCGCTGAGCTTCGTGGATGCGCACGCCGATGGTGGTGGTTTCTTTGAATAGCAGACCGGTGAGCTGCGTGGTCTTGGCCGGCTCGCACAAAATCGTGACCAGCAGGCCTGGGCGGTTTTTCTTCATCTGCACCGGAGTAGAAAAAACATCCAGGGCGCCGGCGCCGAGCGCGCGTTCGACGAAATAGCCGTAAATTTGCGGGCTCATATCGTCGAGATTGGTTTCGATGACGGCGATGGGCGCATCGCCAATGTGATGGGCGGTTTTTCCCGCGTGCGATTCGGCTTCGCCGATGAGCAGGCGCATCACGTTGGCTTTTTCCGGAAAGTCCATCGAGCCCGCGCCGTAGCCAATTAACTCGAGCTTCATCTCCGGAATTTTCGAGTAGCTGGTGGAAAGAGTGGTGGCAATGGCCGCGCCCGTCGGCGTGACCAGTTCTTTCTGGATGCCGCTGGTGTAAACCGGCGCGCCCTTCAGCAGATCAGCGGTGGCCGGCGCCGGAACTGGCAGCAGGCCGTGCGCGGTTTTCACTTGCCCCGCGCCAACGTCGAGCGGCGAGCAGGAAAATTCTTCGATGCCGAGCATTTCGAAGCCCACGCAGGCGCCCACAATGTCCACGATTGAATCGACCGCGCCGACTTCGTGGAAATGAACCTTCTCGACCGGCAGATTGTGAACTTTGGCTTCAGATTCAGCGAGGCGGGTGAAGATGCGGTGGGCGCGTTCGGCGGCGCGCGGCGCCAGTTGCGCCTTTTCGATGCGGCCCAGAATGATCGAAAGCCCGCGGTGGTGATGGCCTTCGCTGGTGACGACGTTCACGTGCGTGGCAAAAATCTGGCCGCGCTGCACCTTTTCGGCGGAAATGCTCCAGCCTTCGAGTCCGAGTTTGCGCAGCTCGGCTTCGATGGCGCCAAGGTTCGCGCCGGCATCGACCAGCGCGCCCAGCACCATGTCTCCGCTGATGCCGGAGAAGCAGTCGAAGTAAGCAACGCGAGCGGAAGTCATAAATTTGATTCGAACGTCGGGCGCGGGCTGGAACGAAAATCGATACTAGTCCGCGATCCCCAAGGTGTCAAACGAGGAGTCAGAGCTAATCTCCGTTAATAGCAAATCTACTTTACCTCCGTCGCTACATTGGACATACTTCGCTTAATTTTGGAGGGAACCATGGCGCTCCGTTCCAGGCTCCTTTTGCTCGCCGGCAGTCTCATGTTTTTGTTTGGCGCGGTCAGCCAGCCGGCAAAGTCCGATTCGCTTTCGATCGTCTACACCTCCCCGCAGAACCAAATGGCGACGGTCAGCTCGAACTCGTTCACGTCCGTTGTGTTCACGGGCTACGTGCTGAACAACACCGGCGCGCCGATCACCTTCCAATTGACCGGCGGACCGGAACCGTTCGAGCCTTACGTGGCTAGTTTTATCGATGGCATCGGGTATCCGGGGATCACGCTGGCGGCGGGCCAGAGCACCGGTATCATCGATCTGGCGACCATCAACTTACAATTCTTCGATCCAAGTCTGACGTATCCGGGCATCGTGAATCTGGTGCTCGATGCCATCTCGGTCGATCCGGCAACCGGCCAAACCGGTGGCACCATTACCGAGAACGATGCATCCATCACCGTGCGGGCGGCGATGCCTGAACCTTCCACGCTGCTCCTGCTGAGCTTTGCTCTTCCTGGATTGCTGCTCGCCGGCTGTTGGACTAGCCGCGCGTTTTTTCGAACACACCGATAAGCTAGGTACTTCCGAGCTTCCGCTGCAATACAGACCTTCTTGGAAGCCAGCGGGTTTTGTCTCCGCTTTGACCCGCTCCGCTGCGTTCCCTATAATTGCGGGACTCATTCCCGTCTGGGCAGCGAAGGAGACTTGTGTACAAAGTCGTCGAGGAGCGGTTTCGCAAGGCGCTGCGGCAGCACATTCACGAGCGCTATAAGACGGACGTAGCGATCATCACCGAGCGTCCGCCGAAACTGTCCATGGGCGAAGCGGCTTCGCCGGTGTGTTTCGAGCTGGCCAAGCGGATGAAGAAAGCGCCGCGGGCGCTGGCGCAGGAAATCGCGAATTCGCTGAAGCCGATCAAAGGCATCGCGCGCGTGGAAGTCGCGGGCGGCGGCTACCTGAATGCGTTCTTCGACCGCGCCTCCTTTTTCCGCGCCGCTTGCGGCGAAGCGAGCGACGAATCCGCCGCCGACGCCGAACCGGTCCCACCGAAGGCAGACGCGGTAAAAACGATCGTCGAGCACACCAGCATCAATCCCAATAAGGCCGCGCATATCGGGCACCTGCGCAATGCGGTGCTGGGTGATACCTTCGCGCGCGTGCTGCGCCATGCCGGGCGGCGCGTCGAAGTGCAGAACTACATCGACAACACCGGCGTGCAGGTCGCGGATGTGGTGCTGGGTTTCCTGCACATCGAGAAAAAATCTGTGGCGGAGGTCGCGGCGCTGGCCGCGGCGCCGAAATTCGATTACGTCTGCTGGGATTTATACGCGCGGGTGACGAATTTTCTGGCCGAAGACAAATCGCGCCTCGAACTGCGCAATCAGACGCTGAAGGACATCGAAGAAGGCCATGGCGACGCGGCGGCGATGGCCGAAGTGGTTTCGACGGCGATCAACCATTGCCATTTGCGCACGCTTGATCGTCTGGGAATCGATTACGACTTGCTGACCCAGGAAAGCGATATTCTGCGCCTGAATTTCTGGGATGCGGCGTTTCAGATGCTGAAGCAGCGCGGTGCGGTGGAATTGGCTGCGTCCGGCAAAAATGCGGAATGCTGGATCATGCAATTGCCGGCCGAACGCGCGGCGGGAACGCCGGCCGCGGACGCTGCCGCTAAAGCGGGCGCGGAATCCACCGAGCCTGCGGCCGAAGAAAATCCGGAAGAAGCCGATGCCAAAGTGATAGTGCGCTCGACTGGAACCGTCACCTACGTTGGCAAAGACATCGCGCTGCATCTCTGGAAATTCGGCCTGCTCGAACGCGATTTCCACTACCGCCATTTTCACAAGCATCCCGACGGCCACGAAGCCTGGATCACGAACAGCGAAAGCGACGATCCCGGCGCGCCGCATTTCGGCCGGGCCCACGAGCTTTTCAACGTGATCGATTCGCGGCAGGCCTACCCGCAAAAAGTGGTGGTCGCCGCACTGCGCGCGCTGGGCTACAACGACCAAGCCGATCATCTGAAGCATTTTGCCTACAACGTGGTCGCGCTCACGCCGCGCTGCGCCATCGAGATGGGCTACGAAATTCCGGAAGAAGACGCCAAGCGGCCCTACATCGAAGTGAGCGGCCGCAAAGGCCAGGGCGTAAAAGCCGACGACTTGCTGGACCAGATGGAAGCGAGCGCGCTGAAAGAAGTGGAAACGCGGCAGCCCGAAGCGTCCGAAGCGGAACGCCGAGCCATCGCGCACGCCATAGCCATCGGCGCGCTGCGCTATTTTCTGCTGCGGTTCACCCGCTCGACGGTGATCGCGTTCGACTTTAAAGACGCGCTGAGTTTCGAAGGCGAGACCGGCCCTTACGTGCAGTACGCGGTGGTGCGTATCAACGGAATTTTGCGTAAAGGATCGGAACTGGATCCGGCGCTGGCGATCGAGGACGCGACCAACATCGCCAAGCTGCGCAACGGCGAAATCGACGCGACGAAATTCCTAACTGGCGCGGAGAACGACGACATTTGGGATTTGGTAGTGCTGGCGGCTTCGCTCGACGCGCGGCTGGAAGTGACGCTCACTTCGCTGGAACCGAATTTCCTGACGCGCTTTGCCTTCGAGCTGGCGCAGATGTTCAACGTCTTCTACCACAAGCATCACATCTTGAAGGAAACCGACCCGGAAAAGCGCGCGTTCCTGCTGCTGGTCACGTCGCTGGTGCGCGAGCAACTGGTAACCACGCTGGGAATTTTGGGAATTACCGCGCCGGAAAAAATGTAAAGGCGCGGCAATCCCCGGTTCGGTGTGATGGCGGGATTACAGCTTCATCGCAAAATCAATAATCGAGCGAATCGCCACGCCGGTCGGACCTTTCGCCAGCCAAGCCCTTCCCTCTTCCACCCAGCAAGTTGAAGCGATGTCGAGGTGAATCCACGGAGTATCTTCCGCAAATTCCTTGATGAACCACGCGCCGGTGCTGGCGCCGCCGCCCTTGCCGCTGCCGGTGTTGCGAATGTCGGCGATGTCGCTCTTGATCATTTCGCGATACTCGTCGTCGATGGGCATCGGCCACATTTTTTCGCCAGCGGCTTTGGCGCTATCCAGAAATTGGTCGAGGTAATCGCGCGGGGTGCCGAACGCACCGACGTGCACGTTGGCCAGCGCGACGCCGATCGCGCCGGTGAGCGTGGCCGCGTCGATCAGGTGAGTGGCACCGAGTTTCTTAGCGTAGGTGACACCATCGGCGAGGACCATGCGGCCTTCGGCGTCGGTGTTGATCACTTCGATCGTTTTCCCGGACATGGCCACTTGCACGTCGCCGGGCTTCTGGGCGCGTCCGCCGGGCATATTTTCCGCGGACGGAATCACGGCGATCACCGAGATGCCGGGCTTCAAATAAGCCAGCGCGCGCATCGCGCCGATCATAGTGGCGCCGCCGCCCATGTCGTACTTCATCAATTCCATTCGGTCGGCGGGCTTGATGGAAATGCCGCCGGTGTCGAAGGTGATCGCTTTGCCCACCAGCCCCAGCACCGGGGCGTCGGCGCGCACATTCGCCGGCGTGTAACGCAGCACGATCATCCGCGGCGGCTCGGCGCTGCCTTGAGCCACGCCAATCAGCGCGCCCATCTTCAGTTCGGAAATTTTGCGCTCGTCGAGAACTTCCACGCCCAAGCCAACTTCCTTGGCCATGGCTTCAGTTTTCGCAGCCAGCATCCGAGGAGTCAGGCGGTTCGACGGCTCGTTGATCAGATCGCGCGCGAAATTCTGCGATTCCGCGACTACCCGGCCGTTTTCGATGGCTTCCTGCAGATTCTGCGCCGCATCGAACCCGGCCAGCACGACGGTCTGGATCTCCTGATCTTTTTTCTTTTCGGTGTGATATTTGTTCGATTCGAAGTCGGCGACGATCAGACCTTCTACCACAGCTTGCACCGCGGCCGTCCCGCGATCACCTTCGCGCGCCAGGAAAACGAATTTCTTCACGCCGCGAGTCTTCAGATAACGCAGCGCCGTGCCGGCAATCTTGCGCAAATCGCCGATAGCAAATTTTTCAGGCTTTCCCGCCCCAAGAACCAGCAGGCGGTTGGCGTCCATGCCTTCGGGAAAATGGACCAGCACCGGCTGCAGCGACTTACCGGTAATTTCGCCCGCGGTTACCAGAGCTGCCAAACGGCCATCCATGGCGGAATCGATGTCGACAAGCAGGCCATCGACTTTTTTATCCTGGTCAAAAATATAAGTGACGAGTGCGTCGGCGTGAATTGAAGCATACGGCTGGTTCTCAAGTTGGATCTGCATGGCTCCCTTTCGAATAAGAGTTCGAGCTGCTCAAACAACAAGAAGTTTCTAATTTTTCGTACTGCTACACGCAAGTCTCTACAAGTCTCTAATAGTCGCGGCGCTTGGAACGGGCGATGGCCTCATTCGCTTCACGTTTGGCTTCTTTCTGCTTTTCGCTTTCCCGCCGATCGTGGAATTTCTTACCCTTAGCCACGGATATTTCGCATTTGGCGATGCCGTCCCGAAAATAAATCTTGGTGGGGACGATGGTCATGCCCTTCTGCTGGGTCTGAACCAGCAGCCGGTCGATTTCCCGGCGGTTCAGCAGCAGCTTACGCTTGCGCAGCGGGTCGTGATTGCGCGCCCCACCCGGCAGGTACTCGGGTATATGGCAATTGATCAGCCAAGCTTCGCCGCCTTTGATCTCGGCGAAAGATTCGCGAAGCGCGCCCTTACCTTCCCGCAGGGTTTTGACTTCGGTGCCAACTAAAACGATTCCAGCCTCCATGGTGTCGGAGAGCGTGTAGTTATAAGAGGCGGCGCGATTCTGCGCAACAATCCGGACGCCGGTGTGTTGGTTCTTATCGGTGTTCGATTTTGCCACAAATCCATAATAGCCGTGGCCATGGAGATGCTGCAAGTCTCGCAATCAAAAAGATTTCCGGTCCAAATCAGGAATTTTGACAGAATTGTAATTGGATTGCAGGCGGCACTTCTGTTTCATGGACGTCTAACTTCACGCTGTGCATTTTTGGGATTCCTTGCCGGGCCCCAGACCGGATGCTAGACTTGGAAGGATTTAGGAAACCCTGCGGAGGCTGACTTTTGCATCGTTTACGATATGTTGCACTTCTGGCGCTAATCGCGTTGGCGCTGGGAGGATGCCCCAAGGGGAACACCGACCTCACCGAAGGCAAGAAAGCAGAAGCAATCCAAGATTATGATACCGCGCTAGTTCACTACGAGCGCGCGCTCCGTTCCGACCCCACCAACGCTGAATACAAACTACGCGCCCAGCAGGCCCGTTACGATGCCGGCGAATTCCATATCCGGCAGGGGCAAAAAGCGGTAAAAGCCGGCGATTTGCAGTTGGGCCTGGCAGAATTTCAGAAGGCCCAGCTGATCGATCCCTCCAACGTAGCCGCCGACCAGGAAGTGAAGCGGACCATGGACGCGCTGCTGGCGGCGAGCAATCCCCGCCCCGAGACCTCGGCGCAGGCGTCGGATGAGACGGTGCTGTCCGGGCCTCCGGTACTGAAGCCGCTCTCCCGCGAACCCATCAACCTGAAGATGACCAACGACGCGCGGGTTGTGTACGAAACCATCGCCAAGTTGGCCGGCCTTAGCGTGATTTTCGATCCGGACTTTACTTCGCGGCGCATCACTGCCGAGCTACCGAACGTTACGCTCGAACAGGCGCTCGACGCGGTATCGCTTGAAAGCAAAGCGTTCTGGAAGCCCGTCACGCCCAGCGTGATTTTCGTCGCCCCGGACCAGCCGCAGAAGCGCAAGGACGTGGAAGACGAAGAAGTAAGAACTTTTTATTTAGCCAATACGCTGACCCCGCAGGATCTGACCGAAGTGGTGAACGGCTTGCGCCAGTTGCTGGACCTGCACCGTCTGCAGCAGGTGAACGCACAGAACGCGATCGTGATTCGCGATACGCCCGATAAGCTGGCTCTAGCCGCGAAAATTATCAGCGACATCGATCGCGCCAAGCCGGAAGTTTTGATTCACGTGCAGGTGCTGACCGCGAGTGTCAACCGCTTGCGCGATCTGGGCGTCCTGCCGGGGCAAAGCATTTCGGTGGCGTTCAGCCCGCGGTCCGCGTTTCAGCCCGGCTCGACTTCGACCACCTCGACCACCTCGACCACAACCACCACCAGCACGACTTCGACGACCGGCAGCTCGCCGCAGATCACCCTAAACAATCTGAAAAAAATTGGCTGGCAGGATTTCGCTATCACTCTGCCGGGGGCCCAGGCCAACGCAATTCTCACCGACGACCGCACCAAAATTATTCAAGACCCGGAACTGCGCGTCACCGACGGGCAAAAAGCCACTTTGAAGATCGGCCAACGCGTGCCAGTTGCCACCGGCAGCTTCCAGGCCGGCGTCGGTGTCGGCGTCACCGGCAGCTCGGGTGTGGTCAACCCGTTGGTCAACACCCAGTTCCAATACATCGACGTCGGCGTGAATATCGAAGTCACCCCGCGCGTGCATCCCGACGGCGAAGTCAGCATGAAGCTGACCGTGGAAGTCTCCTCGATCATCGGCACCAGCAACATCGGCGGCATCAGCCAGCCGGTCATCAGCCAGCGCAAGATCGAACACGACATTCGCCTGAAAGAAGGCGAAGTCAGCGTGCTGGGCGGCTTGATCGAGCGCACCGACACCAAAAACATCAATGGAATCCCGGGCATCGGCGAAGTTCCGCTGATGAAGTATTTCTTCTCGGACAACAGCACGTCGGTGATGGAAGACGAAACTTTGATCGTGCTGACGCCGCACATCCTGCGGCTGCCTTCGCTGAGCGCGCAGAACCTGAAACCGATGGCGGCCGGTACCGATTCGAATGTGCGCGTGTACCGCGAAGAAGCCAGCGTGGAGACGACTCCGCCGGTGCCAGTCGCTGCGGTTGCGCCGAAGCCGGTCGCGCCTAGCCCGCTGCCGGCCATCACGCCGACGGCCATGCCCCAAAACACGGCGCCCGCAGTGATGCCCGATTCCTCGCCGGCTGGAGCGGCGGCAGTACAATTGCACTTTGAGCCCTCGACCACCAGCATGAAAACCGGTGACACCGCCACGCTGGGCCTGGCGATTTCGAACGTCAGTGATTTGTATTCGATCCCACTGCTGATTCACTACGATCCGGCAGTGATTCGCGTGGAAGAGGTGCGCAACGGCGGATTCCTTTCCGGCGGGACGCAGGAAATCGCCATCGTGCAGCGCATTGACCAGCAAAAAGGCGAAGTGATCGTCTCCGCCACGCGCCAACCGAATACGCCCGGAGTGAACGGCACCGGAACGGTGCTGGGCTTCGTGATCCATGCCGTTGGCCCCGGCACTTCACATCTGCAGATCTTGCAGGTGAACGCGCACAATTCGCAGCAGCAGCCGATACCGATTGTTTCGGGCGAAGCCACGATTCAGGTGAAGTATTTTATGAACGCGCAAAGAAATCGCCGGTTGTTCGGCCAGCGCGGCTCTTCCCTCTTTTCTGCCGTGCCCGCGTGTAGGTTGCGCGGCAAAGCGGCAGGCACCACGCTTCTGGAACTGATCGTCGCCTGCGCCATTTTGCTGGTACTGGCCACCGTCGCCGTGCCGCTGGCACGCAACCAGATTCGGCGGGCCAAGGAAGACCAGCTGCGTTGGGATCTGCGGCAGATGCGCGAGGCCATCGACCGGTATAAGGATACGGCGGACAAAGGCCTGATCCAGGTGAAAGCCGGCACCGAAGGCTATCCAACCGACTTGGATTCTTTGGTCAAGCCAACCCAGTTGACCGGCGCCGACAACAAACGGATTCGCTTCTTGCGCGAGATTCCGGTGGACCCCATGACCAAAAATAAAGACTGGGGACTGCGTTCAGTGCAGGATGATGTGGACGCGACGGGCTGGGGCGGGCAAGACGTGTTCGACGTGTACAGCAAATCGTCAGGGACCGCGCTGGACGGAACGAAATATTCGGACTGGTAGAGATCTTGTTAGCTCGTAGGGCTGAAGTCGAGTAGAGACCATGTCTAAATTTTCAAAATTCGTGCAATTGCGAAATCGCCGACGTCGGGCGTCGACGCGGGCTTCACGCTGATCGAAATGATGGTGGTCATGGCCATCATCGTCATTCTGATGGCCATTGCCGTGGTCCGCTACGACATGGTCATCCAAAAGTCCCACGAAACCGTGCTGCGCTCCGACTTGAAAGTTCTGCGTGAAGCGATTCAGGATTACACCCGCGATAAAGAGTGCGGGCCATCTTCGCTGGACGATCTGGTGAACGAAAAATACATCAACCGAATTCCCACCGACCCGATGACTCACGGGCAAGACTGGGTCACGGTGGAAGACGACGTCTCACTCAGCCCGGAACAAACCTGCAACGGCATTTCAGATATTCATTCCGCCGCCGAAGGCATGTCCCCCATCACCAACGAAGCTTACAGCTCCTGGTAATAAAATTTTTCGCCCAGCCCCGCAAACGTTGACCGTACTCGCTTCATCCGCTATGATGTTTGTGCGGGGTGGAGCAGTCTGGTAGCTCGTCGGGCTCATAACCCGGAGGTCGTTGGTTCAAATCCAACCCCCGCAACCAAACTTTCTTTCCTTTCAGAGACTTCCGCAAACCCTGCAACCATCCGAATTTGCATGTCAAGGTAAAGATCCGAGAGGTTCCGCCTAGCGACTCCGGGTCGGACCTCATGCCTG